>NC_015666.1:2751006-3056674 GCF_000217715.1 Halopiger xanaduensis SH-6
ATGTCGAAGGTGACGAGTCCTGCGACGTCCTCGTCGTCGACCGTCGCGGCAGCGCCGACGACGCCCGCGGCTGGACCCGACAGCGTCGTCGTCACCGCGCGCTCGCGGACCGTCTCGGGGTCGGCTATCCCGCCGTTGGCCTGCATGATCCGCGGGGTCGGGATCCCTTCGTCCGACGCCCGATCGACCAAGCGGCCGACGTAGCGGTCGATCGCGGGCCGGACGTAGGCGTCGACCGCGGTCGTCGAGGTGCGCTCGAACTCGCGGAACTCGGCGAGCACCTCGTGGGAGGCCGACACCGGCGCGTCGAGTTCCTCGCGCAGCGTCTCGGCGACGACGCGCTCGTTTTCGGGGTCGGCGTAGGCGTGGAGCAGACAGACCGCGACCGCCTCGACGTCGCGCTCGCGCAGCGTCGCCGCGAGGTCGCGGATCTCGCTCTCGTCGACCGGTCGCTCGACGCCCGCGGCGGTCGTCCGCTCGTCGACCTCGAACCGCAGGTCGCGGGCCACGAGCGGGTCGGGCTTCTCCGCCTCGAGATCGTAGAGGTCGGGCCGGTCCTGGCGCCCGATCTCGAGGACGTCGCGGAAGCCCTCGGTGGTGACGAGCGCCGTCCGCGCGCCGTCGCGCTCGAGCAGGGCGTTGACCGAGACGGTCATCGCGTGGGCGAAGCCGTCGATCTCGGCGGGGTCGATCCCCGCGTCGTCGCAGCCCTTCTCGATCCCCTCGAGGACGCCGACGTGCTGGGGGTCGGTGGTCGGCACCTTCGCGGTGATCAGGCGGTCGTCGACCGAGAGGGCGACGTCGGTGAAGGTGCCGCCGACGTCGACGCCAACCTGCGCGTCGGTGACGGATCGGGGCTCGTCGTTGCCAGTCATTGCTGCACGTCGTTTCTCGCGCCGAACTGTAAAGCGTTCGTCAATCGGGGGCACACGTCTCCTCGAAACGCTCAGCGCGTCCGCTTCTCGACCGTGAGGTCGTCGCCGTCGACGGTCGCGACCAGCATCGTCTCGTAGGTCGCCGGCCGGGCCGCGGTCGCGCTGCCGGGGTTGAGCACGCGGGTCCCGTCGACGACCGTATCGATCGCCTCGTGGGTGTGGCCCGCGACGGCAACTGCGTTGGCATCGGCCCCGACGACGTCGTGTGCCGTCTCGAGCACCGCCGGTGCCAGTCGCTCGGCGACCCGGTACCGTGCGTGACGACGAAGGTGACGTCGTCGACGACGAGCGTGTCGGTCGCCGGCAACTCGAGTGCTCCGGGATCCGTGTTCCCGCGGGCGCAGGTCAGGTTGCCGTCGGCTAACTCCCGGATGCGCTCGTAGGCCGCCTGCGAGTCGAAATCGCTCGCGTGGATCGCATGGTCGGCCGCCCGGAGTTCGTCGGCGACCCACTCGGGAATCTCGGTCGCTCGAGACGGAACGTGCGTGTCGCTCACGATCGCGACGCAAGTCGTGTGCGGGCGTACGACGTCGAATCCCGAAAGCGATTCCCTCCGGGCGCGCGTGGCCTCGCGTATGAGCGACTCATCGGAGCCGTCAGCGGCGAGTGGGGACGATGACGATACAGATGAGAGCCACGTCGTCACCGCGTTCCTCCGCCACCGCGGCAATGTACTGTTGTTGCGCCGGAGCGACGCCGTCGGTACCTACCAGGGTCAGTGGGGCGGCGTTTCCGGCTTCGCCGAAGACGATCCCGACGCACAGGTTCGAGCCGAGATTCGAGAGGAAACCGGCCTCGAGGACGACGACGTCTCGTTCGTCCGCTCCGGGCGGCCGGTACGATTCCGAGACGACCTCGCGGACGGCGGCGAGCGCGAGTGGGTCGTCCACCCGTACCTGTTCGACGTGACCGCCGACGCCGACGAACCGGCAATCGAACTCAGCGAGGAACACGACGCGTCCGCGTGGGCCCCGCCGACGGAAATCGTCGCGCCCGGGTTCGCGGCGGCAACGGCCGACGACGATCGCGACGACCGTGAACTCGAGACGGTCCCCGAACTCTGGACCGCCTACGAGCGCGTCGCGCCGACGGTCCGGTCGATCGCCGCCGACGACGAGCACGGCGCGGCCTCCCTGTCGATCCGGGCGCTCGAGGTGCTGCGGGACCGGGCCGGACTGCTCGTCTCGGAACGGGCCGACTTTGGCGCCGATCCCGAGGGCGAACGGGACGAACTCGAGGAACTCGCCGAGCGTCTGCTAGAGGCCCGACCGTCGATGGCCGTGCTCCGAAATCGGGTGAACCGCGTGATGGCCGAGGCTGCGGGCGCAGACGCTGACTCCGACGACGGCGACGCTCCTGTCGTCCTCGAGGCCGCCCTCGACGGAATCGACCGCGCGCTCGCGGCCGACGACGAGGCCGCAGCGACGGCAGCAGAGTCGATCGACGGCGCCGTGCTGACGCTCTCGCGGTCCGGCACGGTCCACGAGGCGCTCCGCAACGGCGAGCCGTTGCGGGTGTTCGTCGCGGAATCGCGCCCCGCACGAGAGGGGGTTGCGGTTGCCGAGGAACTGGCCGCTGACGGTGCGCTCGAGTGTCCGGTCGCGGTCCACACCGACGCGGCCGCGGCGCACGTCCTCTCGCACGAGGACGTCGACCGCGTGGTGATCGGCGCGGATACGATTCTGCCAGACGGCGCCCTCGTGAACAAGACCGGCACGCGAGCGGTCGCGATCGCCGCCGCCCGCGAGGACGTTCCCGCGACCGTCGTCGCCGCGACGGACAAGGTCTCGACCCGCGAGGAGGTGAACCTCGAGTCCGGCGACCGCGCGGCGGTCTACGACGGCGAGGCCGCGGTCGACGTGCTGAATCCGACCTTCGACGTGACGCCGGCCGACTGCGTGACTGAGATCGCGACCGAGCGCGGCTCGCTCGCACCCGACGAGATCGGGACGGTCGTCGAGGAGCTGCGGGGGCTCGAGTCGTGGCGCGACCGGTGACGGGACGGACCGGGAAGCGACAGACCGAAACCCCCTCGAGCCGAAATTCGGGTGGCGGCCGTGACGAAGAGTTACCCCCTCCGAGCCCCTTGTGACGAGGGATTTTCCCCGAGCCGCCGTTCGAATCCGCTCAGCGGCCGCGCTGCGTTCGTGCGTTCGTGCAAACTTTGAACCTCGAGTCGCGCGTACCGCCGCGCATGCAGTTCGAACTCGAGCGGATCGGCGTCCACGAGTCGGTCGAAACGGTCTTTCCGCCGTCGGAACTCGCCGCGTATCTCGATGATCTACCCGCCGAAGTAACAGTTGTTGGCGACGATGCGGCCGAGATCACCGCCTGCGACGCCGTCGTCACCTTCGAGCACCGCGACGCCTACCTCGAGGTCGACTGGGTCCACTCGATCCAGGCCGGCGTCGACCGGTTCCCGTTCGACGAATTCGAGGCCAGCGGGGTCGTGCTCACCAACAGCACTGGGATCCACGACCGCTGGGTCGGCGAGACGGTCGCGGGCTACCTGCTCTCGTTCGCCCGCCGGATCCACACCGCCGTCGCGAACCAGCAGGACCGACGCTGGGACCAGCCCGACTGGAACGACGGGTTCACGCTGCCCGGCACGACCGCGTGCGTGCTCGGCACCGGCACCCTCGGCAGCGGCGTCGCCGAGGTGCTGGGCGCGCTCGGCGTCCGCGTCACCGGCGTCCGCCGCTCCGCGGAGCCCGTCCCCGGCTTCGATGAAGTCTACGCGACCGAAGACCTGCTCGAGGGCGTCAGCGACGCCGATTTCGTGATCGTCACGCTGCCGCTGACGGAGCAGACGCGCCACCTCGTCGACGCCGAGGTCTTCGAGGCCATGCGCGAGGACGCCTACTTCGTCAACGTCGGTCGCGGCCCGGTCGTCGACGAGTCGGCGCTGATCGACGCCCTCGAGTCCGATAGTATCGCCGGCGCGGCACTGGACGTCTTCGAGACTGAACCCTTGCCGGAGGAGTCGCCGCTGTGGGACATGGACGAAGTGATCGTCACGCCCCACTGCGCCGCGTTCACGGAGGACTACTTCCGGGCGGTCGGCGACATCGTCCGGGAGAACGTCGAGCGCCTCGAGTCCGGCGAGCCGTTCCACAATCGGGTGGTGTGAGGTGGGTGAACCGCCGTCAGCGAGGGACGATTCAACTCTCGATATCGCTTCAGGGACGGCTTCGGCTGTCCGCGTTCGCGAGGCAACCGCCGGTGACGCGCCCACCATAGCCGACATCCACGCGGCCGCGATCCGCGAACGCGGCAGCAACGTCTACGACGAGCACCAACTCGAGGCCTGGCTCGCGAACGTCCACCCCGAACGGTATCCCATCGACGAAGCCGGGTTCCGCGTGCTCGTCGCCGAAGTCGGCCGCGATGACTTCGATGACCGCGACGACTCCGACGACCTCGTCGGCTTCGGCCTGCTCGATCTCGAGCCCAGCGCCTACGGGTCGGACACCGGCCGAATCAAGTCGATCTACGTCCGCCCCGACGCCGCTCGGACCGGCGTCGGGACGGCGCTGCTCGACCGACTCGAGGCCGCCGCTCGCGAGGCCGGCCTCGAGCAACTCGCCCTCACGGCCTCGGAGAACGCGATCGAATTCTACGAGCGGCAAGGGTACGAGGGGATCGACACGCGCACCCTCGAGATGGAAGACGGCGTGACGCTGCCGGCGCTACGGATGCGAAAGCGCCTCGACTGACCCGTTTCACTTTCGCCGCGCACGGCTGGCGTTTACGGCCGTGCGCTCGAGTGTGAGCGTATGGAAACAACTCGACACTTCACGGCGACCATCTACGTCGTCAACGACGGGGCGACGGCGCTGCACGACCACGAAAAACTCGGACTGACGCTTCCGCCGGGCGGGCATGTCGATCGCGACGAACTTCCCCACGAAGCCGGGAAGCGTGAAGTTCGGGAAGAAACCGGCCTCGAGCCGACCCTGCTGGACGACCCGCCGGCGATCGACGCTCCCGACGGTCGGTCGTTGCCGAAACCGCGGCATCATATGCTGTACGATATCGACGTCTCCGACGGCGAGGTCGGGCACCAGCACATCGATCAGATCTACTATGCGACGGTCCCGAGCCGCGATATCTCGCCGGCCGACGGCGAAGTGAGCGCGGACGCCTGGGAGTGGTATTCGCCGGCGGACCTGCGCGGGAGCGATCTACCCGAAGACAACGTTCGGTTCGGTCTCGAAGCGATCCGCGCCGCATCGCAGTCGTAGTGCGTCACGAGTAACGACTCGAGCGTTTTGACGCCATCTGTCCTTGAGCGTACTGCGTCAGCCGCCGTCGGCGAGATCAATCCACTCGGCCTTCGCGTCCTGAAGTATCCGTTGTACGAACTGTGACTTTCGCTCCGTGTAGGCGTCCCGATCGTCAGGGTATCGACTCGCCAACTCGCGTTTCAGTTGCTCGTACGCAGCCGCTTCCGTCGGATGTTGCCGAAGATAGTCTCGAAACAGGCGCTGCTCGACGTGCGTGTCGCTCCCGCGTTCAGTCGCCGAGAGGTAGTGCGTCCGCTCGCGTTCCGGACCCTTCGCGAAGAAGAGCCGATCCGCAACCGGGTCGTTGAGCCGAAACGTGTAGTCCAAATCCTCGAGCCGGTCGATCCACCGGTGCCGCTGCTCGTCGGGCAGCGACTCGACCACGAGTAGCATATCGATGATCGGCTTTGCAGCCAGTCCCTCGATCGCGGTACTGCCGACGTGCTCGAGCGCGACGATTCGATCGCCGAGCGCCGAACGTACCCGTTCGGCTTCGGTCTCGAACGCTCGTTGCCACTCGTCGTTGTAGGGTTCGAGTTCGACGGTGCCGCGCTCGAGTCCGACCATACTCCTGCATTCGGAGGCTGCCAAAAGAGGCTATCGTCGGTAACGCTGCGTCAAGGAACACAAGGGACAGCCGAATCTATCGAGCGTCGTTCACGCTTCGACTGCTTCGAGACCCTCGATATCTGCCGCCAACTCCTCGAACAGTTCGTCGGCCTGCTCCTCGTCGTACTCGGTGTGGTACTCCTTCGGAACGCCCTCGGCGGCCAGCATGTAGTGCAGCTCCGGTTCGACGTCGTGCTGCTCGAGACACTGCCGGGCGCACTCGAGCGGGCAGCCGTCGATGGCGACGACCGGTCGATCGGCGGTCGCGGTCTCGACCAGCGGCGCAACGTCGCCGCCGACGCCGGCGATACACGACATCTCGGCGATCTTCTCCCGGTCGAGCGAGACGGCCAGGTCGTTCGCCATCTGAGCGGCGCTCGAGCAGCCCGAGCAGGAGTAAACCAGCGGGAGATCGTCGTATTCGTCGGTCATGTACGCGGGTTCTCTCGCTGTCGTTCGATAGTCGTACCCCCGAACATGTACCGGAAAACGGGTGAGTATCGATCCACGAGCGACAGCGCCACCACGTCACTTGGCCGGGCACACGACTCGAGTATCGCGAGAGTCGCGCAACTCGGGGAAGGGCAGGCCATCACACCGATAGCGACCGCGAGCGAACGGAGTGAGCGAGCGGGCCGACGACCGATGTAAACGAGGACGAGAGGACGAGTGAACGGAGGGAGGAGTGCTTTTGATCAACCTTTTACCGAGGGACGGTGCGCTGTGCGGCAGCTATGCTGCCGTCAGCGCAGCAGACCGCAGCGTAAAAGGTTGGTTAGAAGAATTTGAACAGGTCGTCCCGGTTCTGCTCGTGGAGGTGTTCGCGGACGGCCTCGTTGAGCGGTTCGATCCGGCCTTTCTTGGCGGTGATCGGAGCGATGGTTTCCTGCCACTGCTTCCACGGGGGATAGAGGCCGAGGCGGTCGCAGAGGTCGTTCAGGCGCTCGTCTTTGTCGTCGACCTTGTCCATCTTGTTGACGGCGACGACGACCGGGATGTCGAGGTCCCGCAGGAAGTGAAACATCTCGACGTCGTAGGGAACCTCGTCGGGGCCGGAGTGGCGGTCGATGATGTCGATGACGCTCTTGCCGTCGACGACCAGGACGGCGACGAGGATGTTCTCGGCGTAGTCCTCGAGGTAGTGGACGATGTTCGTCTTGATCTCCTCGCGGTGCTCCTCGTCGACGCCGCTCATGAAGCCGAAGCCGGGCAGGTCGGTGATGACGAAGTCCTCGGGCGCCCAGTCGTAGTGGTTCGGCTGACGGGTGACGCCGGGCTTGCCGCCGGTGTCGAACGTGTGGCCGGTCAGCTCGCGCATGAGCGTGGACTTGCCCACGTTCGAGCGACCGACGAGGGCCACCTCGGCCTCGCGATCGGGGCGAGAGTCGAACATACGCTACCGTAGGCGCGTCGTGCCTATATACGCGTTGTACTCGTTCTCATACTCGGCGGCGGCCTCGAGCGGGCTGTTGGGTTCTGTCGTGAGTGCGCTCCGATCACCGCGACCCGATTGTCGGCGACCGAATGCCCCCGGAATTATGACCCCTGACTGTCTCATCCATCGACGTGCGGCTCGTACAGTTGACGGTACCGACGGGCAAGCGGGAGACGATCCTCGAGGCCCTCGACGAGCGGGAGATCGACTACGTGCTCACCGACGAGGATAGCAACCGGGAGTACGCGGCGGTCGTCTACTTCCCGCTGCCGGATCCGGCCGTCGAGCCCGTGCTCGACGAACTTCAGAGCGTCGGCGTCGACGAGGACGCCTACACGGTCGTCGTCGACGCGGAGACGGTCGTCTCTCGGCGCTTCGAGGAGTTGCGCGACGAGTACGAGAACGGCGACGTCGAAACGGACCGCATCTCGCGACAGGAGTTGGAGACCGAAGCGGACGACCTGACGCCGACGTTCGGCGTCTACGCGATCATGACGATCATCAGCGCGCTCGTCGCGACCGCGGGCCTCCTGTTGGACTCGCCGGCGGTCGTCGTCGGGTCGATGGTGATCGCGCCGCTGATCGGGCCGGCGCTCGGCGCCAGCGTCGGCACGGTGATCGACGACGAGGAGCTGTTCAAAGAAAGCGTCCTCTACCAGGCCGCCGGTATCGTCCTCGCGATCGCGGCGGCGGCCGTCTTCGCGTTCGTCGTCCGAACGACGAACGTCGTCCCCCCGGGGCTCGAGATCGACATGGTCGGCGAGATCTCCGAGCGACTCACGCCGGATCTGCTCTCGCTGGTGATCGCACTCGGGGCCGGCGTCGCGGGGATCATCAGCATCGCAACGGGCACGTCGGTCGCGCTGGTCGGGGTCATGATCGCGGCGGCGCTGATCCCGCCGGCCGCGGCCGCCGGCGTCGCCCTCGCCTGGGGGCAACCCTCCGCCGCGATCGGCGCGACGGCGCTCGTGATGGTCAACATCCTCTCGGTGAACCTCGCCGGGCTGGTGACGCTATGGTACGCCGGCTACCGGCCCGAGAGCCTCTTTTCGCTCGGCGAGACGGAACAGCGTCTCCGGCGGCGAATCGTCGGGCTCGGCGTTATCGTGCTCGTCTTCGCCGTCTTCCTCGGCGCGATTACCTACGCCTCCTACAGCACCGGAACTTTCGAGCAGAACGCCCGCGAGGAGGTCGAACAGGTCCTCTCCGAGGACGATTTCACCGAGTTCCAGCTGCTCGAGTTCGAGGTCGTGATGGACGAGAACTACCCGTTCCTCGGGCCGGATCGGGTGGTCGTGACGATCGGCGGGCCGCCCGGGTCGTCGCCGCCCGAGCTGGCCGACGTCCTCTACGAGCGGATCAACCGCCACGCCGATGACGAGGTCGATCTCGAGATCAGGTACGTAGACGTCGTCGAGCGGTAGCGGATCGACGGGTGCTCGAGCGGTCGATTCCGTTACTCGCGTCGGAGCCGCTCGAGCAGCCCCGCGCTCGTCCCGGCGTCGGCAGCGGTCGTATCGGTGTCCGACCCGTCGTTGGCAGCGGGGCCGGAGCCGGCATTGGACTCGCTCGAGCCGCTCCGAGTTCGACCGATCCGACGCCGGAGCCACGCTCTCGGCCCGCCGATCCGGTTGACGAGGTACGTCGGGAAGTAGAGCGCGAACGCGCCGAGCGCGAGGAAGCCGACGCCGCCGACGAGTCGGCCGGTGCGGACGAACTCGAAGCCGACGACGAACATCGGGCCGGCCATCGAGAGCCCGGCGGCGATCTGGAGCATATCGAACAGGCCGAGGCGCTTCATGCGTCTTCCTCCGCGCCGTCGCTGCGGTCCCGAACTCGCGTCCGAGTCCTCATCCCTCGAACGGCAGTTCCGGCTCGTAGTCGACCGCCTCGATCGCCGCGTCCAGCACCGTCTCGACGTTCTCGCCGGTTTCGACGCTCATGGTGTAGTCGGCGTCCATCTCCTCGAGCAGGTCGCC
Organism: Halopiger xanaduensis SH-6; assembly: GCF_000217715.1. Classification (GTDB taxonomy): domain Archaea; phylum Halobacteriota; class Halobacteria; order Halobacteriales; family Natrialbaceae; genus Halopiger; species Halopiger xanaduensis. Next base: position 2,760,251 of record NC_015666.1, read on the forward strand.
GTCCCAGACGTCCCGGCGATCGGCCTTGTTCGCGATCGTGAGGACGGGAATCTCCTCGAACTGGCCCGCGATCGAATCGCGCAACTCGAGTTGCGAGGACAGCGGGTAACCGCACTCGCCGCTGGGGTCGATCATCACGAGCATGCAGTCCGCGAGGTGCTCGATGGCGCTGACGGCCTGTGATTCGATCTCGTTGCGCTCCGCCGGGGGTCGGTCGAGCAGTCCCGGCGTGTCGACGATCTGGTAGCGGATGTGGTCGCGCTCGAAGTGGCCGACGCCGATCCCCTTCGTCGTGAACGGGTAGGAGGCCGTCTCGCCGCGGGCGCTCGTGACGCCGTTGACGAACGACGATTTCCCCACGTTCGGGTAGCCGGCGACGACGATCGTCGGTTCCTCCGGGTCGATATCGGGCAGGTCCCGGAGGTCGTTGCGCGACTTGTTGATATAGAGCAGGTCGTCGTCGATCTGTTCAACGATGTCCGCCAGCCGCGCGAAGGCCTGTTTGCGGTGCTTGCGCGCGGTGTCCACGTCGGTCTTTCGGAGGCGGGGCTGGTACTCCTCGTGGATCTCGCGGGCCTTACGGCTGGCCCACATCACTTCCGAGAGGCTCTGTCGCAGCTTGTCGACGTCGACGATCGCGTCCGCCAGTTCGTAGTAGAACGGGTGGACGTCGTCCTCGTACTCGAAGTCCGGCCAGGCCGTGACGACGTTCTCGAGGTTATCGGAGATGATGTTCGCCGCCGTCTGCAGCATCGACTGCTGGGCCTCGAGGCCGCCCTTGGCCTTGCCGGCCCGCGCCGCCCGCGAAAACGCCTTGTCGATCAACTCTTCCGACGTGGGCGTCGTCGGAAGGTCTTCGAAAATCATGCCCGTCGCTATGACCCGCGCCCATAAAAGGGCGTCCGTTGGCCGCCGTCAGCTTATCCCTCCCGACGCCCTACGGACGCCCATGACAAACTGGCGCGCGGTCTTCGTCGGGTTCGTCGTCGCGACCGTCCTCGGAATCCTCGGGTTGGCCCTGCCGGGCGTCGGCCAGCTCGCCGCGGGACTGATCGGCGGCTTCGTCGCCGGCTACATGGCCGGCGGCGGCATCGGGAGCGGCTTCTGGCACGGATTGCTCGCCGGCGCGCTCGGCGGGATCATCGGCGGCCTGCTCATCGGGGTCGCGGTCGGCGTCGCCGGCCTCGCGCTCGGCCCCGTCGGCGGCGCGATCTCCGGCACCGTCGGCGTGGGCATCTTCGCGTTCGCCGTCGCCGTCTCGCTGGTCATGGCCGTCGAGAGCGCGATCGCCGGCGCCGTCGGCGGCGCGCTCAACTCGGGCGCCGACACCGGTCGCTCGACAGGCGGACAGCGGTACTAAGAATCGGATTTTCGATCGCTGTCTTCGGCCCTCGAGCGTTCGAGTCAGAAGAACCGAGTCTGGTCTACTCGACTCTCGAGACCGGATTGCGACGGCTCCCGCTCGAGAGTCGGAATCGAACGCAAAGAAACGGCGACGCCGTCCGCGGCCGCGACCGAACCGTTAGCTCGAGGCCATCTCCCGACAGCTTTCGGCGCACTTCGGGAGGACCTCGGCGCAGGCCTGACAGTGTTCGTGGTCGTGCTGTTCGCACTCCTCGGCGCACTCTTCGCAGAGGTCCGCACAGAGTTCGCCCAGTTCCTGGTGGTAGCCCGAGTTGCGGGCCATGAACCGCGCGTGAAGCGACGCGATGTCGGCCACGTCCCGACAGAGCCGGATGCAGCGGGCCATGTCTTCGCCCTCGCCGGCGCAGGCGTCCGCACACCACTCGCAGACCTGGGCCGCCTCGAGGCAGTTGTCGATACACTCCTGCATGTGGTCGTCCGCGTGCTCGAGTTGTTGCAGTGCCATCACGGCTAGCCACGCCGCTCGTCACAATCAAACTGATACGGACGTTTGCAAGGAACGACAAGGAACGAACCGTTATCCAGCAACAGATCCGAGTACGTGGGGCCGGCCGTTCGACTACCGCCGCGACTCGAGTTCGCCCTCGAGATCCTCGAGGTCCATGCCCTTCATCGAGAGCAGGACGAGCAGGTGGTAGACGATGTCGGCGGCCTCGTAGGCAATCTCCTCGTCGTCGTCGTCCTTCGCGGCCAGCACGAGTTCCGTCGTCTCCTCGCCGAGTTTCTCCAGCACTGCGTTCTCGCCCTTCTCGTGGGTGAACAGCGACGCGGTGTAGGAGTCTTCGGGCAGCGTTTCCTTGCGATCCTCGATCACGGCGAACAGGTCCTCGAGCGTGTCGTCCATCTACATTTCACCGGCGACGTTGCGGATGTCTTCTAATTGCTCGAACTTGTCGCTGTCGTCTCGGCCGTTCTCGAAGACTTCCTCGGTGACTTCGATCTCGGCGTTCGTCCGGGCGGCCAGCGCCAGCGAGTCGCTCGGTCGGGCGTCGACGACCGTCCCCCCGCGGGGCGTCTCGAGGTGCAGATCCGCGATGTAGGTGCCGCCCTGCCCGCCGTCGCGCTCCTCGATCTCGCTGACGACGACGCGGTCGATCCGACTGCCAAGTTCCTCCATCACGTCCAGCAGGAGGTCGTGGGTCAGCGGGCGGCCGATGTCCTCGGCCTCGAGGCCCCGGGCGATGCTGGTCGCCTCGTTGAACCCGATGAAGATGGGGACGACGTCGTCCTCGTCGTCGACGCTCAAGACGACGACCGGGACCGGCCCCTGCTGGGTTCCTGCGACGCGGACCGCGTCGATGGATGCGTGCATACCGCAACCGTCGCGTGCGAGGGAGAAAACATGTCCGGTCGCGAATGCATGCACGCGAGGCGGCCGTCGTAGGGCCGCGCTCGGGACGGCGACCGCAGCGTTTCGCAGTTCGCGTTAGGCCGGGTCCGTCGCCGGTTTCTCGTTCTCGAGCGCCGGCACCGACGCCGCCTCGTTCTCGAAGAAGGCCAGCCCGTGAATCCGGCTGTCGGGGGTCAGTTCGGGGTGGAACGCGGTGCCGACGACGGAACCCTGCCGGACCGCAACCGGGCGGCCGTCCCACGTCGCGAGCACCTCGGCGTTGGCGTCGCCGTTGCCGCCTTCGTCTCCGTTATCGTCCGCGCCGATGTCGACGTCGGCAACCGCCGGCGCGCGGATGAACACCGCCGGATACGGCTCGTCGTCCGCGAGACCCTCGACCTCGAGGGGCGCCTCGAAGCTGTCCTTCTGCCGGCCGAAGGCGTTGCGCTCGACCGCCACGTCGAGCAGTCCGAGTTCGTCGACCCGATCGTCGTTCGGATCGCTCGAGGCGACGATCAGGCCGGCGCAGGTAGCGAGCAGGGGTTTGCCCGCGGCGACGTGATCTCGAATCTCGGCCGCGATTCCCTCGCTGTGGACGAGCCGCGAGATGGTCGTCGACTCGCCGCCGGGCATCGCGAGCAGGTCGCAGTCGGGAACGATTCCCGACTCGCGGATTTCGCGGACGGTGACCTCGTGTCCGCGGGCTCGCGCCGCCCGTTCGATGGCGTCGGCGTGCTCTTCGACGTCGCCCTGAACGGCGACGACGCCGGCGGTCAGTGGCATGCGCGCCCGTAGGGATGGGGGGATCAAAAAGGCCGCGTCCGCGTCAGCGCCCGCCGTTTCGTCTCGAGCCGCTCTTCGCGGCGATCCGTCGGCGTCGGCGACGCGTTCGACGAACCCGACACTACGGGCGCTCCTCGGCCGGCACCGGTGCGAAGAATCGAGCACCGAGAACGAACGGGTCGCTTACGCGACGAAGGTCAGCAGCTGTACGAGAACGCCGATCAGCACGCCGGTTGCGATGACGGTCTTGGGATTGATCTTGATCGCGTTCGAGTCCTCCGAGTCGAAGTACCGGACGAGTCCGGCACTGGACATCAAGCCGCCGGAATTTTGTCCTTTATCCATGTGCGGTCATACGGTCGCCCGGAACTAAATCTTTCGTCCGGCGGTGGTCCTCGACGGGTCGCGGCCGACGCCGTCTCGACTCGTCTACCTCGAGCCGTTTGCACCGAGATTGCGGCAAGCCCGCGCGACTGGGAAACCCTTATGCGCCGCGCGTGGCAACTAGCGCTGAACCGCATGACTGTCACGCTCAAGGACTTCTACGCGGACTGGTGTGGCCCCTGCAAGACCCAGGATCCGATCCTCGAGGAACTCGAGGAGGACTGGGAGGGGCGCTTCGAAGTCGAGAAGGTAAACGTCGACGAACAACAGGACCTGGCCAATGAGTACCAGGTCCGCTCGCTGCCGACGCTGATCATCGAAAACGACGACGGCATCGTCGAGCGCTTCGTCGGCGTCACCCAGCGCGAGGACATCGAGGACGCCCTCGAGTCGGCCGGCGCGTAGGCCGTAGCCGTAGCAACTGTAACTATCGGGTCGCCGACACCGAGACGCCGGAACTGATCCCGGTCGTCTCGTTCATTTCTCTCCGTTTTCGCCGCGCCGTAGCGGCTAGTACGGCGAGCGTCACTCCTGCCACTTCACGCCGAGATCGCGGGCGTCGTTGTACATCGTGAGCGTGATCGTCAGCGCCGTGAGGCTCTCGATCGCCGCGGCGTTCGACAGCGGCCCCGCCTCGAGCGCGCGAAGTCCCTCGATCTCGTTAGTTAGATCGACGACGGTCCGGACCGCGTCGCGATCGGTCCCGACGACGGGCGTGTCGTAGTCGATGTCGGCCTCGAGATCGGCGAGCCGGGCGGCCGGGAGGTTGTGGTACGCGCCGACGACCGGAACGCCGTCGGGCGCTCGCTGGGCGACGAGTTCGGTCGTGCTGCCGGCCGACGGCGGGTGGAACTGCATCCCGCCGTCGTCGCGTTTCATGGCGACCGCGGGCGTGACGAGGATCGTGTTTTCGTCGAGCGCGTCCGCGACCGACTCGATCGTGTCGCCGACGTGGTAGGGCGGAACCGCGAGCACCGCGACGTCGGCGCGGTCGGTGACCATCTCGTTGACGAACCCCTTGACGGTGGCCTCGGCGCCGTGGGCCTCGAGGGTTTCCTCGTAGCCGGCGACCGCGTCCCGGGCGCTCTCGGGGTCGCGGGAGCCGACGAGCACCTCGTGGTCGGTGTCCCGTCCGAACCGGAGCGCGAGCCCTTCGCCGATGTCGCCGGTGCCGCCGAGCAGTGCGATTCGCATACGCGCCCCTGCGAGCGAAATCGGAATAAAACCGGGTGATCGGCCGGCCCGAGCGGGAGGGCGTCGACTGCGTCGCGGCTCCGAGCCCGCGGACGAGCGCCGACTACTTGGCGAAGACCTGCACGGACGTCACGACAGTGTCGTCCTCCCCGCGGACGCGAACCGGGAACTGCTCGTCCCGCTTCGTCGGATACGTCTCGAAGCCGAGCGTCGCCGCGCCCGTCTCGCCGGGTTCGACCACCACGTCCTGCGTGTCGAGCTTCTTCGGATCGTGGCCGACGATGAGCTCGAGCGTCTGCCGGCCGGTCTCGGAGCCGGTGTTCGTGATGTCGACGATCACCTCGAGGTACTCGCCCGCGTCGACCGGCGAGTTCGTGGTGCGGATCGAGAGCTCGAGTTCGCTGCCGGGTTCACCGTCACTACCGTCGTCTTCGACCCGCTCGAGTTGCCACTCCGCGTCGGGCTGGGTCACCGTCCCGTCCGAACAGATCACCCACGGGACGACGTGGCAGGTGTGACAGGCCGAGTCCGTTACCAGCTGCGCCGTGTCCGTCCGGCCGCTGAGTTCGGTGACGTCCAGAATTACGTCGGCCTGGGTGAGCCACCAGACGACTCGCTCGAGGCTGGTAGCAGGATCGGTCGCCTCGAGTTCGAACGTGACGGGCTCGTTGCCGGTCATCGGAACGGTGCCCGGTTCCGGACGGATCGCCTCGACCGTCGGCGATCCGATCCCGCTCGCGGTCACGTCGACCCGCCAGTGGGCCGTGTACGTTTCCTCCCGCTCGCGAGGAATTACGGCTGCCGCCACGTCGTGCGTTCCCGGCGATTCGAACGGGTGCCGGAAGAAATAGGTCCCGATCTCGCCGAAGTAAGCCCATTCCCAGGGGCCAACGAACGAGTTCGCTTGTTCGCCGTCGACCCACCAGACGACGTTGTGGGACTCGTCGGGATCGTTGGGGGCGGCCTCAAACAGGATCTCGGTCCCAGGTTCGACGGCGAACTCGCCGCCGGGGCTCGCGTTCGACAGCCGGGATGCACCGATCACCGAAACGGTTCGCTCGTCGGCGTCGCCGTCAGTTTCCACTCGAACCGGGAACTCTTCGTCCCTTGGCACCGGATAGGTGTAGAATCCGTGGCTCGTCGTTCGTGTCTCGCCGGGTTCGATCATCATACTGACGCGGCTGAACCGATCCGGATCCTCGCCGACGAGGAAGTCGACGTCCGGTCGGATGGCCGACGTGCCGTGATTTGTGATCGCGACCGTCACGCCGAGGTATTCGCCCGCGTGCACCGGCGCATCCGTTTCGATAATTTCAACCTCGAGGTTGGGCGTCCCCTCCCCGCTCCCGCTCGCGTCCTGCGCCCCGGTCGAAACCCGAGCCTCGCCGCGGTCGATTCCCTGCGACCAGCGCGTCGCCCCGAGTACGACGCCGCCGGTCGATATCCCTCGCAGCACCCGCCGTCGAGTTGGTCCCCGCATACCGGTTCAGTACCGCGAATCGGACTGAAAGTCTCGACTACCGTTTCGCGGCCCAACCCGACGTTTCGGGTGCGGCGGGTCTCCGACGGCCGCGACGTTGGGTCGGACTACTCGAGTAGGACCGCACAACCCGGCCGCTCGCCGCTCGTAGGCGGCCGTTACGCGAGCGCCTCGCGGTTGGGAGCGACCTGTCGTCGCCGTCAGGGAGCGTCGCCCTCCTCCGGATTCATCGACGCGCCCAATCCGCTGTCGTAGGCGTCCCGGTTCTGTACCTCGCGAATCCGCTGGTCGAGTCGTTCCTCGAGCGCCTGCCGCCGCTCTTCGTCCACGTCGGGATCGTTGCCGAGCGCCTGCAGGTCCTCGCGGGCCGTCCGGAGCACCGACACCGCCTCCTCGGTCTCGAGGTCGGTCGCGCGATTCAACTGCCGTTCGACGTCCTCGAGGATGAGGTCGGTCACGGGAGCGACCACCACGGGAAGGGTGTTGAAGGGGCGGCCGGGAGTTGCCACCCTGAACGCAGGTTCCATTACCCGTCCTGTCGTTGAGCCGCTATGTCACGTCCCACGCGCTCCCGGCCCGCCGTCATCGCCCACCGCGGCTACGCCGGCGTCGCTCCCGAGAACACCGTCGCTGCGGCCGTTCGGGCCGCCGAACGCGACGACACGGCGATGATCGAAATCGACGTCCAGCCGGCCGCCTGCGGAACGCCGGTCGTCGTCCACGACGACCGCCTCGAGGGCACCCATCCCCGCGACGGCCGGCCGCTCACCGACGCCGACGGCCTCGTTCGGGAGACGCCGCTCGAGGAGTTGCAGGAAACGCGGGTCCTCGGCACCGACGAAACGATTCCGACGCTCGCGACCCTGCTCGAGGCGCTCCCCGACACCGCGGGCGTCAACGTCGAACTGAAGAATCCCGGCACGACCGACCTGCGGTTCGGCGAGGCGCTCGCACCCGACGAGCGCGACGCGCGGCGAGACGTCTGGAAGCCGTTCGTCGAGCGCGTCGTCGACGAGTGTCGCGCGTTCGACGGCGACCTGCTCTTCTCGTCGTTCTGCGAGGGCGCGCTCGCCGCGCTCCGCGAGGCCGCACCCGAGTACGCCGCCGCGCCGCTCGTCTGGGACGACCTCGAGGCCGGGCTGACGATCGCCGACCGCTACGACTGCGAGGCGATCCACCCGCCGCGAAACGCCGTCGCCGGGGTCCCGCTGGCGACGACGGAGTACGCCGGCCTCCCGGCTGCGGAACCGGAGCTCGACGTGCTCGAGCGGGCCCACGAGGACGGGCGAGCGGTCAACGTCTGGACGGTCGAGACGTGGGGGCAGTTCGACCAACTCGCCGCGGCCGGCGTCGACGGGATCATCGCGGACTACCCCGGACTCGAGCGAGCGGCATCCGCCGCGGCCTCGAGAACTGACCGAAGAGAACCTTGAGCACCGCGAAGCTCTTGGGTACGCCCGGTCAAATACGGCTATGGCAGGGCCGCCGACCGAGGACGTGATCACGATTCTGCTCGTCGAGCCGAACCCGGGGGACGCGAGGCTGTTCGACGAGTCGTTCGCCGACGCGAACATCGCCTGTGACGTCCACACCGTCTCCGACGGCGAGAACGCGCTGGATTTCGTCCACCGGCGAAACGACCACGTCGAACGGCCGCGGCCGGACCTCGTCCTGCTCGATTTTCACTTACCGGGCGTCAGCGGCGAGGACGTCCTGACCGAACTCAAATCCGATCCCGCGTTCCGGCGGATTCCGGTCATCGTCATGACCAGTTCCGACGCCGAGGAGGACATCGCCCGCTCGTACGACCTCCACGCGAACGCCTACGTCCAGAAACCGATCGAGCCCGACGAGTTCGTCGAGCTTGTCCGCTCGTTCGAGAACTTCTGGCTGACGTTCGTGCGGCTCTCCTCGAGCGAAGCGGGCGAAGCGGGCGAAGCGAGTGAGACGGACGAGACTGGCGAGGAGTAGACGGCGTTACTCGGCGAGCAGGGACGGCAGTTCGTTGATCGACTCGAGTACCGCCGCCGCGTTTTCGGCCTCGTACTTTCGGCGGCCCTCCTCGCCGGTGAGCCCGCCGGTGAGCACACCGATCCCGTGGTACTCTCGACCGGGATCGGCTTCGGCGGCGTTGTTCGCCGTTCGGACGTCGTCTAACGTGTCCCCGACGAAAACGATGCGCTCGGCGTCGAACCGTTCGGCCAGCGTCGTCAGCGCCCGCGGGTGGGGCTTCCCTTCCTCCCAGTCGTCCATCGTGAAGCGGTGCTCGAGCGGCACTTCGTCCTCGAGCCCCACGCGCTCGAGGGCGATCTCGGCCTCGGCTTCGGGGCGGCCGGTCAGGACGCCGACGTCGTAGCGCTCGAGCAACCGATCGCGCGCGTCGGCCTCGAGCAACACCGGCTCGTCGTGGATGAACCCCTCGGTCTCGATGTCGGGTTCGCCGCCCTCGAGGCCCCGATACAGTTCCGCGCCGAGGTAGAGTTGCTGGAAGACGTCGCGCAGTCGCTCGCGGTCCCAGCGCTCTTTGACGCGCTGGGTCGCTCGGGCGCCGATCCGGTCGCGGACGACGGCTTCGGCGGCCTCGAGGCCGCCGCCGTTCTCGGCGATGGCGTCGGTGAAGGCGTCGATGGACTCGTCGTATCCCTCGCCCGTCGCGAGGATGTAGAGGGCGGCGGCGTAGGTGAGTTCCCAGTCGTTGTTGAACCCGCCCGCGTCCTTGAACTGCTGGATGTCGTCTTTGCGGATCGTGCGGTCGTAGACGTAGTCGACGGACTCGACGATCGCGCGCCGGTAGGAGTCGGCGACGTCGACGAGCACTCCGTCGATGTCGAGCACGACGGCGTCTGCGTTCATACGCCCTCGAACGGGCCGATCGGAATAAAGCCGGTCGGTTTCGGTCGTCGGCCGTTCCTTCGGTACCCTCGGTTGCCGCCGGTTGCCGGTGCCCGGCGAGGACGGCATCCCGGCTACAACTCGGCCAACAGCGCCTCGCCGCGCGAGACGAACCGCTCTCGAATCGCGTCGAACGAGTCAGATCGAAGATCGTACTCGAGATCGGGCGCCCGACCCGCCCAACTCCCGTCCTCGAGGATCCGGTCGGCTTCGTACGCGAGGAGGCGGTCGTCCGCCGCCATCACGCGGTCCCACTCGTCGTCCGTCGGCGGCTCGATATCGAACGCCGTCCATACCGCGTCCAGAACGCGCTCTTCGACGCGTTCGAACGACTCGAACCTGGCCTTGAGCGGCCGCGGAACGTCGCCGACGTACGCCTCGCCGGCGTCGTGTAACAGGCCCAGGAGCTGCAGCCGCGGGGAGTCGGCCGGCAGTTCGCGGCTCACGTGTATCGAGTGGTGGGCGACGCTGTAGAACCGCCGGCAGTGACCGCCGAACCGACAGGCGTGAGCTAGCCCGGCGGCGATATCGAGGAGTCGCACGTCGTCGGGATCGGGATCGAAGACGTCGAATCCGCACCCGGAGTACGTCTCGATTCGTCCGCTCCCGGCCTGTGAATCGACCATGCGAACTGGTAGAAAATTCAACCTTATCACTGTGGGTGGTGTCGAAACGATACCGTCGGTGCAACGACCTTGATCGGCGGTCACTGAATCCCCGCTCGAGCCACGTACAGCGTCCCCGTTTCGATCGTCTTTCGATCAACCGGCACCGCCGGTTGGTCCCCGCCCAGCGTCGTGAAGTAGAAGGCGGCGTCGGCCTCGCGGGCGACCTCGAGCGCCGGCCGGTGGAGTTCGGGCGGCAGGTTTCGGGCGTAGATCGCGTCGGCGTCGGCGTAGATTGCGGGGTCGGGATCGACGATATCGTCTTGCACGAATCGGACGCCGTGGGGGACCTCGCGCCGGTAGACGTCGGTTGCGATCACGGAAACTCCCGCTTTCGCGAGCGCGGCCGCCAGCTCCGTCCGGCGGCCGATCCCGATCTCGACCGCGCGGTCGTACTCGCGGAGGTAATCGATCATTGCATCCGAGCGGCGGCGAGAGTGGGACACGGCGGGACGTTTATGGCCTCTGCGCCCATAGCCGTTGCCATGCTCGTCGACATCGTGCCGGTCGGCAACGTCCCCGCGGAGGTCAAGCGGGCCGCCTCCTCGGCGTTGCGATCGGTCTACGACTGCGAGGTCTCTATCAACGACTCGCAGTCGGTTCCGAACGGCGCGTACGACTCCGGCCGGAACCAGTACTCTGCCGAATCTTTCATCCAACTGGCCGAACGAGTCGGCCGCGGCGACAAAAACATCGCGATCACGCCCCACGACCTCTTCTACCGCCGGCGCAACTACGTCTTCGGGCTCGCCTACCTCGACGGCAGCGGCAGCGTCGTCTCGACCTACCGCCTGCAAACCTCGAGCGACGGCGGGTTCTCGAACCAGAGCGCCGAAGACATCTTCGAGGACCGCGTCCGCAAGGAGATCGTCCACGAGATCGGTCACACCTACGGCTTAGAGCACTGCGACAACAATCGCTGCGTGATGAACTTCTCGCCGACGGTCCGCGAGGTCGATATCAAGGAGGAGAACCTCTGTGGCAGCTGTCAGCGCTTGATCAGCTGACGATTCCGAGCTGATTCAAGCAAAATTAGGCCGTATCATTTTCTCCCCGGCGTCCGAACGCCGATCGATGCCGACCACCGACCCCTTCGAAACCCGCGCCGACGAGTACGACGACTGGTTCGAGCACAACGAGGACGCCTACCGAGCCGAACGGGCCGCCCTCGAGCGTGCGCTCCCCGACCGCCACGCCCTCGATGGGAGCGACGGGAATCGACCCCTCACCCGCACCCGCGCCCTCGAGGTCGGCGTCGGCACCGGACGGTTCGCCGCCCCGCTCGAGATTCCTATCGGCATCGACCCGGCTCGAACGCCGCTTACCCACGCTCGAGACCGTGGCGTCGATCCCGTTCGGGGCGTCGCCGAATCGCTGCCCGTCGCCGACGACGCGGTCGACCGCCTCCTGTTCGTGACCGTCCTGTCGTTCGTCGACGACCTCGAGGCGACGCTCTCGGAGGCGCGGCGCGTGCTAACCGACGACGGCACGCTGGTCGTCGCCGTCCTCGATCGCTCGAGTCCGGTCGGACAGGTTTATCAGGAACACAAAGACGAGAGTCCGTTCTACGCCGACGCGGAGTTTCTGACGGCCGACGAGGCGGCTGCGGCGCTCGAGGACGCCGGATTCACCGTCGAGGGGCGGCTTCAGACGGTGTTCGACGAGCCGGCATCGATCGATCCAAACGCTGAGCCCGACGTCCGCGAGGGGCACGGGGACGGGTTGTTCGCGGTGCTACGAGCGCGGGTGGCGGAGTCGCGAGCGTAAGGCGGCGATCGACGACAGAAGAACCGACCGACGGCGGCAGCAAAAACGAACGCGCTGGATCAGGGCGCGTAGTAGTACTCGCCCTCGCTCTTCTGCTCCTTGTCGAGTTGCGAGTCGGGCTTGTTGATCCGGGGCCGGGACGTGCGCTCGTCGCGGCGGAACGTGACCTCGAGGTTCGCGAGGAACTCGTTCATGCCGTCGCGCATCGACTGGGGCTGGCCGGCCCGCCCGTGGACGGCGGGTTCGCCGTCGAAGACCATCAGACGATCCGCGAGCAGGTCGATCATGTAGATGTCGTGGTCGATGACCATGACCGTCGCGTCCTGCTGTTCGGCGTAGCGCCGGATCGCGCTGGTAGCCTGGACGCGCTGTTCGACGTCCAGGTGGGCCGAGGGTTCGTCCAGCAGGTAGAGATCCGCGGAGTCGGAGAGACACGCGGCGATGGCGACGCGCTGGCGCTCACCGCCGGAGAGGTCCGAGAGGTTCTGTTCCATGATCCGCTCGAGTTGCAGGGGCTGGGCGATTTCGGTGTTCCAGTACGAGGAGCCGAACTGGTCCGTAATGGACGAGAGGAAGGCGTCGACCCGCATGTGCTGGTCGATGGTGACGTACTGGGGCTTGTACGAGATATCGAGATCGAGGTCCGCGTCGCCCTCGTCGGGCTCGAGATTGCCCGTCAAGAGCTTTGCGAAGGTGGACTTCCCGATCCCGTTCGGGCCGACGATGCCCAGCACTTCGTTCTCGCGGATCTGGCCGCCCTCGACCTCGAGGGAGAACTCGCCGTCGCCGTAGCTCTTGGTGAGGTCGGGGTAGTCGACGAGCACGTCGCCGCGGGTCGCGGATCGGGGCGCGTGCTCCTCGAACTCGATGGGATCCGGCCGGATCCGCATGTTCTCGTTCTCGAGGTAGCCCGAGAGGTACTCGTTGATCCCGTTCCGAACGGATTTCGGTGGAGTGACGACACCGTACGCGCCGGGCTCACCGTAGGCGACGTGGAGCGTGTCGGCGAGCAGGTCCAGGATGGCGAGGTCGTGCTCGACGACGAGCATCGACTTGTTCTCCTCTTCGGCGAGTTCGCGGATCAAGCGCGCGGCGGTGACCCGCTGGCCGATGTCGAGGTACGGCGTGATCTCGTCGAGGAAGTAGAAGTCCGTGTCCCGCGCCAGGGTGGCCGCGAGCGCGACCCGCTGGAGCTCCCCGCCGGAGAGGTCGTCGATCGACTGCTCCATGACGGGTTCGATCGAGAGCCGCTCGACCAACTGGTCGAGCGCGCCACGCTCGTTCGTCTGCTCGAGCAGTTCGCGCGTGTTGCCGTCGAACGTCTCGGGGATCTGGTCGACGTACTGGGGCTTCCGGGCGACGGTGACCTCGCCGTCGCGGACGTCCGCGATGTAGTCCTGCAGTTCAGTCCCGCGGTAGGCCTCGAGCACGTCGTCCCAGTCGATTTCCTCCTCGTGGCGGCCGAGGTTGGGCTCGAGTTCGCCGGCGAGGATGCGGACGGCGGTCGTCTTCCCGATGCCGTTCGGCCCGAGGATGCCGGTGACCTGTCCTTCCTGCGGCGCAGGGAGGCCGTACAGCGAGAAGGCGTTCTCGCCGTAGCGGTGGGCGGGCTCGTCCTGTAGCTCCTGTGGCAGGTTGATGATCTCGATGGCGTCGAAGGGACACTTCTCGACGCAGATGCCACAGGTTTCGCCGAGGCAGATCTCCTCGGAGATCCGGACCTGTTCGGGCTGTCCTTCGTCGGTCTCCTCGCCGCGGAGCGTGATGCACTCCTTGCCGGTGCGGTTGGGCGGGCAGTAGTTCTTACACTCGTAGCTGCACCGGTCGGGCTGGCACCGATCGAGGTCGACGACGGCGATACTATCGTCTGCCATGGGTTAGGCTGCCTCCGACGTCAGCAGGATTCCCCAGGTGATGAACCAGAACGAGAACGTCATGAAGGCGACGTACAGGTTGTGTTTCATGCCGAACTCGTCCTCGTCGTAGATACTCGTGACGTTGAGCAGCGCGAGTTGGACGAGAATCGCCACGACGACGAACGCCTGCGGTAGCGTCTCGCCGGCCGCTTCCCTCGCCGGAAGATCGCCGGTGACGGCCATGGAGGCCAGTGCTGCGGCGACCCCGAGCAGCGCGGCCAGCGCGGTGACGCCGACCGAGCGGATGTGCTCGCGTCGGTCGCTGATCGATTCGGTCGACATGGGCGCAACTCCGGGGGCGGTGCTAAAAAGCCGTTCGCATTGGGGACCCGACCGAGAGCGTGAGCCGGCACGTCTCGCGTGCCACGGGTACACAGCGTAACGTCGCCCACTCACGGTGCCCGGTTCACACTCTGTTGTGCCGGTCGACCGACCACAATCTATTACATGGACGTTCATTGAGAATATGGTATGGAGACGCCACTCCTCGTGACCGACTTCCTCGAGCAGGCCCGTCGACACTACGGCGATCAGGAAGCGATCGTCGGGACGGACGGCGAGCGGTTCACCTACGACGAGTTCGGCGATCGCGTCGACCGGTTCGCTCGAGCGCTACAGGAGAGGGGGATCGGAAAGGGCGACCGCGTGGCGGTGCTCGACCCGAACACGCACTACCACCTCGAGGCGGCCTACGGGGCGATGTCGATCGGGGCGATCCACGCGCCGCTGAACTACCGGCTGACGTCCGAGGACTACGCGTACATGCTCGCCGACGCCGAGATGGACGCCGTCTACGCCGACTACGAGTACGCCGCGAAGATCGAGGCGATCCGCGACGAGGTGCCCACGGAGACGTTCGTGACGAACGACGCCGACGCCGTCGAGGGTGACTGGGAGGACTTCGACGACGTTCTCGAAGCGGCCGAACCCGACTACGAGCAGCCCGAGATGGCCGAAGACGAGATCATCACGATCAACTATACCTCCGGCACGACGGGCGACCCGAAGGGCGTCTGTCGCACCCACCGGACGGAGACGCTCCACGCGTACCTGGTATCGATCTACCACGAACTCACCGACGGCGACGTCTACCTGTGGACGCTGCCGATGTTCCACGTCAACGGCTGGGGGCACATCTACGCGGTGACGGGACTGGGCGCGAAGCACGTCTGCACCCGCGGGGTCAACGCTGACGAGGTGATCGAGACGATCCGCGAGGAGGACGTGTCCTTCCTCTGTGCGGCGCCGACGGTGCTCAATCAACTCATCGACTACTACGAACGGGAGGGCGAACCCGAGATGACCGGCGACAACGACGTCCGCGTGACCACCGCCGGCAGCGCCCCGCCCGAAGCCACCATCCGCGCCGTCGAGGAGGAGTTCGGCTGGCGGCTCAAACACCTCTACGGCGCGACCGAGACCGGCCCGCTGATCACGATCTCGCCCGAGCGACTCCTCGAGGCGGACAACCGCTTCTCGATGAAGAAACGGCAGGGGATGGGCGTGCTCGGGACCGACGTCCGCGTCGTCGACGAGGACGGCGAGGACGTCCCCCGCGACGACGAGACGCTCGGCGAGGTCGTCGTCCGCGGCAACCAGGTGATGGACCGCTACTGGAACAAGCCCGAGGCCACCGAGGAGGCCTTTTCGGAGCGCCGCGAGGGCTACTACCACACGGGCGACCTCGCGACGGTCGACGAGCACGGGCTGATCGCCATCCGCGACCGAAAGAAGGACATCATCATCTCCGGCGGCGAGAACATCTCGAGCATCGAACTCGAGGACACGCTGTTCGATCACGACGCCGTCGCGGACGCGGCCGTGATCCCGGCGCCCAGCGAGGAGTGGGGCGAGACGCCGAAGGCGTTCGTCGTGCCGTCGAACGGCGACCCGGAGGATCCGCCGGTGTCCGCCGACGAGCTGACCCAGTTCACCCGCGACCGGCTGGCGAGCTACAAGGTCGTCCGTCGGATCGAGTACGTCGAGGAACTGCCGAAGACGGCGACCGGGAAGATTCAGAAGTACGAACTGCGCCAGCGCGAGTGGGCCGACGAGGATCGAGCGATCGGTGAAGGATAACGCCGTCGGCCGCCGTCAACGACGAACATCCTGACTGGCCAGTCAAATGCGGTATTCCGGCGATTCGGCGCCCACAAATACATATTACGTCCATAATAGGTACGAAATATTTCCCCAATGGCGTCCGTAAGGCTCAACTTTTATACTGCTGGGAGTTTTCGATTCGTAATATGGCAGAGACTGACGGGGAGGAGATCGAAGACTTGCCACCGAGCGCCAAACTCGTTTTCAAGGTTCTCGAGTACGACGGCCCGTTGACCCAGAAACAGATCGTCGAGGAATCGATGCTTTCCGCCCGGACGGTCCGCTACGCGCTCGAGCGCCTCGAGGAGATCGGCATCGTCGACGAGGACATCTACTTCGCCGACGCCCGACAGAGCCTCTACCGGCTCGAAGAACCGGTGGCGGCCGACGGGAACGGCGTCGACGAATCCCCGAAAAAGGACGCCTGCTGCGCGGAATAACGAAACGGCATCCTCCGCGCGGTAGCCACACTGAGCGAACGACAAGGATTATTTTCGTCCGGTGACCGTTCCCCCGCATGGACAAGGAGCGGCTTCCCCGGTGGGGCTGGTTGCTGATCGGCCTCTTTGCAGCGTCGATCGTCGCGCAGTTTCTCAACGTCGTTCTCGGTCGGGCCGGCCTCGCCGAGGAGTATCAGGTCGTCACGGTCATCGCCACCATGGCGCCCGTGTTGATCTACGTCGGCGTCTGGTACGACGACCACCGCCAACACTACTGGGAGCACTCGAGCGCGCGGATCGTCGGCGATATCGTCTTCGTCCTGCTGGGTGCGATCATCGGTGCGACGACCGTGATCGCGGTGCTCTCCGGCTTCGGATTCGAGATTCCGCGGTACCTGCAGGATATCCTCGCGATGGGAGGCGGCTTCCTCGTCGCCTGGCTGCTGTTCTGGTGGCGAAATCCGGACCTGTACCACTTTGAGGCCGACTGAGGGGACCGCTCGAGGCCGCCGCTCGTCAGGAGTCCGCAGGCTCGTCACCGAACTCGAGCGTCGACTCGGTTCGGTCCCCGACGCCCGGCGTCGGTGGCGTCGTTCGCTTGTGCGTCGTCTCGGCGCACAGCCACGCGATCGATCGCGCCGTCTCGCGGTCGATTTCGAGTCCAGACGCCGCGTCGGCGATCGACTGTCCCTCGTCGACGAGCCGGGTCAGGAACGGATCGAGGTCGTCGTACGGCGCCCCGAGTTCGTCGGCGTCGGTCTGGCCGGCCCAGAACCCGGCCGTCGGCTCCTTGGTGACGATGCGGCGCGGAATCCCGATCTGCCCCGCGAGGGCTCGCACTTCGGTTTTGTACAGGTCGCCCAGCGGGTAGGCGTCCGCGGCGCCGTCGCCGTACTTCGTGAAGTAACCCAGCAGGCGCTCCGAGCGGTTCGCGGTGCCGAGCACCAGCTTCGAGCGCCGGTTGGCCGCGTAGTACGCACAGACCATCCGGAACCGCGCGATCACGTTGCCGAGCGCGTGGTTTCGCTCCGCCGGGCGACCGCCGTCGGCGTCGGGTTCGAGCACCGGCGTCGCCGTCTCCTCGAAGGTCTCGAGCAGCGGTCGCAACTGGATCTCGCGGAAGTCGATACCCAGTCCCTCGGCGATGGTTCGGGCCTCGCTGACGCCGGCGCGCTCGCTCTTGTGACAGGGCAGCCCGAGCCCGAGGACGCGCTCGTTGCCCAGCGCCTCGACGGCCAGCGCCGTCGTCACCGTCGAGTCGATCCCGCCGCTCATCGCCACCACGACGCCCTCGGCACCCGCGTCGGCGACCGTCGACCGAATCTCGCTGACGATCCGGGCGTGTGCCGCCTCGAGGCCCGCCGGATCGGTGATGAACGGTCCGTTCTCGCTGTGCGACTCCGAATAGACGAACGTCTCCCTTTCAGTACTCATTGGGTCAGATCACTGCGTTCTCGCTACTGGTATGAAACATTCGTCTCGTATTTATGCCTACTCCTTAAACAGCTAGTAGTTGAATGTGGGGTTGGTACTCACACAGGCTGCGGATCGGCGAATCGGTGTGTGTTCGTCAACTCCGGGAATATCGGCGACGTGTGCCAACACCCGTCATTCCAAAAACATTTATCGGACTACTGAACTGTGTCCGGTATGCAACGCCGGGCGTTTCTCTTCGCGACGGCAGCGACGGCGGCGACGGTCGGCGTCGCCGGCTGCCTCGAGCGTACCGCGACGGCCTACGAGCCGTGCCCCGAATCGGTGCTCGTGTACGCGAAGCTCCCCGAGGCGGTGCAGGACGAAATCGACGAGGCCATGGCAGCGGGAACGTACGAAACGACGGCGTTCCTCGTCACGAACGAGTTTTTGTACGAGACCGTCGCGGCTCGATCCGCCGACGTACTCCGGAAGGACGGAACGTACTACGAGGCCCGGATTACCGAAGCATCCGTATGGCTCGGGTTCGGGACGAAACGAACGCTGTCGTTCACGGCAGTCACGCTCGAGCGCGAGGAGCCGAAGGAATTGCTCCTCCGGAACACGACGGCCGACCCGTGGACTGGTGCGGTCATCGTCGACGATACGAACGGCGACCGGGTCCTGTCGGAACGCGTCACCGTCGAACCGTACCCTCGAGACGAGACGCCCGGCAACGTCCCGGCCGACGAAATCGATTGGGGCCGACTCGCTCGCGTCCCAGTTACTGACGAGTACGGACGCTACGACGTCACGCTCGAGCCCGACGACGGCGAGTCGGTGACGGTCGACTTCTGGGTGACGATGGGATACCCGCCGCGGCGAGACAGGTACGCCATCACCGACGGCGGCGTCGAATACGACGAAACGCTGTACGGTGCGATCCCGCGGCCCGGCCATCCGAGACAGTCGTGTTCGTGGGACGAGGACGGAGCGCTCTACTGACTCGACGATACAATCGGATCGCCGTCGGTACGCGGTTACGACGGAACGACCGTAATCGGATCCTTCCGGTCGATCGCCTGCTCCAACTCGTCCGCGATCGCACTCCCTCGAGAGACCTGAATTTCGCCGCCGCGAC
This sequence comes from Halopiger xanaduensis SH-6, assembly GCF_000217715.1. GTDB lineage: Archaea > Halobacteriota > Halobacteria > Halobacteriales > Natrialbaceae > Halopiger > Halopiger xanaduensis. The sequence continues at coordinate 2,779,184 of NC_015666.1, forward strand.
TCACCGTGGCGGTGAAGAGGTAGTCGCCGCCGGCCTGGACCTCGACGGTCTCGCCGTGGTTACCGTCGACGGGGATGACGATGTGGCGGGAGGTGACTTCGGGCGTGACCATCTGGCCGGCGGCCTGCCCGCCGCCGTCGCTGCTGGCGTTGGCGCTGCCGGCGCCCGCGCCGTAGTGGGGGTTCTCGTCGTGGGTGCGGACGTCGATGTCGATTCCCAGGCGGTTCTCGATGTCGGTGATCCGACCGCCGCCCTTGCCGATGACGCTCGAGATGTCGTCCTCCTCGACGTAGACGACCGCGCGGTCCTGGCCCTTGAGCTGGACGTCGACGTAGCCGCGCGCGACCGAGCGGATCTCGCGTTCGATTTCCTGCTTGGCGATGCGGTCGACGCCGGACTCGCTGGCGGGGCCGCCCTCGTCGTCCTTGAGCGGGACGGTGACGACCTGGCGGTTGAACGTGTAGATCTCGTACTCGGGCTCGCCGGTCTCGAAGTTCGTGACCTGAATCACGGGGCGAGCGAGGTCCTCCTCGGTGAGTCCCGCGGGGACCTTGACCTCCGTCTTGACGTCGTAGACGGTGTTGACCTCCCCGGCCTCGATGTAGACGACGGTGTCGACGACCTGCGGGATCATCCCGAGTTCGACGCGGCCGACGAGCCGCTGCAGGGCGTCGATCGGTCGGGTCGCGTGGACGACGCCGATCATGCCGACGCCCGCCAGGCGCATGTCCGCGAAGACCTCGAAGTCGTCGGTCTTGCGGACCTCGTCGTAGATGGTGTAGTCCGGCCGGACCATCAGCAGCGCGTCGGCCGTGTTGGCCATCTCGCCGCCCAGTTCCGTGTACTGGGTGATCTCGGGACCGACCTGCAGGTCCCGCGGCTTTTCCATCGTCTTGACCGCGTAGTCGTTATCGGAGATGAAGCGGGCGACCGCCTGCGCGAAGGTCGACTTCCCGGCGCCGGGAGCGCCCGAGATCAGGACGCCGCGCTGGCGCTCGAGCAGCCGTTCTTTGAGTTCGTCGGCGTTCTCGTAGTCCTCGATGTCGGTCTGGGCGATCGGCCGGACGGCGGTGATCTCGATGCCGTCGGAAAAGGGCGGGCGCCCGACCGCGATCCGGTAGTCCCGGAACTGGACGATCTTCATCCCGGGCTGGGAGAGCTCGAGGAAGCCCTCGGAGGACTCCTTGGCGGCGTCGACGACCTCGCGGGCGTACTCGTCCATCGTCTCCTCGTCCAAGGGCTCGTCGGCGATGGGTTCGTACCGCATCTCGCCGAGTTCGCCCCGCTTGGCCTTCGGAACGGCGCCCGCCCGGAGGTGGACGCTCATCGTCTGGTCGTCGAAGTAGTTCTCGACGGTGAGCGTCCCGACGTCGACCTCCCGCACCTCGGGGGAGACGTGCTCGACGTCGAGCCCCTTCGCCTTCGCGACCTCCGCCTGGACGATGTCGCTGGTGAGGAAGGTCGCGCCCAGGTCCTCCGCGAGGTCGCGGATCAGGGCGTCGATCTCGCCCTCGGAGGCGTGGCCCCGCTCGATGGCGTTGGGCCGCTCGCCGACGTACTCGAGGTTGATGACGCCCTCGTCGGCTAAGTCGGCGAGCCGCTGGAGCTCCTCGAGACCGTCCCAGCCGGTCTCGATGCCGTCGTTGGCCTGCGCTTCGAGTTCCGCGACGACGGCCTCGGGTACCGAAATCGTCGCTCCCTCGAACTGCCCGTCTTCAATCGTCGCCGAGACGCGGCCGTCGATGACCACGCTCGTGTCCGGCACGACGTTCATGTCGTACGGTTCGCCCTTCGCAGGTAAAAGGGTGCGGGACGCGTCTTCACGGGTCGTCGTCGGCTTCGTCAGTGCCGTCGGCAGTGGCGTCGGCGCCGGCGCCGTCATCGTCGACCGTTCCACCATTCGCCTCGAGCGACAGTCGCGTCGCCGCCTCGCGGCGACCCTCGTAGACCTCGTCGGCCCACTCGCGAAACGCAGGCTCGTCGCTCTCGATGCACGCGACGAACGTCCCGTCGTCGTAGCAGCCGACGAACGCGCGCTCGTCGGTCAGCGTTACGCCGAACTCGAGCGGCTCGTCGAGCACGTAGAGGGTGAACTGGCCGCCGGCAATCGGCTCGTCCGGCGGCGCCGCCTCGAGCACCGATCGCGGGACGATCAGTTCGGTGTCGACGCCCGCCTCGAGGAGGTCGCGGTGGACCTCGATGAGCAGTTCGCTGAACACGGGTAGAATCCCGCGAATGTCGTCGGTCGTCGCTTCGCTCATCGCGCTCCGGTAGTGGCTGATCGGGCCGTGCGGATCGTTCGACTCGGCGACCGTGACGGTCGCGTCGGTCAGCAAGAGCGGATCGAACTCGTCGTCGATGGCCGCAAGCCCGTCGATCACGTCCGCGTGCGACTCGAGGACGTCGAGTCGGTCGAGGTACGTCGCCGTCGCCTCGCAGACGCGGTCGCCGAGCGGGGTGAGCTCGTAGCGCCCGTCGACCTTGTGGATCCACCCGAGTTCGCAACACCGGTTCAGGTGGCGCTGGACGGTCACCCGCGAGATCGAGAGCGCGCCGGTGAGCGCCTGCGTGTCCGCGGGGGCCGACCGGAGTTCCCGAAGCACCTCGAGTCGGTGCGGGGACGAGAACAGTTGTTTCCCCCAATCGTAACCCATTGGGTACGGTCTGATTGACACAGAGTATTATTGCTTCTGGTTATGTGAGCGGAGTAACCAATCTGTAACAGTCGTCGAACCGTGATCTGCGCCGTTCGCCGTCGGTCCGGAACGCAGGTCCGTTCGCGCCGTGTTCGATTCCCGCTCGAGATACAGCCGTTGAACGACCGTTCATTCGATAAGGTAAGGGCCGTCTTCGGCAAAGTCGAGCGTGCGCCGCGGTAGGCGCCACTCGTCGACACCACGATCCAGCGGTCAGCGACCGCATGTCGGTGGTTGTCGCGTGCCTCTGACAGAGACGGCGTTCGAGACTGCCCGGCTCGAACGCCACCCTCGAGCGACCTACGAGAGCGATGCGGCCGCCGAGATCGGCCGTTCGAATCGGTCCGCTGACGCTCGGGGCTCCGTTTTCGACGCGCCGACGCCTCGAAGTCACAGTGTCAACGCCGACTCGCCGCACCGACGCACTCACGGCCCCGGGCCGTCTAGTACGCACCGAGACAATGACTGCGACGGTCGCCGAACTGACGCGCGAGCTGGTCGCCGTGCCGAGCCACGAGGACGAAACCGCCGTCGGCGACGAGATCGAGGCCTGGCTCCGCCGGGAAACCGCGGCCGACGTCACTCGAGACGAGGTCGGCAACGTGATCGCCCGCAAAGGCGCGGGCGACCGGTCGCTCGCGCTGGTCGGCCACCACGACGTCGTCGAACCCGACGAGTCGCAACTCGAGGCGGACGGCGAGTACGTCGTCGAGGAGCGCGACGGCCGTCTCTACGGCCGCGGCACGGCCGACATGAAGGGGGCCGTCGCAGCGGCCATGCTCGCCTTCCGCGATGCTGAGCCGGCCGGCGAACTCGTCTTCGCGAGCTTCGTCGGCGAGGAGGTCGGCGGCGTCGGCGCGCGCCGCGCCATCGACGAGGGATTCGCACCCGACTACGCCGTCGTCGGGGAGGGCTCGACCGGCTACTCGAGTCCGGGCGTCACGGACGTCGCCGTCGCGCACAAGGGCCGCCGAGCCAGCACGATCACCGCACGCGGCACGGCGGCCCACGCGAGCGAGGCCGACGCGGGCGAGAACGCCGTCTACCGCGCGACTGACGCCGTCGACGTCGTCCGCGACCTCGAGCCCCCGGCCGTCGACGCGGCGGGCGAGACGCTCGCGGGCAGCGTCGTCGTCACCGAGATCGAGGGCGGCCGGGCGTGGAACGTCGTCCCCGACCGCTGCGAGGTGACGATCGACGAGCGGACGGTCCCGGGCGAACGGGCCGCTCTCGAGCGCGTTGAGGAGTTCGAGGGCGTCGAGTGGACCGTCGACCAGGACCTGCCGCCGATGCGCTGCGACGACCGCGAATTTGCAGAAACAGTGCTCGAAGCGGCCGACGCGGCCCAGTCCGGCTCGCCGGAACTCGTCACGAAACCCCACGCGACCGACGCGGGGTGGCTCTCCGAGGCCGGCACGGAGTGCGTGATCTGCGGCGCGGCCGAACCCGGCGAGGCCCACACCGCCGACGAGAGCGTCTCGATCGACGTGCTCGGGCGGTGCGAGGAGACCTACCGGAAGGTGGCCGAGTCCTGGCCGCGGTAAGCTGGCGGGATATTACTCGGTCGATTTCCCATCCGTCGAATCGTCGGCTGCGGACGAGTCAGGAGCCGAATCCGCACTCGAGTTCGAGTCGGTATCGACGTCCTCGTCCCCGTCCGCCGAACTCACCTGTTGCTCGACGATCGCGGCGCTGCCACACGCCGGGCACTCGTCCTGTGTCGTGTAGAATCGTTCGCCGCAGTCCGTGCAGGCGTAGGTCGCTTCCTCGTCGGCCGCCCGTTTCGCTTCCTGTGTGAACTCCCCGACTTTCCGACCCAGATTCTCGAAGAATCCCATTGATCGTGTCGAATGTTGCGGTCGACTCGGATAACTCTTGACCGGCCGTGCGACTGCGAGTCGCTACGCCGTGCGTCGACAGGCTATGTGAGTTTAGGTCCGGCCGTCGTGACAGCAAATACCGCTCGTCCCGTTAGATCCCCGGCACGCCGACCGCGTTGAACCCGGTGATGCCGAGCGCCGCGAGGACGTACAGCACCACCAGAACGGTTACCCACGCGATCAGGCCGATCATCGCCGCGGCGGTCCAGCCGGCGGGGTACCGGAGATTGATCACCGCGATGTACGCGAGCAGCGCCAGGATCGGCCCTAGCAGCGGGATCCACCCGATGAAGAAGCCCACGAGCGCCCAGACGATCGCTCCGATCAGCGCGGTAACGATCGCATGGTCGTAGTCGGCCGCGCCGACGATCACTCGAGCCCCGACGTAGATGCCGAGCGCACCGATGAGGAGGCTGGCGATGAAGACGACGGCTGATGCGAGGACCATACCTACCGATTCGTCAGCGAGCACGAACAGTCCGCGGCTTGCACATTCTACACCGATTTCGTGCCTGTCGAACTCCCGATGAACGATATCCGTTATCCGCCGCAGACAGCGGTTCCGATCGTCACGACTACTGAGAAGTTCGTCCGTCCGCCACACTGGTTCGCGGATCCCCGTCCGCTCGAGCCCCTCGAAACTGCCCGGAACCACGAGGTTGATACCGGTACCTCGTGTACCTGCGCCCATGGCAACCGATCAGGCCCGGAGCGAAAGCGAGAGCGAGGGGACTGACACCTACGACGAGTTCGAATCGCGCGTCCAGCGCATCTCCAACGTCGGCAACGCCGCCGGCATCCTGCGCTGGGATCAGGAGGTCGTCATGCCCGACGAGGGGACGCCGGCCCGCGCACAGCAGCTCTCGACGCTGTCCTCGATCAGCCACGAACTGCTGACCGCCGACGAGACCGGCGAGTTGCTCGAGGAGTTGGAGGCCGACGAACTCGACGACGAGCGAGCCGCCGTCGTCCGCGAGATCCGCCGCCAGTACGACCGCGAGACCAGCGTCCCGCAAGAGTTAGTCGAGGAAATCTCCGAGACGACGGCAAACGCCCACCCCAAGTGGAAGCAAGCCAAGGAGGAAGACGACTTCGAGACGTTCGCGCCCGTCCTCGAGAAGCTGGTCGAACTCAAGCGCGACTACGCCCACCACGTCGATCCCGACGCCGATCCCTACGAGGTCCTGTTCGCCGAGTACGAGCCCTACATCGACCTCGAGACCGCCGAGCGCGTGCTCGAGAACCTGCGCGACGAACTCGTCCCGCTGATCGAGGCGGTCGACGGGAGCGACGCCGAGCTGACGACCGACGCCTTCGCCGGCGAGTTCGACGACGACGATCAGGAGGCGCTGGCGCGGGACGTGCTGGACTCGCTGGGCTACGACTGGGATCGCGGCCGCCTCGATACGGCGCCGCACCCGTTCTCCTCGGGCACGCAGTTCGACGCCCGCGTGACCACCCGCTTCGAGGAGGACGACCTGCTGGGCTCGATCACCTCGACGATCCACGAGTTCGGCCACGCCAACTACACGCTCGGGCTCCCCGACGAGGGCTACGGCACCCCGCTGGGCGAGGCCCGGGACCTCTCGGTCCACGAGTCCCAGTCGCGACTCTGGGAGAACCACGTCGGTCGCTCCCGGCCCTTCTGGGAGCACTTCCTGCCGATCGCCGCCGAGCGCTTCCCCGAACTCGAGGACGTCACGCCCGAGGAGGCCTACGAGGCCGCCAACCAGGTCTACGACGACAACCTCATCCGGGTCGAGGCGGACGAACTCACTTACCACCTCCACATCGTCATCCGGTTCGAGATCGAGCGCGACCTGATCTCGGGCGATCTCGAGGTCGAGGACGTCCCCGAAGTCTGGAACGACAAGTACGAGGAGTATCTGGGCGTTCGCCCCGAAACCGACGCCGAGGGCTGCCTGCAGGACATCCACTGGTCCCACGGCTCCTTCGGCTACTTCCCGACCTACTCGCTGGGGTCGGTGCTGGCCGCGCAACTCTACGCCGCCGCCGAGGACGAACTCGGCGACCTCGACGACGACGTCCGCGAGGCCGACTTCGACGCGCTCAACGGCTGGCTCCGCGAGAACGTCCACCGGCACGGCAAGCAGTACGAGACGCAGGACCTGATCCGACGGGCGACCGGCGAGGAGCTGACGGCCGACCACTTCCTCGAGTACGTCGAGGAGAAGTACGGCGAACTGTACGACCTCGAGGGCTACTGATCGGACCGCGGGTCCGACGCCGACACTGGAATCGGACTCGGCCTGTTTTCGGACGCGTCCTCGTCGGATCGCGTTTCCCGACTCGAGCAGTTTACGAGGCGTCGTCGTCGTCCGTCTCCTCCGGAAGCGGCTCGACGCGAAAGACGTAGTCCGGGTACGCGCCGTCGAGGTTCGTCGGATGCTCTTCGGCGGCGTGGTCCCGACAGAGCGCCGCCTCGGCCTCGACCGCGCCCTTCCCGGTCTCCTCCTGGTACCGCTCGAGGGCGAGGAACGCCGCCGGCTCGTCGCAGTCACGACGGTGGCACGGCCGGATCGATCCGTCGCCGGCGCCAGTGTCGGCATCGACATCAGTATCGGCCATACGTTCGATAGGCCGTCGAGACGTAATAGCCCCGGGGTGGCAGCGGATGGCTGCGAACGCGAGCGGGAGGGAAGCCGGGGAAACACCGAACGTCCTCGAGGTAGACGGATCGCCTATGGCACACGCAGACCGACTCGAGGACGACGTAACGATCGTCACCGGCGCGAGTTCCGGCATCGGCGAGGCGACCTGCCGCGCGTTCGCGGCGGCTGGCGCAAACGTCGTCCTCGCGTCCAGAAGCGAGGAACCGCTGCGCGAGACCGCCGCCGACCTCGAGACCGAACACGGCGTCGAGACGCTGGTTGTCCCGACGAACGTCCGCGAGGAGGACGACGTCGACGCGCTGATCGACGAGACCGTCGACGCGTTCGGCGGCATCGACGTGCTGGTGAACAACGCCGGCCTGTCTCGGGGCAGCGACGTCGAAGACCTCTCGACCGAGGAGTACGAGACGATGCAGGAGACCAACGTCGACGGCGTCTTCTACGCGACGCGGGCGGCGATCCCCCACGTCCGCGAGCGAAACGGCCACCTGATCTTCGTCGGCAGCTTCGCGGGCCAGTACCCGCGCTCGTTCAACCCCGTCTACGCCGCCTCGAAGTGGTGGGTCCGGGGCTTCGCCAAGAGCGTCGCCGCGCAGGTCGGCGACGAGGGCGTCGGCGTCACGGTCGTCAACCCCGCCGAAGTTCGCTCGGAGTTCGAGACGACCGACGGGTCGACGTTCGCGGAGGTATTCGACGAGGACGAGGCGAGCGACCCCGCGGAAGTCGCGGACGCCATCCGCTTTGCAGCGAGTCAGACCCACTCGAGCATCAGCGAACTCGACATCAACCGGCGCGACAAGTTCGCGGACAACTTCTGAGCGACTTGCGGCCGCTTCGCTCGAGCGTATACCTATCGGCTGGCGACTGCCGGCGAGACACTCACCCTCGGCGAGTCCTTCGACTCGAGTATGCGCGTTTCAGTACCGGGACTGCCGGGCGTCTACTACGACACTGACGCGGGGACGACGGCGCTGACGACCGTCTTCTCCGTCGCGGGCCGCAGAGCGCCGAAACCGAAGGGGTACGCGCTGCAGGCGCTGCCCTATCTCTGGTCGTTCGAGGTCGACTTACAGGAGGTACCCAACGACCACCCGCTCCAGTACCTGCACCCGGAGGGCGCTCGCAGTCTGAGCGGGCTCTCCCCCGAGGACGTCCCAAGAACCCAACAGGGGCTCCGGACCGCCGGAACCGAACTCGAGGCGGTTTTCCGGTTCGTCTGGGAGGTCAATCGGGAGGTCGAGTCGGCGGCTAACCGAGTGCTCGGCACCTCGCCGGACGACGAGGGCGTGGTCATCGAAATCCAGGACGGCGCCGTCAACGTCGGCGGCGAGGAACTCGAGACGGACGAGTTCGACATCGATGAGGGGTCTGCGGGAGAGCCAGTCGATTCCGGGTCGGAGGCGGACGCGTTCGACGCCGGAGAGACGACGGTGGAGTTCGACGAGTCGGGCGATGGAACCGACGTCGACCCCGACGCGGACGAGTCGGACTCGAACGGTTACGATACCGGCGACGAGTTGTAGCTCACAGCAGTGACGGTCGTGGTACCGCGACCCTCGGAAGCCTTATCCGTGTATCGGCACTACATTTGTTTGTAATGGCAAACGGTAAGGTTGATTTCTTCAACCACACAGGCGGTTACGGTTTCATCTCGACTGAGGACGCGGACGATGACGTGTTCTTCCACATGGAAGACGTCGGCGGCGCTGACCTCGAGGAAGGACAGGAGATCGAATTCGACATCGAACAGGCCCCCAAGGGTCCCCGCGCGACGAACGTCGTCCGCAACTAACCTAACTCCGACTTCGGCTGCCGGCTTCCGGCACGTCTGAACGAGGCTTTTTCCGTACACTATCCGCTCGAGCCAGCGGCTCGCACGACCGATGTCGGGGTCGAAACGACCCCCGCGGAGCACCCGTTCTCCCTCGAGCCGACACTGTCGCTTTTCACCGTCCGCCGCGTAGCCGATCACATGCGAATCGTCACGACGCTCCCCTCGGCGACCGAGATCGTCGCCGCGCTCGGACTCGAGCCCGTCGGGGTCTCCCACGAGTGCGACTACCCGCCCGACGCCGCGTCGGCGCCCGCGATCACCCGCTCGCAAATCGACGCCGACGGCTCGAGCGGCGAGATCGATGCGCAGGTGCTCGATGCGACCGCCGACGAGGGGACCGACGGCGTCTACGACGTCGACGTCGAGACGCTCGAGGAACTCGAGCCGGACCTGATCGTTACGCAGGGGATCTGTGACGTCTGCGCGGTCGACGAGGTAGTCGTCGCCGACGCCGTCGAGCAAATCTCGGCCGATCCCGAAATCCTCACCACCGACCCCCACAGCGTCGCCGACGTCCTCGAGGACGTCGAGCGAATCGGTCGCGCGACGGGCCGCGAGGAGCGCGCTCGCGAAGTGCGGGCGGATCTCGAGGCCAGGATCGACCGCGTTCGAGAGCGGACCGCCGATCTCGAGGACGGAGAGCGTCCGCGAGTGGCAATCTTCGACTGGACCGATCCCGCGATGATCGCGGGACACTGGACGGCCGAACTCGTCGAGTGGGCCGGCGGCGAGTACGGGCTGGCCGACGTCGGAGAGCGCTCGCGGCCGCGCGAGTGGGTGGAGATCCGCGAGTACGATCTCGAACTGATCGTCGTCGCCCCCTGCGGGTTCGACCTCGAGCAGACCGCCGCCAACCGAACCGACCTCACCGAGCGCGAGGGCTGGGCGGACCTGACGGCGGTCGAGGAGGGCCGCGTCTGGGCGATGGACGGCCACCACTACCTCAACCGACCCGGCCCCCGGCTCGTGGACACGCTCGAGACACTCGCGCCGATCGTGCAGCCGGACCTGTTCGACGGATCGTTCGCGGCGTCCGATAGCGAGCGGATGGCCGTCCCGTTCGACGAGCTCGAGCGAGACGCTGGAGCCGACGCTCGCGTAGAACCGTGACGTCCGATCCTGACGACGGCACGGCTGCCGACCGCGAACCAGAACTGGTCGTCCCCGAAGCGGTTCGCGACGCCGTCCTCGAGCGCGCTCGCGACGGCCGCCCGCACGAAATCTGTGGCGTATTCGGCGGCGACTTCGATCCGCAGCGGAGCCGCGTTCGCTCGCAGTACCCCGCCGAAAACGCCGCCGAGACGCCCCGAACGCGCTACCGGATCAACCCCGAGGAGCAACTCGCGATCTTCGAGCGCCTCGAGGCCCGCGGCGAGGAGATCGTCGGCTTCTACCACTCCCACCCGCGCGGACCGCCGCGACCCAGCGCGACCGACGCCGCGCAGGCGACCTGGCCCGACCGATCGTACCTGATCGTCTCGCTCGAGCCGTTCGCGGTCGGGTCGTGGCGCTGGCGATCGGAGGAGTCAGCGACGGATGACAGCGACGGTGCGGACAGCGACGAGACCGACGCCGACTCGAGCGCGGCCGGACGATTCGAACGAGAACGAATTCGGCGTATCGGCGAGTGATCGACGGTCGTTGAACGGGCGCGTGACCGCGACCTCCATCATTCGAACCGCTCCAGCGACGGCTCTTCGGCCCCGATAACGGCGGGCTGAGCGCGCTCTCACTTCGTTTCGGAGTCGGGTTCGACCGACGGCGGCACCTCGAGGGCGACGATCTCGTGGCCGGTCTCCCGGTGGTGAATGTTGCCGAGCCGCGTCGCTTCCTCCCGCCCGTCGGTCGACCGTTCGAACGAGCAGGATTCGCACCTCACGAGGAACTGCTTCGAGTCGTCCTCGCCCTGCTCGAGCGCCGGGTCGTCGCCGGACATGCGCCACCGTTCACCGCTCCCGCGTATGAGCGTGATCCCAAAATGATAGGGTGTATCGGCGCGATCGGCTCGCTGTCACCGGATTACGAATATCCCACTACGTCGGCCTGATCGCCAGTTACGTGTCGTCGTTCGAGTTCGATTCGGCGTCGGTACCGTCGCCGTCCTCGAGGGCGGCCGCCCGCTGTCGGGCCTTCGCCGCCCGCCGGCGGAACTCGTCGATCTCGTCCTGCAGCTTCTTCCCGACGAGGTACGTGAAGTCGTCCGGCATCAGCCCGCGCTGGACGTCGATCGTGACCATGGCGTCGCAGCCCTCGACGATCTCGGGCGCCCAACTCCCTTCCGCGAGCTTGCTCTCGTCGGTGACGACGGCCTCGCCGTCCTCGACGTCGATGAAGGCGGTGACGGTGTTCCAGATGTTCGGATTGCTCGTCGTCGCCTCGTCGAACAGCCCCTCGAGGCGCGTCTGTCGGAGCGGTTCGTCCCGCAGTTCCTCGACAAGGTCCTCGAGGGCGTCGGCGATAGTCTCGTACTCCGTGGCCTCCTCGCGGAGTTCCTCGGGGTCGGGCTCTCCGTTCGAGCCGCGACGCGGTCCGGACCCGCTCATCGCGCATCCCCCTCGCGGTCGGTCTCGATCGCGTCACAGGTACCGTTCATGTCCGGCAGTATCCGCTTGGTGACCGTAAACGTACGCTTCCGTGTCCGGTTGTCCGTCAGCCGTCGTTCCGCGACGCCCGCTCGAGTACGTTCGGCACCCACCCCTGATTCGGGTCGTCCGTCCGCTCCATCCAGTCGACGAGTTGCTCGCGTAGCTCCCGGCGCACGTCCGCGTAGGCGGGGTGGTCAATCAGGTTCTGCAGTTCCGCGGGGTCGGCCTCGAGATCGTACAGTTCGTCGACGTCCGGGCCGTTGTAGACGTACTTGTACCGCTCGGTGCGGACCATCCGCTGGGTGTAGAGGCCGAACTCGTCGCCGTGGTACTGGGCGAACGTCGAGTCGGGCCAGTCGACTGACGCCGCAGCGGGGTCGCCGCCGTTCTCGAGCAGCGGTACGAGACTCCGCGCGTCGAACGCCTCGGGGACCTCGACGTCGCCCATCTCAAGGAAGGTCGCGGACAGATCGTGCAGGTGGACGGGCGCTTCGCAGGTCGATCCGGGTTCCGTAACGCCGAGCCACCGAATCTGCAGCGGAATCCGGTAGGTGTCGTCGTACATCAGCGGCCCCTTGTTGAACTGGCGGTGGTTGCCGACGAAGTCCCCGTGGTCCGAGGCGTGGACGACGGCCGTCTCGTCGGCGAGTGCGCGTTCCTCGAGCGCCGCGAGGATCCGATCGAGCTGGTCGTCGATCAGCGAGACGAACCCCCAGTACTTCGCGGTCGCCTCGGCCCAGTGGTCCCACTCGAGGCCGTCGGCGCCGCGATAGTGGAGGTAGTTCTCGTGGACCTGCGGCTTGCCGTCGTAGGTTTCGGCGTAGCTTTCGGGCGGGTCGATCTCGTCGGGATCGTACATCGAGGCGTAGGGTTCGGGGACGACGTAGGGGTGGTGGGGGCCGTAGAAGTCCGCGCGGTGGAAGAAGGGGCCGTCGCGGTCGCCCTCGTCCTCGCCCGCGGCGTGGCGCTCGATCGCGTCGATCGTCCGCTCCGCGAGAAACCAGGCCCGCGTTTCCTCGACGTCGACCGGGGTTTTCGCGGCGGCGAACGTCCCCTCTCCGCCGTCGCGGGGATCGTCGCCCGTGTACAGTTCCTCCTCGAGGTCGACCTCGCCGAGCGGGACGCCGCGCTCCTCGCGGTACTCGCGGAACGCGTCGTCGATGTCGTCGTGGTGCTTGTCGCTGCCGCCGAGATACGAGAAGCCGAAGTCCTCGGGCGTCTGGTCGCGACCGACGTGCCACTTCCCGGTGTAGCTGCATTCGTAGCCGCTTTCCGCGAGCAATTCGGAGAAGGTCTCGAGTTCCGGCGGCAGGTTCGGCTGGATCGCGTCGGCCTCGTGGCTGTTGTTGAGCATCCCGTGCCCGTGGGGAAACCGCCCGGTCATGAGCGACGCCCGCGCGCTCGTACAGATGCTGATCGGCGTCGTCGCCCGCTCGAAGCGCATCCCCTCGCTCGAGAGCCGATCCATCGTCGGCGTCTCGACCGGCGGCCCGTCGGGGGCGCTGCAGTCGTACCGCTCCTGATCGGTGAGGACGAACAGTACGTTCGGACGAGTTCCAGTGTCGCCGTCGGCCATCGGGCGGGGTACGCCGGCGGCGAAGTTAACGGTGGGCCCTGCGACGGGCTCGCGGTCGGCCGGTCGTCTCGAGCGAGTAGCGGTCGATTTCGACCGTCTCGACCTCGATATCGGATTCCGGAACTATTAATCGGCAATATGTCGATCCGACCGATGATAGTCGTCGCCAGACGACAGTCACGTATCGTGACCCGTGCCTACTGCGAAACCTGCGACTGGTCGTACGAGATCGACGACCGCGACGAGCGACCCGTGCTCGATCGCGCGATGATCGACCACCACGCCGAGACCGGCCACTCGGTGGTGGCCGAGGACGCAGCCGCTTGCGCCGCGAACGAACGAGCGGAGTCTACGACGGACCAAAAACGGAATTGTTGACGCGGAACCAGTATCGCCGCCGGCCACGACGGCCGATCTCGTCGTGACGTCGCAACCGGCGGGAAATCGACGGTCGCCGACCGCCCAGTTCCGATTCCGATTCTACTACCGTCCTCGGCCGATCAGCCGAGGAGGTAGCGCAGCCACGGCCGCCGTTTCACGAACTCCGTGTCCTCGAGGTAGGCGTCCACGCCGAGGATGCGGCCCGCGGCGAAGACGCCGACGAGCACGAACATCAGGAGCCCGAGCAGGTCCCCGTTGACGTAGCCGTTCGCCCAGTCGGCGTTGCCCAGATAGAACAACACCATCAGGACGCCGCCGAAGAAGGCGGCCAGGCGCACGAGCGCTCCCAGGATGAGCCCCAGGCCGATGAGGAACTCGCCGAGGGGGATCATCACGTTGGTGAACTCGAGCAGCCACGGCGTGCCGACGACGAACTCGAACAGCGGCATGATCGGCGTCTCGGCGTTCGCGAGGTAGCCGGCCGCGTCAAACGGCTCGCCCGCGACGAACGCGAACTTCCCCCACCCGGCGTGGAGGAACCAGTAGCCGACCACGAGCCGGATCAGTACCATCGTGTACCCCGCGACGCCGTCGGCGTACTCGAACTCCTGCCGCCTGCCGAGCCACTTGACGGTGGCTTCGTTAGTTGCCATTGGGCTTCACCTCACAGTAGTTCGTTGGCGCTATCGGACGTTAAGAGCCGCCGTATTTCCCGTTCGACAGGAACGGCGTCGATTTCACCCGGGCAATAGAGGGTGTTTAAGTACGAAACGGCGTTCGGCCTCGAGCAGGCGAAATACACGAGAAAGAGCGGCCGCAGGACGATTCGAGAGCAGAGACGATGCCGGTCGGACAGCGCCGGAGCCGATCAGGCGACGTCGTCGTACGTCGGCCGCTCGAGATCGCCGGGGAACTCGTCGACCGGGACCTGCGTCTGGTCTCCGGATTCCATGTCCTTGATGGTTACCTCGTCGTTCTCGAGGTCCTGCTCTCCGACGATGACGACCGTCTCGGCGTTGATCGAGTCGGCGTAGTTCAGCTGCGCGCCGAACGAGCGCCCGGCGACGTCGGTCTCGACGACGTGGCCGCGCTCGCGGAGCTCCCGGGTGATCCGCGCCGCTTCCGATCGAGTGTCGCCGATCTGGAGGACGTAGTAGTCGGTCGTCACCTCCTCCTCGGGCCAGACGCCCGCCCGCTGCATCAACAGCGGCAGCGTCGCGGTGCCCACCGCGACGCCGACCGCGGGCGTCGGCTGGCCGCCGAAGCTCTCGATCAGGTCGTCGTAGCGGCCGCCGCCGAAGATCGAGCGCGAGACCTCGCCGGTGGAGTCGAAGCACTCGAAGACGACGCCCGTGTAGTAGTCAAGCCCGCGGGCCGTCTCGAGCGAGATCGAACAGTAGTCGCGCGCGCCGAAGTCTTCGGCCGCCTCGAGGACGTTCTGGAGGTTGTCGACGGCCGCCGTCACGCGCTCGGTGTCGGCGAAGCTCTTGACTTCCTCTAAGTCGCCGCCAGCGATGAGATCGGCGAACTCCTCGGCCTGGTCGTAATCGAGGCCGGCCTCGACGAGGAGATCGTGGTACTCGGCCTGCGAAATCTTGTCGGACTTGTCGACCGCGCGGATCGCCGCCTCGGTGTCGACGTCGGCGTCGTAGCTCTCGAGGACGCCCCCGAGGATGTCGCGGTGGGAGACGCGGAACTCGAAGTGGTCGCCGGTGAGTCCGAGGTTCGTCAGGGCGTTAGCAGCCCACGCGAGGATCTCGGCGTCGGCCTCGGGCTCCGAGGAGCCGAAGATGTCGACGTTGGTCTGGTAGAACTCGCGCTGGCGGCCCTGCTGGACCTGCTCGTAGCGCCAGAACGGGCGCGTCGAGAACCACTTGATCGGCTTCGAGAGCTCCTGTTGCTTGGCGACGACCATCCGGGCGACCGTCGGCGTGAGTTCGGGCGTCAGCGTCACGTGGCGACCGCCCTGGTCCTCGAAGGAGTACAGTTCGTCGACGATGTCGTCGCCGCTCTTGTCGGTCCACATCTCGGCGCGCTCTAAGGCGGGCGTCCCGATCTCCCGGAAGCCGTACCGCCGGGCGGTATCCTCCAGCGTGTCGATGGTCTCCCGCCTGGCGGCCATCTCGCCGGGGTAGAAATCGCGAAAGCCCTTGATTCCGTCGTACATGAACGTGGATTCGCCGACGGCGAACTTCTATCCTTTCATCGTCGGACGCCCGTCGAGCCGCGATCCGATCGGCGCGTCACCGCAGACGCCGCTCTACGTCGCAACGGACGCGCGTTACCGAAGAGAATCGCGACCGGACGCCGCGTTACCGCCTGACGTCGGTCACGTACGTCTGTTCGTGATCCGGGAAGACGTCGCCGACCGCGGCGGGACCCTCCCGTTCGGCGATCAGCGTCCGCAGTTCGGCCTCGTAGTCTGCCCGGCTGATCTCCTCGCTCGGGCCGACCGTCACCGCCAGATTCGCGTCGACGAGTCGGTCGACGGCGCCGCGGCCGAACCCCGCCAGCGGAGAAATGTAGTCCACGCCGTGGCGATCCTCCAGGCTCTGGGCCTGCGCGCGCGAGATCGTCGGCACGCGGTCGTCCCGGCGGGTGCCGTCGGCGACCGCGTCGAACCCTGACTCCTCGGCGGCGAGTCGCTCGAGCGCGTGTTCGTGGACGCGCTGGATCCCGTTTCGTGGGAAGCCGTCCTCGAGCATGACGTCGACGGCCTCGCGGGCGACGTCCGGATCGAGCTCGAGCCGCTCGAACTCGAAGCCGAGCGCGTCGGCGGTCTCGCGGGCGTGTTGCCAGTCGTCGCTGATGCCGAAGTGGCCCGTCACGAGGGTGACGTCGTAAAACTCCTCGAGGAGAAGCGCCGCGAGCGTCGAGTCCTTGCCCGCGCTGTAGAGCAGTCCGAGTTCCATCAGCGTCGCTGGATGTCGAAGCTCTTGGAGTCGGGTTTCAGCTCCTTCAGCAGCTGTTTCATCTTGTCGTCGTCGATCTTCCCCTGAATGCGGCCGCTGCGGGCCAGCGTGATGACCTGTCGCTCGACCTGCTCGCCGAACTGCGGCTTGCTCATCTTGACCGTGTTGAGCCGCTTGCGGGCGTCGTCGGTCAGATGCTTGCGCAGCACCGCCTTCTTCTGGGCTTCGGCCTGCTGCTGGGCGGCCTCCTGGGCCTCTCCGCCCTGTTGCGATTCGGCCCGCTCCTGCAGCTCCTCCATCTTCTGCTCTCGCAGTTCCTCGAGTCGGTCGTCGTCTGGGCGTTCGCTCATGGTCGTCCCTTACGCTGCAGGCGGGAAAATGATTACGGACGACGGTCGCCAGAGCGGCGGCTGAGCGGGTAGCTCGCGCGAAAAGTCGGCAATCGGCTTACGCGTAGCGCTCGAGTTCCGGTCGGTCGAGGTCCTCGAGAACGGTGCCGGCGGTGTCGTCCAGCAGGCTCTGGCC
The DNA here is from genome assembly GCF_000217715.1 of Halopiger xanaduensis SH-6. Lineage (GTDB taxonomy): Archaea > Halobacteriota > Halobacteria > Halobacteriales > Natrialbaceae > Halopiger > Halopiger xanaduensis. The sequence goes on from NC_015666.1 coordinate 2,796,206, forward strand.
CTCGGGCGTGACGCGGCGACCTTCGCCTTCGGCCGTCTCGACGAGGTCTTCCTCCTCGAGTTGCTGGAGGATCGTTCGGATCAGGTTGCGCGAGCCGTCGCTGCGCTTGTCCGGCGCGACGCGGTAGCGGTTCGAGCCGGGCTTGCCGCCGCCGTACTCGGTCGCGAGTCGTTCGACGCCGACCGGACCGCGGTCGGCGACCTTGCGCAGGAGGCTGGCCGCGCGGGTCGCCCAGAAGTCCTCCTGTTCGGGGGGCAGTTCGCGGTCGACGCCGGTCTTCGCGAACTGCGCCCAGTCGGGTTCGTCGAGCCGTTCCTCGAGGTCCTCGGCGAGCGCCTCGATGAGGGCGTCCGCCGGAACGTCGTACATCGTAGCCATTGGCGTGTGCTTTCCTTCCGCGGCATTTAAGACCATCGTATCGGAGCGCTCGGCGGCTCCGCTTCGTTCCGCTCCGCGCACACTGTCACCGCATCCCGACCGTTTTTCGTCCTCGAGTCTGAACGGGGGGTATGGACGAACGCGCCGCACTGGCGCTGCTGGAGGGGGAACTTGCGGCCGCGGGCGACGACGCGGCGGCCGTCGACGGACTGGTCGTGACGACCGACATGCTCCACGAGCGGACGGACTTTCCCGACGGAACCACGCGGTACACGGCCGGCTGGCGGGCCGTCGGCGCCTCGCTGTCGGACGTCGCGGCGATGGGCGCCGACGCGACGGCCGCCGTCGCCGCCTACGCCGTCCCCGAGTTCGACCGCGACGAACTGCTCGCGTTCGTGCGGGGCGCGCGGGAGGTCTGCGAACTGGTCGGCGCCGAGTACGTCGGCGGCGACCTCGACGAGCACGAGGAGTTTACGGTCGCGACGACCGCGATCGGGCGGACGGACGACCCCGTCCGCCGCAGCGGCGCCGAACCCGGCGATCTCGTCTGCGTGACCGGCACGCTCGGACGCAGCGCCGCCGGCCTCGAGCTGTTCCGCCGCGCCGACCGCGAGGACGACGCGTCCTTGCGCGAACGCGCGAACGATCTGTTTCGATTCGAGCCCCGCGTTCGGGCCGGCCGCGCGTTCGCACCGCACGCGACGGCGATGATGGACTCGAGCGACGGGCTCGCCCGCTCGCTGCACCAGCTGGCGGGGGCCAGCAACTGCGGCTTCGCGATCGAATCGGACGCCGTTCCGATCGCCGACGCGGTTCGAGACGTCGCGGACGGCGAGCGCGAGGCGCTCGAGTACGCGACGACCTTCGGCGAGGACTTCGAACTCGTCGCGACGGTACCCGAGGACGCGCTCGAGGCCGTCCGGTCGGAGTCGAACGTTGCCATATCGGTGATCGGCGCCGTCGTCGACTCTGACGACGGGATCACCCTCGACGGAGAACCGCTCGCGGATCGCGGCTATACGCACGGCGAATAGGGACGGCGAACCGGACCGTGGACGGCAACCCGGACCCGGACTCGAGACCCGTCCGACGCGTTATTCAATGATGGCGATCGGGACCGCCATGAAACACAGCAGTCCGAGGCCGAACGTGACCAGTCCGAGGACGAACCGTCCGGCCCCGAGGGACTCGTCGCGGATGGGCCGAGCCGGCCCGACCGACGCCAGCACCGCGGTAAAGACGCCCCAGAACGCCCAGATCGCGACCGAGTTGCCGCTGTAGTCGAGGATGTAGTAGAGATAGGCCGCGAGGCCGAAGAGGACGCCCGGCACGAGCGCTGCGATCGATTCCTGCATCTCGCCGGCCATCGCCCGGAGGATGTGACCGCCGTCGAGTTGCCCGACCGGGATCAGGTTGAGGAACGTGATGAACATCCCGACCCAGCCGCCGATGACCACCGGGTTCACCGCCGTCGCCGGATCGTCCCGGTACAGCGGCTGGTCGAAGACCGCGGCGAGCCACTCGAGCAGCGCCGGATAGCCCAGTTGGATCTGGATGGCGTTGGGGTCCTGAACGATGTCCGGCGGTGCGGTCACGGGCGGTAAGTGGAGGCCGACCACGGTGACGATCACCGTCGCGACGAGCCCGGCGAGCGGTCCGGCGACGCCGATGTCGAACAGCGCCTTCCGGTTCGGAATCCGGCCTTTCATTTTGATGACCGCGCCCATCGTCCCGATGAGCGTCGGGATCGGGATGAAGTAGGGTAAGGAGGCGTCGACGTTGTGGTAGCGGCTCATCACGTAGTGGCCCATCTCGTGGATTCCCAGGACGCCGAGGATCGAGACCGTGAACGGCCACGCTTTCCAGATGTTGCCCGGATTGGCGATCGGATCGATGTGGTACCACATCGATCCGGCGAACAGCGTCGAGAGGACCGTCAGACCGAGCAACACGAGGTTCGTCCATGGAATGCCGTCGATGCCGATATCCGTCGGTTCGGCGACGAGCACGTACTCGCCGCGGCGCGTCGTCAACTCGAGGTCGTAGCCCGAATCCCGAAACATCGGCCAGAGCTCCCGCACGAGCTGTTCGGGCGGTTTCAGCGGATCGCCGTAGTAAATCAGCTGCTCGTCTTCGACCCGCGTCTCGTAGATCGCGAACACCGACTCGATCCGTTCGCGCGGCGGGCCGTCCTCGATCGGCCCGGTCGCCTCGGTCGGCTTCAACCCGGACGCGTCGCCGTCGTCCATCACTCGTGGTTCGTCATCGGTTCGTATAAATCGACTGCCTCGGGGGACCTGTTTGGTTTCGGTCGGTATGGCAGCACCAGTTCGCACTGGGCGGGACGAACCGACTGCAAAAAAAAAAACGAATCGCGGGAACCGATCGAGCGGGGCTCGATCAGAGCGGGCGTGCCGGATGGCGTCGAGGACGCGCCGGCACGTGGAGTGTATGGCGTGTGTGCGTGGAGTGTATGGCGTGGCGCAGAATCCACGTGCGTGAGGTGGTCAGGGGGCGGGGCGTGTCGGTGGGGTGTCAGTCGGTTCGTGCGTCGATGGCATCGGCATTACGCCGTCTCGACGCGCCAGGTCGTCGCGCTCGTGTACGACCACTTCTCGACCTCGAGGTCGGTGGCCGATTCCGAGAGCTTGACCATCAGCGCGCCGATCTCTTTCGGGGACATACCGACGTCGTCTGCGATGAACTTGCCTTTGAAGTACAGCTCTCCGTCTTCTGCGCGTTCGCGCAGGTAGCGTTTGAGGCGGCGTTCTTTGCTTTCCGTGGAGGGTTGGGCTGTCGTGCTCATCGACATCAACGCCTTGTGGTGGAGACCTGTTATAAAGGGAGGATGATTAGCGAATTTTCGATTGCCTTCAGCGATCTGGGGTGTAAGCAACGTTTTATTCTCATTTACGATACGTTTTACTGGCGGCTCAGATCGCTCGAGAAATTTTATAACCGCTTCTAATCCATTATCGCTGCGAACTCGTTATCGATTGATTAAGAGTCGCTTTCTAGCGTCATTCGTTTATTTCTGTATTCATCTCGAAGAATTCATCCTCTCAGGATCGGTCGTGCACCCAAAATTCGTCCTCGACCGTGACCTCTTTCTTGAACAGTGGGACCTCGTCTTTCAGTCGGTTGATCCCGTCTTCGACGGTCCGGAATGCCTCCTCGCGGTGGCCTGCGAGCACGACGACGTAGACGATATCCTCGCCGTCCTCGACGACGCCCGTTCGGTGGTAGAGTTCGACCTCGAGCACGCCGTTGCGCTCCTCGAGTTCCGATTCGATGGCGGCCATCCGCTCGTCGGCCACGCCCTCGTACTTCTCGAACTCGAGGTACTGGGTGCGCGCGTCGTCCGCGGCGTCTTTCGCGCGGACGCGGCCGGTGAAGGTGGCGATCGCGCCCGACCGATCCGCCTTCGGAGACCGCTTTACGTCGGCGACGATCGACTCGAGGGTCCGGTGGGGTTCGGCGGCCTCGAGATCGCCGACGAGGTCGTCGCTGACGTCGGCAGGCGAGCCGACGGTTGCGATGACGTCGCCCGCGGTTTCGGGTACGGATTCGGCTTCGGAGTCGTCCGACTCGTCGCCGACGACCAGCGCCGGATACCGCAGGTCCGAGACGCCGACGACGACGGCGTACTCGCAGTCGCTCGCCAGGCTGTCGAGCGCGCCCTGTACTGACAGCCCCGTTCCGGTCGCCGTCCAGTCGCCGTCGGCGCCGAGGTCGTAGGTGACGTCGCCGCCGATCGCCGTCTCTCGCGCGGCGCGGGTGCCGTCGGCGATCGTTGCGTCGTATCTGACGACGCCGACTCGCCCCCGCGCGGAGAGCTGATCGACCACTCGGTCGACGACCCGCTCGAGGGTGCCGCCGTCCGCCCCGCGGTCGAGAATGCCGAGTACGTGCATACCCGAAATATGGACGGGTCGGGGTTTGTAGCTGTCGCTGACTGCCGGCGATCGTGCGCAGTCGGCCGATTCGAACGCTGGACAACGACGGCGCGAAACGGTCCCCGACCGTTTTGCGGACGGTTCGCGAACGACCGGTATGGTCGACGGGGATCGCGACCGCGAACGCACCGTCCGCATCGGGTTCACCGGCGACGTGATGCTCGGCCGCCTCGTCGACGATCGCCAGCAACATCGCTCGGTCGACGCGGTGTGGGGAACCGTCCGCGAGCGGCTGCAAGCGCTCGACGCGCTCGTAATCAACCTCGAGTGCGTCCTCTCGACCCGCGGCCGGAAGTGGCGCCGTACGCGCCGGCCGTTTCACTTCCGCGCCGATCCGACCCGGGCGGTGCCCGCCCTCGAGGCGGCCGGCGTCGACGTCTGTGCGCTCGCGAACAACCACGTCCTCGACTACGAGGAAGCCGCCCTGCGGGACACTCTGGAGCACCTCGACGAGGCCGGAATCGACCGCGCGGGCGCGGGAGAAACGATCGACGAAGCACTCGAGCCGGCGGTTCGGCGCGTCGGTGGCGAGGAGGCAGCGCTCGACGTCGCCGTCGTTTCGCTGACGGACAACACGCCGGAGTACGCGGCCGACGAGACCGCCCCCGGAACCGCGCGGATCGAAATCGACGTCGACGACGCGGCGAGCATCGAGCGCACCCGGGAGGGCCTCGAGCGCGCGCGAGCGACCGATCCGGACCTGCTCGTCGCGTCCCTGCACTGGGGCCCGAACATGGTTGAGGAGCCGCCGCCGGCGTTTCAGGAGTTCGGCCGTTGGCTGATCGAGCAAGGTGTCGATATCGTCCACGGGCACAGCGCGCACGTCTTTCAGGGGATCGAGGTCCACGACGGCTGCCCGATCCTGTACGATACCGGCGACTTCGTCGACGACTACGCGGTCGACGACGACCTGCGAAACGACCGGAGCTTCCTGTTCGAGCTGGCGGCGACATCTGGAGGAAAGCCGACGGAACTGCGCCTCCACCCGACGGAGATCGACAACTGTGCCGTCCACGAGGCGAGCCCCGACGCGGCCGCGCGGTCTCGAGAGCGAATGCGGGAGCTGTCCGAGCCGTTCGGTACCGAGTTCGGCCGCGACGGCGAGGCGCTGGTCCTGTCGCTCGAGTCGTAGCCCCCTCGAGTCGACGCGGCGCGCCGAGAGCGAAACGCCGACCGTGAGCGCGCGTGCCGTGGTGTGCGCCAACGCTCGAGTGTGCAGTTGGCAACCCTTAAGATAGCAACCCCGTTACACCGGGGTAGTATGAAAGTGGTCGTCTCTATCGGCGGTAGCGTGCTGGTTCCCGAGCCCGGTGCGGATCGGGTGTCCGAGCACGCGGCCGTCATCGAGGACCTCGTCGCGGACGGTTGTCGCGTCGGTGCCGTCGTCGGGGGCGGCGGCGTCGCGCGCGAGTACATCAGCGCCGCTCGCGATCTGGGGGCGAACGAGATCGAACTCGATCAGCTGGGAATCGACGTCACGCGGCTCAACGCCAGACTCCTCATCGCCGCGCTGGGCTCGGAGTCGGTGGCGGCGCCGGCAAAGGACTACGAGGAGGCCAGCGAGGCGCTGCGCCGCGACGACGTCTGCATCATGGGCGGCGTCGCGCCGGCCCAGACGACCGACGCCGTCGGCGCCGCGCTCGCGGAGTACATCGACGCCGACCTGCTCGTCTACGCGACCAGCGTCCCCGGCGTCTACAGCGCCGACCCGAACGAGGACGACGACGCGACGAAGTACGACTCGCTCTCCGCAACCGAGCTCGTGGACGTCATCGCCGGCCTCGAGATGAACGCCGGTTCGTCGGCCCCGGTCGACCTGCTGGCGGCGAAGATCATCCAGCGCTCGGGGATGCGCACGATCGTCCTCGACGGCACCGATCCGGATCGCATCGCGCGCGCCGTCCGTCACGGCGAACACGACGGGACCGACGTCGTGCCCGAGGGCGCCGGCGAGGAACCGACCTACTGGGCGAGCGACGAAGACGAGCGAGAGCAAGAGCAAGAGCGATAACGATGAGCGCGGACGACCCAGATTCCGACTCCGGCGCCGATGCCGACCTCGAGACGGCCGTCCCCGACGAGTACAGCCCGTACACCCTCCAGCAAGCGGACGGCGACGACGCGCGCCACGCCTTCTGGGCGGACGTCGTCGCGGACCGCGTCGAGGCTCAGGAGCCGGACGAACCGATCGTCATCAAGGGCGGCATCTCGCCGTCGGGCGTGCCCCACTTGGGCAACGTCAACGAGATCATGCGCGGGTTCTACGTCGCCGAAGTCCTCCGCGAGCGCGGCTACGAGGTTCGGCAGGTCTTCACCGCCGACGACCGCGACCCGCTCCGAAAGCTCCCGCGGACCCTCTGTGACCTCGAGGGCAACCTCGTCGATCTCGGCGAGGTCGACGCCGGTGCGCTCGGGCGTAACCTGGGCTCGCCCTACACCGACATCCCGGATCCGTTCGGCTGCTGTGACTCCTACGGCGACCACTTCTCGACCATTATTCAGGACAGCGCCGACGCGCTGGACGTCCCGATCGACCTCGTCTCGAACACCGAACTGTACGAGAACGGTGACTTAGAGGACGTCACGCGGTTCGTCCTCGAGCATCAGGATCGCGCACGCGATGTTCTCTCGAAGTACCAGGACAAGGTCGACGAGGCGTACGTCCCCTTCAACCCGATCTGCGAGGAGTGTGGCAAGATCACCGAGACGGTGACGAGCGTGGATCTGGAGGGCGACACGCCAACCGTAGAGTACGAGTGTACCGACATGGACGCCGGCGACCAAACGATCGACGGCTGCGGCCACGAGGGTACTGCCACGCTGCGCGAGGGCAAACTTCCCTGGCGCTTCGAGTGGCCCGCCCAGTGGCAGGAACTCGGCGTCGACTTCGAGCCCTTCGGCAAGGACCACGCCGAAGGATCGTGGCCCAGCGGCCAGGACGTCGCGCGAAACGTCCTCGAGATCGAACCGCCCGTCCCGATGGTCTACGAGTGGTTCACTCTGGAGGGCGAGCCCTTCTCCTCCTCCGAGGGCAACGTCATCCTCGTTTCTGATGTCCTCGAACTGCTCGAGCCCGAAGTCCTGCGCTACTTCTTCGCGAAGGACCCCACGAAGGCCCGGGACTTCAGCATCGAACGGCTCGACCAGCTGGTCGACGAGTTCGACCGCCTCGAGGCGATTTACTTCGACGAGATCGAGGCCGACGAGGACGAACGGGCGTTCGCCGAGCGCGTCTATCCGCTGCTGGTCGACGAGCCGCGAGAGGAGCGAATCCGCCTCCCCTACACCTTTGCCGCGGTGCTCGGGATGTTCGACGATCCCGACCTGCGCGAGGAGGTCGCCCGCAAGGAGGGCCACATCCCCGACGACGCGCCCGAGTGGGCCGTCGAAGGCGCGCTCGCGCGAGTCGAACGCGCGCGCAACTGGGCGCGACGCACCGGCAACGAGTTCGACTACGAACTCAAGCGCTCCGAGATTCCGGACCACGACTTCGACGCCGACACCGAGGAGGCGCTCGAGGAACTGGCCGACTTCATCGAGGCGGGCCACGATCCCGAAGAGATTCAGGGCGAAATCTACGAGACGGCCAAGCGCCACGACGTCGACATCGGCGACTTCTTCGGCGCCGGCTACCGCCTGTTCTTCGACGAGGACCAGGGGCCGAAGCTCGGACCGTTCCTCGCGAAGCTCGATCGGGAGTTCGTCGTTGCGCGGCTCCGACGCGAGCGGTAAGCGACGTCTCCGCCGACAGTTCGCGCGTTCCGAATAGACAAAAGCCATTTGAGACCGCCACCCTCAGTTACGGTAGAGATAGATGGATTACGGCTCCCTCGCGTTCGTCGCACTTTCGGTCCCCGAGCTCTACGGCTCCGAGGTCCTGACGTGGGTCGTCATCGGCCTGCTGCTCTACTGGGCCGGCGTCATCGCCCTCGAGCGAGCGGACCTGCTCCCGGAGTTTATCGGGACGCAGGGGCCGATGCTGACCTTCCACACCAAGCGCGGCCGGGCGTTGCTCGACCGGCTCGCGCGTCCCAAACGGTTCTGGCGGGCGTGGGCGAACCTCGGCATCGGGATCGCCCTCGTCGTGATGGTGGCGATGTTCGCCTTCCTGCTGATCGCGGCGATCGGCGCGCTCTCCTCGCCGCAGCCGTCCTCGGCCGTCCAGCAACCCCGGAACGTCCTCGTCATTCCCGGCGTCAACGACTTCCTGCCGCTCTCGGCGACGCCGGGCATCGTCTTCGGACTGCTCGTCGGCCTCGTCGTCCACGAGGGCGGCCACGGCCTGCTCTGTCGCGTCGAGGACATCGACATCGACTCGATGGGGATCGTGATGCTCGCGATCGTTCCGATGGGGGCGTTCGTCGAACCCGATCAGGAGAGCAGCAAGTCCGCCTCGAGGGGCGGCCGGACGCGGATGTTCGCGGCCGGCGTGACGAACAACTTCGCGATCACGATCGTCGCCTTCGCCCTGCTGTTCGGCCCGGTCGTCGGCTCGATCGGTCTCGCGCCCGGCGCCGCGGTCGGCGGGGTTGCACCCGACTCGCCGGCCGCCGCTGCGGACATCGAACCGAACGATCGGATCACCGCGATCAACGGCGAGCCGGTCGCCGATAACGACGCCCTCGAGGAGCGCATCGAGGCCGCCGAGGGGAACCAGCTCGCCGTCGAACTCAACGGCGAACGGACGGTCGACGTCGAGCGCTCGCTGTTGGTTACCGCGACGGCCGATAGCAGCATCACCGGACTCCAAACCGGCGACTCGATCGTCGCCGTCAACGGCCAGGAGGTCGCGACCGAAACCGAGTTCCTCGAGGCCCTCGGCGAGGACGAGGTCGCGACGCTGACGGTCGAGACCGGGGACGGGCGCGAAGAGCGCGAGGTGCCGATCGGCGCGCTCGTGACGGTCGCCGAGGACGGCCCGCTCGCCGACGCCGGGGCGCCGGCCGGGACCAACTTCGTCGTGACCAGTTTCGACGGCGAACGAACGGCCACCCAGTCGGAACTCAACGAACTCGTCGGAGAGACTGACCCCGGCGATCAGGTGACCGTCGCCGGCTACCTCCAAGGCGAGCGCGTCGAGTACGAGGTGACGCTCGGTGAACGGAGCGAGACGACCGGCGGCGGGACCGTCGGCTATCTCGTCTACCCGGGTTCGGAAATCTCCGGCGTCTCGACGCAAGCGCTCGGCATCCAGCTCTACCCGGCCGACGCGTACCTCTCGGTGCTCGGCGGCGGGTCTGGCGAGTCCTTCGGCGCGCTCAGCGACTCGTTCCTCGGGAAGATCGGGATCGCGCTCATGCTGCCGATCGCCGGCGTCATCGAGGCACTGCCGTACAACTTCGCGGGCTTCGCCGGCGGCATCGAGAACTTCTACCAGGCGCAGGGCCCGCTCGGCGCGCTCGGCGACTGGCCGCTGTTCGCGCTCGCGAACGCCCTGTTCTGGACCGGGTGGATCAACGTCCAACTGGGCTTCTTCAACTGCATCCCGGCGTTCCCGCTCGACGGCGGCCACATCCTCCGGACGAGCACGGAGGCGGTCTTCTCCCGGCTCCCGATCGACGCGACCCGCGGGATGGTCCGCGTGGTGACGACGTCGGTCGGCCTGACGATGCTCGTCAGTTTCATAGCGATGCTGTTCGGGCCGCAGTTGCTCGCCGGTTGAATTCGGTCCGCCGCTGTTCGCGTTTTCGAGAACGATACCGATCGGATCTGATCCGCTCCGCTCCTCGAGTCGCCGCCTATTCGTCAGTAACTGCTCGAGACCGCTCGGCTACTCCTCCCGATCGATCCCGTGGCGCTCGTAGAACTCCTCAGGAGTCTCCTCGATCCGCTCGAAGTCGGTCTCGAAGTAGTGTTCGTGGTGTCGGACCACCTGTTCGACGATCCAGCGGCTGAACTCTTCGTCGAACCGCCACTCGCCGTCCTGCTCGGGGATCTCGAACCGGTCGTCGGTCGAAAACGCCGCGTAGACGTGGAAAAAGCCCAGGATGACGTCGGCGAAGTCCTTCGCCTTCTCCGCGCCGCCCTCGCGGCGCTCCTCGAGTTCCGCGCGGCCGTCCTCGGTGAGTTCGAAGTACTTCCGATCGGGTTCGTCCTCGCGCTCGATGCGCTCGGCCCAGCCCTTCTCCTCGAACTTGTAGAGGATCGGGTACACCGACCCGTAGGAGGGCTCCCAGTGCCCACCGCTGATCTCGCGGATCTCCTTCAAAATCTCGTAGCCGTACCGGGGCTTCTCCTCGAGTAACTCGAGGACGAGATAGGCGATGAGTCCTTTCGGGGGCCCGCTTTTCCGCATGTACGCGGCCATTTAAACGGGCGTACGTAAAGGGTTTCGGTCGGGTCGATTCGCGCGCGTCGGATGCGGGCGAATCGGGGCGCAGCCGTCGCCACAGCGGCCGACGGTCGATTCTCGATTCCTGCGAGTCCGTCCGAAACCCGGTCCTTCTTAGCGGTCCCGTCCTAACCCGCCACTATGGAACGACGACGACCACCGCAGACCGAGGAAGGCTGGTACGTCCTCCACGACTTCCGATCGATCGACTGGGACGCGTGGCGCGACGCGCCGGCCCGCCGCCGCGAACGGGCGATCGACGAGGGTATCGAATTCCTCTCGGCCGCAGAACGCGTCGACGACGCCGAGGAAGGTGATTCGGCGGTATTCTCGGTGCTCGGACACAAGGCCGATCTGCTGATCCTCCACCTCCGACCGACGCTTTCCGACATCGACGCCTTAGAGCGGTCCTTCGAACACACGGCGCTGGCCGAGTTCACCGAGCGCGCCGACTCCTACCTCTCGGTAACCGAAGTCTCGGGCTACATGTCCCAGGAGTACTTCGAGGAGGACGGCGAGGTCGAGGATCAGGGCATGAAGCGGTACATCGAGACCCGCATCAAGCCCTCGATCCCCGACACCGACTTTATGAGTTTCTACCCGATGGACAAGCGCCGCGGCGAGGAGGACAACTGGTACGACCTGCCCTTCGACGAGCGTGCGGAGCACCTCTCGAGCCACGGCGAGATCGGCAAGCAGTACGCGGGCCGCGTGACCCAGATCATCTCCGGGAGCATCGGCCTCGACGACTTCGAGTGGGGCGTGACGCTGTTCGGCGACGATCCGACGGACGTCAAGGACCTGCTCTACGAGATGCGGTTCGACCCGTCGACCTCCCGCTACGCGGAGTTCGGTCAGTTCCTCTCGGCCCGGCGGTTCCCGCCGGAGAACCTCGGCGCGTTCCTCGCGGGCGAACCGGTTCCGCAGGAGGGCGAGGCCGAGCATGGACACGGCCACGGTAGCGGTCACCCCCACTCGGACGGCGAGTCCGGCGGTCATCACGGCCACGGCGACGCCGACTCGAGCGGCCACCCCCACGGCGATTCGGACGGTGACGGCGGTCACGGCCACGACCACGGCAGCGGCGGCCCCCACGACGAAGACGACGACGTCCGCGACGAACTCGAGGAAATCGGCGTCTACGCGGGCCAGCCCCACGGCGAGGACGTCCACGCGGTCGTCCTCTACTCCGAAGCCGACACCGACGAACTCTTCGAGGAGGTCGAAGGCCTCCGGAAGAACTTCGACCACTACGACACCCACGTCAAGACCGCGGTCTACGAGCCCCACGACGGGGACGGCGAAGCCGGCGTCGTCAGTCTCTGGGAGACCGAGCGCGCCGCGGACACGGCCGCCGGCTTCCTCGCCGATCTACCCGACGTCGTCCGCCAGGCGGGCGACGACGACGCGGACTCCTGGGGCACGATGGGGATGTTCTACACCGTCAAGCCCGAGCACCGCTCCGACTTCGTCGGCACCTTCGACGACGTCGGCGCCATTCTCGAGGACATGGACGGCCACCGGAAGACCGACCTCCTCGCGAACCGCGAGGACGAGAACGACATGTTCATCGCCAGCCGCTGGGACGCCCGCGAGGACGCCATGCAGTTCTTCCGCAGCGACGAGTTCTCCGAGACCGTCGAGTGGGGCCGCGACGTCCTGGCGGACCGGCCGCGTCACGTCTTCCTTGCCTAATCCGTTCGAGTCGCATTTTCACTTGCAGCGTCGGTGAGTAGTTTCGTACCGTCTCGGTTGCCCCGTTGGCTGTTTGACTCCGCAGAGCCTGCTCGAGTCGCGCCGTCAGATCCGGCCCGAATCCGTCGTCCGATCGTAGAAGAAGTAGCCCGCGACCCCCGCGAGCCCGAGGACGAGCGTGACGTAGGGCCAGTAGCCGGCGTCGCGGTCCGTCAGAAACGCGTGTCCGGCGACGAAGATTGCGAACCCGATATGGCCGGCCAGCGTCGCGACGAGGAACGCGGCGAAATCCATTACTCTCACTCGAGCGGTGTCGCGTCGCGATAATAGCGGTTTCGAAGCCAGTCGTCGATGCGGCTTCCGGACGCAAGACGGGCGCGAGGCTGGGCGCAGTATCCGGTACGGCTCCGAGAACGAGCAGCGCTGTACGATACGTGACGACCGTGACTGTAAGCGGTACGAACGCCTGCGATTACGTGTCCACGTCGTGATCCGGGTCGTCTTCGACGGCCCGCTTCATCGAGTCGCGACGGGCCTTCGCGTCGCGCCCGGTCGCCTCGAGCAGGAAGTCGTTTTTGAGGTCGACGGCCTCGCCCGCGGCCTCGAGCTCGTCGGGGCCGAGTTCGGTGGGATCGCGCTCGTGGAACTCGACGCCGAGCTTGTCCTTCTTGCCGGAGTATTCGACGGCGCCGACGACGATCTTCTCGAAGACGGGGTTGTCGGGCTCTCCGATGACGAAGAGGTCGCTGCCCTTGTACTCCTCGGTGCCCGTGATGGGGCCGAAGTACTCCTCGATCGTCGTCTCCATGTCGGGGATTCGCTCCTCGAGGTACTCACCGCGACGCATCTTGTACTCCTTCATGGATTGGTAGATACACGGCGGACTGTTTACCTCTTTTCATAGACGACGTGGGCGACGTTCCCGCCTGTGCGGGCGAAACCGCCGGATACTTATCGGCGGGGCCGTTCGCCGAGGTACCCCTTCCGGCAGTCGGGACAGATGTCGCCGGCGCGCAGCGAGGCGCGGTCGTCGGACGCGACGAAGTCGCAGCGCGGACAGTAGAATTCGGTCGGGACGCCGTCCTCGTCCGGCCCGGTGTCCTCGGCGGGCGTCGGCGCCGCCCCGGCGCGTTCGATACCGGTGTCGGGTTCGGAATCGGCTTCGGTGGCCGCCTCGGCGTCGATTTCGGCTTCGGCGCCGGAGCCGACGTCCGCACCCGCGATGTCGCTTCCCGTCGTCTCGATGTCGCTCATCGTCGAGCCGGCGTCGACCGTCGTTCCGGCGTCGCTCCCCGTCGAGCCGGCGTCGACCGTCGTTCCGGCGTCGCTCCCCGTCGCGCCGGCGGTCGTCGAATCGTGCTCGAGGACGACCGCGTCGTCCTCCGCGGGGTCGTGGTCGTCGCCGATCCCGTCGTCGGGCCACGCGGTCGGCTCGTCGTCGGCACCGACCGGCGGACCGACGTCGTCGGTGTCGGGCCACTCGCCGCGGCCGCGGTCGCGGTCGGCCGCCTCGTCGAGGGTGTCTTCGATGATCTCGCCGTCGTCGGTGATCGGCTCGCCGTTCTCGTCGGTGGGCTGGTCGGAGTCGACGTCAGCGTCCGCGGGCGCGTCCGTTTCGGCGGCCGCGTTCGCGTCCGCCTCGGCGGCACCCGCTGCCGGCTGTGCAGCGTCATCGCTGCTGTCGCTCGCGTCGGCATCGGCGTCGATGAATTCGACGTCCTCGCCGGCTGCGACGTCGGTATCGGCGGCAGCAGCGTCCGCGCGGGCTTGCGCCGGTTGATCGGACTGAGACGGTACGTCGGAATCGGCTGTCGGTTCGGGATCGTCGGGCAGTGAGTCGCCGTCCGCACCAGCCGAGAGGCTCGTGACCTCGGTGTTCTCGCTGATGACGTGTCGCTCGCCGCAGCGAGTACACTCCTCGTACTCCTGGACGGTAACGACGACCTCGCTGCCCCGTTCTTCGCGCTCGCGTTCGACTTCGGCGTCGCCGTAGTCGTGTCCGAGCAGCGAACATCGCAGGACCATTGTCCCACCGTTCCGACCCAGGCCATAAAAAACATACCGCCCGGAATCTCCGGTCTCCTGTCACGTTCCTGCCCGAACGGGTGTCGGCGGCACGCGTCCGTGTCGTCGGTTGCTTCTGTCCTACATAGTCGGCCGCCGGTCGGTCCGTCCGAGGAACCGGTCCGATCGTTTGTGAGAACGGCAAACGTCAAATCCCGGGTCGTCGAATACCCGAACGGATGAGAGCAAAGCGGGAGTTCCGCGACCGGGAGGGGACGGAGGTTGCGGTCCTCGACGAACTCGTCGATCGCGCCGACGACGGGATGACCGTGTTCGAGCTTCGAGCGGCCGTCGAGACCGACATCGACGACCTCGAGGAGGCCCTCTCGACGCTGAAGGACGACAATCTGATCGTCGTCGAGAAGAACGCCGGCGAGACGGTGATCAAGCCCGACGAGCGGGTGGTTCCCGACGCGCCGGCGGACGAGGGGGACGACCAATCGATCAGCGAGTGGCTCCGCGATCGACTCCCATTTTGAGTCGTTCGAGTATCGAATCGAAACGCCTGAGGGGCGCAGGCCCCAGCTAGTAGCTATGACCGTCATCGAATCCGTCCACGCCGATCACGGGGCCGAGTTCGGCGAGCGGGACGGCCGGACGATCGTCGAACACTTCGGCCGCCCCGAGCGCACCCACCGCGCCGTCCGCAACGGCGTCGGCCTGCTCGAGCCGGCCTACGGCGTCGTGGTCGTCGAGGGCGAGGATCGCCTCGAGTACGTCGACAACGTCGTTTCGAACCGCGTCCCGGCCGAGGACGGGCGGGGCTGTTACGCGCTCGTGCTCGACCCGCAGGGCGGCATCGAGGTCGAGATGTACGTCTACAACGCCGGCGAGCGGCTGCTCCTCTTCACGCCGCCGACGAAGGCCGAGCCGCTGGTCGAGGACTGGTCCGAGAAGGTCTTCATCCAGGACGTCGATATCCGGCTCGCGACCGACGACTACGCGATCTTCGGGATTCACGGCCCGCACGCGACCGAGAAGATCGCCAGCGTGCTCAACGGCGCGCCGTCGCCCGACGAGCGCTACTCGTTCGTCCGCGGGACGATGGGCGACGCCGGCGTCACCGTCATCCGCACCGACGCGCTCACCGGCGAGGAGAGCTACGAGGTCGTCTGTGCGGCCGACGACGCCGAGTCTGTCTACGATATCCTCCTCACACAAGGGCTGAACGCCGCTCCGTTCGGCTACCGGACCTGGGAGTCGCTCACGCTCGAGGCCGGCTCGCCCCTGTTCGAGACCGAACTCGAGGGGACGATTCCGAACGTGCTCGGCCTGCGGACGGCCCTGGACTTCGAGAAGGGCTGTTACGTCGGCCAGGAGGTCGTCTCCCGCGTCGAGAACCAGGGCCGGCCGAGTCGACGGCTGATCGGGGTGACGCTCGAGTCTGCGGCGGATGAGGACGACGAGGACGCAACAGTTCCGGAATCCGGCGCCGCCGTCTTCGACGGCGACGCCTCGGTCGGCGAGATCACCCGCGCCGGCGAGAGCCCGCTGCTCGAGGACGTCATCGCGCTCGCGCTCGTCGACTACGACCTCGAGAGCGACGACCTGACCGTCCGAGTCGGCGGCGAAGAGGTGCCCGCGACCCGGACCGAACTACCGTTCTACGAGGGTTCCGATCAGTCGGACCGGCTGCCGGTGTACCAGTAAGCGACGTTCGTCTGGGCCGCCGGGACGGCCGGAACTGGCCGGCCCCACCGTCAAGGACGGTGACGGCGGACGCCCGGTATGGGCTCGAGTACGAGCGGCGATCCGCCGATCGACACGGGAACCGACTTCGAGGAACTGTCCGCGCGACTGCGAACGCAGTCCGACAACGCGCCCGGCTCCGACACCGAGCGGGTGACGATCCGCTCGCTCGACGAAATCAGCGCCGACTCGCTGTCGACGCTACTGGAAGCCGAAGAGAGCGAGGGCACCGCGCCTGGCGAACTCGCGTTCGTCATCTCGCGGGCCAACGCCGAACGCCTCCTCGAGCGCGATTTCGACCTCGACGACGTCGACGAACTCGAGGACGCGCTGGGCTGTGCGGTACAGGTGGAGGACGAGATGCCGGACGACACGGTGCTGGTGTTGGACCCGGACGCGGTCGACGGCGAGGAAATTGTGGATCCCGACGCGATCGCGTGCGGCATCGTCGGGACCGATCACTGACGGCCGATCCTTTCCGGTCCTGCTCGCCGTTCCGTTTTGTTCCCGTTCCGATCCCGGCTATCGAGACGTCCCCGTCCGCTGCCGACCGCAGTACTATCCGCGACTCCGTGGACCCCCCGGTATGCGCTATCTCGAGATCACGGTCCCGGAGGGGAAGCGCCGGGCCGTGCTCGACGTTCTCGAGGACGAGGGGATCGACTACGTCGTCAGCGACGAGACCAGCGGCAGAGGGTACGCCGCGGTCGTCCGCTTCCCGCTGCCGACGCGGGCCGTCGAACCGGTACTCGACCGGCTCCGACGAGCCGGTATCGGCGACGAGGCCAGCGTCGTCGTGATCAACGCCGAGACGGTCATCTCCGAGGAGTTCGCGACGCTCCGGAACCAGTACAGCCGCGGCGGCAAGAAGGGCTCGCGCACCTCGCGGCAAGTGCTGCGGACGAAGGCCGACGAGCTCACGCCGCCGTTTCCGATCTACGCCGTCATGCTGCTCATCAGCGCCGTCGTCGCTACCGCCGGGCTGCTCTCGGACTCGCCCGCGGTCGTGATCGGGGCGATGGTCATCGCGCCGCTTTTAGGCCCCGCGCTAGCCGCGAACGTCGGCATCGTCACCGGCGACGACCGGCTCAAGCGCACGGGCTTCGTCTACCAGATCATCGGCGTCACGGCGGTCGTCGTCGCGTCGATCGCGCTCGCCGCCCTCGCGCGCGTGGCGGGCCTCGAGCCCGCGGGCGTCGATATCGTCGTCGCGACCGAACTCGAGGAGCGGGTCGCCCCGAACCTGTTCTCGTTGGCGGTGGCGCTCGGGGCCGGCATCGCCGGGATTCTGAGCCTCACGCGGGGCTTCTCCGAGGCGATCGTCGGCGTCATGATCGCCGCCGCCCTCATCCCGCCGTCGGCGGCGGTCGGCATCACGGTCGCCTGGGGGATGTACGGCGCGGCGATCGGCGCCGCCGCGCTCGTGATCGTCAACCTGCTCTCGATCAACCTCGCCGCGCTGGGCACGCTGTGGGTCGCCGGCTACCGCCCGCAGGGACTGTTCGAGGTGTCGCCTACCCGCCGGCCGACCTACGTCTACGCGACGGTCTTCGGCGTCGCGCTGCTGGCGCTGGCCGCGCCGCTGGCGGGCGTGACGCTGATTGACTTCCAGACGACCGAACTCGAGTCGGCGACCGAAGAAGAGGCTCACGGGGTGCTCGCGGACCCGGCGTACGATCACCTCGAACTCGAGGACGTCGCGGTCGAACTCGACGGCAACTATCCGATCCAGGCGGTCGATCGCGTGCTCGTCACGGTCTCGAGTCGAGAACCCGGTCCGGAGCCGGGACTAGCTGATCGACTCTACGAGGAGATCCGGCCCCACGGCGACGGATCGCTGGTCGTCGAGGTGCAGTACGTCGTCAGCGAGGAGCGCGGCGAGGGGACGGCGGACGACGCCGAGAGCCAGCAGGCGGCAGTCCGGAGCGCCGGCGGATCGTAATTCACGCTCACTCGCGTGCGTTCAAGCCCGCACCGAGCGCGGCGCCGAGGGCGACGCCCACCGGCAACCACAGCGCCAGATTGTCGCTCGCCGTGCCGATGGCGACGCCGGTCGACATGCCGATCGCGATCCCGACGCCGATGTCGGCGCCGTTCGTCTCGTCGTCCTCGTTGTCGTCCTTCGCCGGTGCCGTCGCATCGCTCATACGATCCAGTTGTCGGCCAGCGTGATAATCGTCGTCCTCAGCGGCGGTTCGCTCGCCGATCGCGTTCGCGTCGACGCCATCGATCGCGGAGGCGCCGCGGCATCGAAATATGACTGCCGGCGGGACGCTCTCGAGCGCGGTATCGATCGATTCTCCCAGGTGCGCCGGCGTCGAGTTTCGGTTCGTCGCTCAGCCGTCATATCCGGTCGGCTGATCGTCGTGTAATCGAGCAAACTAGTTTATCGTCACCCGCGGCGTACCGTGCTCTATGGGAACAATAGACATATTGCCCGGTGAGGAAGCGCTCGCAAACGTTCCGGGAAGCGCGGTTCGCTCGTTCGAAACCGAGTTCGCCGGCGACGTCATCCGTCCCGCGGATCCGGCGTACGACGACGCGCGGCGGGTCTGGAACGGAATGATCGACGCGTATCCCGCGATCGTCGCCCGCTGTACCGGCGTCGCCGACGTCGTCGCGGCGGTGACCTTCGCGCGCGAGCAGGAACTCCCGCTGACGGTTCGGGGCGGCGGCCACAACGTCGCGGGGACGGCCGTCCGCGACGGCGCCCTCGTCGTCGACCTCGAGCCGATGAGCGGCGTTCGCGTCGACCCCGACGAGCGGACGGTCCGGGTCGAGGGCGGGGCGACGCTTGGCGACGCCGACCGCGAGACCCAATTGTTCGGGCTCGCGACGCCGCTGGGCGCCGTCTCGCAGACCGGCGTCGCCGGGTTGACGCTCAACGGCGGCTACGGCCACCTGAGCCGCGAGTACGGCCTGTCGCTGGACAACCTCCGCTCGGTCGACGTGGTGACCGCGGACGGGCAGGTTCGAACGGCCAGCGCCGATCGACACACGGACCTCTTCTGGGGGGTTCGCGGCAGCGGCGGCGCGCTGGGCGTCGTCACGTCCTTCGAGTTCGACTGCTACGAGGTCGGCCCCGAAGTGTCCGTACTCTTCCCGTGGTTCCACGCCGACGACACGGAGGCGGTCTTCGAGCGCTACCTCGAGTGGACCGCCGACGCCCCGCGCGAGGCCGGCGTTCTCGCGTTCACCGCCCACGTGCCGCCCCTCGAGGAGTTCCCCGAGGAGCGGCGGGGCGAACCGGCCGTCGCCATGCTCGGCGCGTACCGCGGCGACCCCGAAGACGCCGAGGGGGTCTTCGAGCCGCTGCTGACGGCCGCGACGCCGATCGTCGACTTCAGCGGCCCGATGCCGTTCGTCGACCTCCAGTCGATGCTCGACGAGGACTACCCCGACGGGCTGCGCTACTACTGGAAGTCGATCTACCTCGAGGCGGTCACCGACGAGGTCCGCGACTTGATGGTCCGGTACAACGAGGCCGCACCCTCGCCGCTCTCGACGGTCGACCTCTGGCACCTCGACGGGGCGGTCGCCGAAGTGCCGCGGGACGCGACCGCGTTCTGGCACCGCGACGAGCCGTTCATGCTCACCGTCGAAGCCAACTGGGAGGAGCCGGCCGACGACGACGCGAACGTCGCCTGGGCGCGGGATGCGATCGCCGACGTGCGGGCGCTGTCGGTCGCGACCGGCCGGTACGGCAACTTCCCGGGGCTGAACGAGGAAGACGACCCCGCGCGGGCGACGTTCGGCGACAACTACGAGCGACTGGTCGACGTCAAAACCGAGTACGACCCCGAAGACCTGTTCGGAACCGAGGCGTCCGTTCCGCCGCGAGCCGGCTGACGCTAGCGCCACACCCGCGCGAGCATCGCGCGGAGGTGGTCCGCCGAGAGCAGCGAGGTCGGCCGGTCCATGTGGACGCCGATCTCGCCCGACAGCGCGCCCAGGCCGATCCGCTGGACAGGTTCGGGCAGCGAGTAGGCGCGGCGAATCCAGTGGGCCAGTTCCTGCTCACGCGCTAAGTCGTCGCGCCAGGCGCGCTCGTAGGCCGAAAGCGTCGTCGGCCGCTGGGGATCGATCTCGCGGGCGGCGTGGTCGGCGCAGGTCATGCCGTAGAGGATGCCGCCGCCGGTGAACGGCTTGGTCTGGGCGGCCGCGTCGCCGATGAGGAAGCCGCGTCTCGAGGTGACCCGATCCGCCGGCCCGATCGGGATCGCGCCCGAACAGCGGTGGGAGACGTCGACCTCGTAGCCGTCGATCAACTCCTCGAAGTGCTTGTTCACGTGCACGCCCGGCGGGGCCGCCAGTCCGTACTCTACGCCGGCGTCGCCGCGGGGGATGCGCCACGCGAAGAACGTCGGCGGAGTGAGGTGGACGTCGACGAAGTCCTGGTCGTCCGCTTCCTCGGAAAACGCGAGCACGCCGTGGAGCAGTTCGTCGGGTTCGGGCAACTCGAGTTCGTCCCGAACTCTCGAGCGCGGGCCGTCGCAGCCGGCGACCATGCGGGCCTCGTGGGTGACGACGCCGTCGGGGCTGTTCGCGACGACCTCGACGCGGTCGTGGTGTTCGCGCACGTCGGTGACGGTGTGTTCCTCGCGGACGTCCGCGCCGGCCTCGCGAGCGAGTTCCGCGAGGTGGCGATCCAGGCCGACGCGGTCGATAACGTTCGAGGCGACTTCGCGCTTGTAGAAGGGATAGGCGTCGCTTTGCGGCCCGCCGACGTGGAATCGGGCGCCGTAGATCTCGTTCTGAAAGAGCTCATCGCGGGCGCCGGCGCCGGTAAACTCCCAGATGTCGGTGCTGACGTGGCCCGAGCAGGCCAGCGGGGTGCCGATCGTCCCCTGCTCTACCGCCAGCACGTCGTAGCCCTTCTCGGCGGCCCGCCGCGAGAAGCGCGCCCCGGCAGGGCCGACGCCGACAACGACGAAATCGTACATGTCGGTCACGTTCACGTCGGCCGGTAAATATCCTGTCGAACGGAGTGACGGCGGCCGAAGGCAGCCGTCGGCTCGCCCACCGTGCTATCGAGTGCCTCCGGTCTCGCCGACACTATCGGCGTCGCTTTCCGCGGCCTGTTTCAGGATCAACGGCGTCACCACCATATCGAGGACGGCGATCCCGAGCGCGGCCAACTGCATCGTGCCCTCCAGAAAGAGGATCGCAATCACAGCGACCACGAGCCCGCCCGAGAGACCGATTCCCCATCGAACGGTCGGTTCTGTCAAATCCATACCGAGCTGTTAGCGAATAAATAATATAAATCCAACCACTCGTTTCGGGTTTCGAAACCGCGACGGCGCCGTACTACATCCGCCAGTTCGTCACTCGTCGCGCTCCTCGAGCAACGACCACAACCGCTCCGTATCGCCCTCGAAGCGCTCGAGCAGCGCCCGCATCCGCTCGCGGTGGTCGTCGGTCACGCGCACGTGGACCATCCCCTCGCCGGGCTGGCCGTAGACGACGCTCGCGCCCTCGGGGGCGGCGACGATCGCCGGCAGGGCGACCAGATCTTCCTCGCCCGCGACGAGGATCGTCGTCGGCTCGTCGCGGGAAAGGGCCTCGAGCAGCGCTTCGATCACGTCCGCCGAAATTTCGGCGGGCGGATTCACCGCCTCGAGGTGGGTTTCGGCGGTGATGGTCTCGCGAACGTCCTCGTTGACCGCCTCGCGCTCGGTTCGCTCGTCGACGAGCGCGACGTCCGGCGCGCGGCCGGCCTCGAGCAGGTGGTAAGTGACGACGTCGCCGACGGCGATGAGCGCGCCGTCGACGTCGGCCAGCAGTCGCTCGGCGTCGGTCTCGATCGGGCCGAGCGGCTCCTTGAGTTCCGCGCGGAGGCCGTCGGGGAGCGTCAGCAGGTGCTCGTAATCGGTCTCGACGGTCTCGGCGGTCTCGGCGTCCTCGACATCTTCGATCGCGTCAGCGTCTGAATCGGTATCGTCGGTCACGTATGCGTAGAAGTAGGCGTTTCGTGGCTGTGGTTCGTCCTCGAGTTCGCGTCGAAACCGCGATCAGCGGACCTTCAGCGCGTACGCGCCCGGCTCCGTGATCTGCATCTCGCTGGCGATCTCGCTGTCTTCGGGGTGGGCGATGACGACGTACCCCGCCCAGTCCTCGGTCAGCGACGAGGAGTTACAGGCGTCGCAGGTGTCGTTGTCCGGTTCGTTCACGCGGTGACACTCCCGGCAGACGAGGCGATCGGATGCCATGGTTATTCACCCTCGGTCGCGGTGGTCGCTTCGCGCTTTTCATGTTCCTCCTCGAGCCAGGCGTGCTTGCCCAGCCCCGGCTGCTTGGCCGTGAGACCGATCTTCGAGTCGCGCGGGTTGCGCTCGTCGATGCTCTTGGTGACGATGCGGGTCCGGATGGCGTCGTCGACGCCGAGCGCGCGGTCGGACTCGTTCGAGGACAGGCGCTGGTTCTCGCCGTCGAACGCGAGGTACTCGTCGCTGATCTGGGAGACGTGGAGCAGCCCGTCGACGGGGCCGATCCCGACGAAGGCGCCGAACTCGACGACCTCGACGACCGTCCCGTCGACGACCTCCTGCATCTGCGGATCGAAGGTGACGGCGTCGAAGTCGGCCTCGTAGTAGACGCCGGGTTCGTTGGGCAGTACCGTCCCCTGGCCGATGTCGTGGACTTCGGTGACGGAGACGATGCTCCCCACCTCCTCGTCCATGCGGCCTTCGAGTTTGTCCTGCAGCAGTCGCTTCACGAGGTCCGGCGAGACGTCGCCGAGTGCCTCCGGCGGTACTTCCACCGTGTCTTTCAGTCTGACCCGTTTGTACATCTATGGTTGAGTGATCGCTAACTTGTTTCTCCCGCGTAATGCAATTACCGGTACGCTCGCCTCGAGCACCCGGTCGCGCAGCGGGCGGTCGTTCGTGACGACGTAGTCGACGTTACCCTCGCGGGCGAGTTCGACCAGGGCGTCGTCCGCGTACGATGCCTCCGTGTCGACGACGAGACAGCGTTCGATCGCCAGGTCGTGGCCGACGTTGGCGGCCGTGCCTTCCGTGCCGCCTTTCTCGGCGAGGCGGCGTAATTCTTCGACGACGGCCTGGGGCGCGGTCGGCTCGAACTCCTCGAGCAGCCGGTCGAGTTCGTCGAACAGGCGCACGTCGAGTTCGACCGGCATCATGAGTGCGCTCGTGTCGAGCGCGACCCGCGCGCCGGTTTCAGGTCCGGTTCCGTTCGGCGTCCCCGTACTCATCCTGGTCCGTCGTCGGTGGCCGCGGTGTTACCCCTCACTCCTTGAGCGTCCCGAGTCCGATCAGCCGCCAGCGCGCGCCGATGCGGCGGTTGATCGCAATCTTCGCGCCCGGTTCGGCCGCGACGGGGCGTTTGAGATTGACTTCGCACTCCCCTTCGCGGGCGCTGGTGACTGCCCCGACGGTCGTCGCCGTGCCGACGGTCATCATCAGGGGTTCGCCCGTGCTGATCTCGTCGACGGTCTCGCCGCTTTCGGCGCCCACGACGCGGTCGAGCAGGTCGACGTCCATCGTGAAGCGCTCCCAGGTCGGCGGGAGCGAGCCCGGCGGCCCGGCCAGCCGACCCGCGAGCGCGTCGCCTTTCGTCAGCGACGGATCGAGGCCGGTGCCGACGCCGAGCAGGCCGCCCGGCGTGGCCGTGTCGACGTTTTCGCCGCCGGCCTGCAGCGAGCGGATCGTCGTCTCGATCGGGACGTACTCCGTCTGGCCGCCCTCCTCGACCTCGCGGCCGGGACGGATCTCGATCTCGTCGTCGACCTCGAGTTCGCCCTGGACGAGGCTGCCTCCGAGGACGCCGCCGGCCAGATCTTCGGCGGCGGTTCCGGGCTTGTTGATGTCGAAGCTCCGGGCGACGTGCATCAGCGGATCGGCGTCGGGATCGCGCTCCGGCGTCGGGATCTCCTCCTCGATCGCCTGGATCAGCAGGTCGAGGTTGACCTCCTGGCCCGCGGAGACCGGGACGACCGGCGCGTCCTCGGCGACGGTGCCCTCGACGAACTCCTGGATCTCCTCGTAGTTCTGCCGGGCCTGATCGCCGCTGACGAGGTCGACCTTGTTCTGAGCGATGACGATGTTGTCGATCCCGATGATGTCGAGCGCCATCAGGTGCTCTTCCGTCTGGGGCTGCGGGACGGGCTCGTTGGCGCTGATGACCAACACGGCGCCGTCCATCAGCGACGCGCCGGAGAGCATCGTCGCCATCAGGGTCTCGTGACCCGGGGCGTCGACGAACGAAACGGTCCGCATCGGCTCGCTTTCCGAGCCGTCCGGACACTCCTCCTCGACGGTGTAACACTCGGGTTCGTCCAGGCCTTCGCAGTGGCGGAACGTCGCGTCCGCGTAGCCGAGCCTGATGGAGATGCCACGCTTCATCTCCTCGCTGTGCTGGTCGGTCCACGAGCCGCTCAAGGCCTGGACCAGCGTGGTCTTGCCGTGGTCGACGTGACCGACGAGCCCGATGTTCACCTCCGGTTGTTGATTTCCTGCCATAAGACGATGAGTAATCTTAGGTATGGCTTCCGCCGTGCGCTTGATAAACCTACTGTTCTGATAGCGCCTCGTCGCCCGAAACGTACACGACGTCGTGGGGGTCAGTCGATCGAAGTAGTCACGCGGACGAGGGGTCTCGGTTCGAACGCGACCGGCGTTCGCTCGGGGAGGCCGCCGCGCCGATCCGACTCCTTTTGTCCTCTCGCTTCCACTCCCCGAGCGTGTCGACCGCCAGCGAGTTCGCGTTCGAACTCGAGTTGTGTACCCACCTCGAGACCCGGCGGGAGGGTATCGTCGCCCGCCAGCTCGGCGCGAGCGTCGCCGATCCGGGCGGCCGAATCCTCGACGTCGTCTGCGTGGAACCGGGCCCCGAGTTCGACGACCGAACCGCCATCACGAGCGAGACGATTCCCGACGCGGCGATCGAATCCGACGTCGGTCCCGGACGGGCGCAGTACTGGAAGGACGCCGTGCCGGACGACTGCCATCCCGATCACGCGCGACGGGCAGTCGATCGAGCCTGCGAGATCGGTTTTTTCGAGCGCGAGCGCCGCAAGGGCCGCGAATACGTCCGGCAGGTCGCCCGCTACCCGGACTGGTACGGCCGGCTCGTCGGCGTCGAGAACAAACCCGACCTCGGCCGGCCGGGCGACCTCGAGTCGCAGTTGCGGACGGACGTCAGCCTCGCGCTGGTGGACGAAGCGATCCTCGCGACCGAGAGCTACGTGACGCGGGCGCACCTGAACCGGATCCCCGACGAGGTCGGCGTCTGGCGCGTCCATCGCGACTCGCCTGCCGGCGGCGAAGCCGACGACGCGCTCCCCTCGCTCGAGATCGACGTCGAGGTGATCCGCGAGCCGACGCCGCTTCCCGTCGACGAGCCCGGAATCGAACCGCTCGAGTCGCGTCCCGGCCGCACGGATATCGCCGTCGTTCCACCCGCGGAGAAGTCTCGAGCGCGGCGACGGATCGCCGAACGAGCGTACGGGAAGGGGTGGCGAACCTACGAGTTCCCGGGCTGTGGCGCCTGCGAGCCGACCGACCCGGCCGACGCCGGGGCGACGCTCCCCTACTGCGAGTGGGCGGGCCGCCTCGTCGACGCCAACTCGGCGTGTGGCCCCTCGTGTCCGGGGTACGAGCCCGCAGCCGATTCCGACGAGATCGATCTCGAGGCGGAACGCGACCGGCGAACGCCCTGGGTTGCCGACCCGACCGGCAAGCGGCGGCGCCAGTCGGGACTGGGACGATTCGAGTGACGGCGGGACGGCCGTCCCAGCGGGAGGACGTCCGGTCGAGAACTGCGCGCCGAGGCTCCTTAGAGCCGCTGGAGCCGAATCTCGTCGTCCGAAATCGATTCGACGTTTTCGGCGTCGAGAGGGTAGGTCTCCTCGTCGGTATCGCCCCACCCGAGCTTCGATTTGATCGTATCCGTCATCCCCGGATCCGGATTGACGTGCGCGGTGCCGCCCTCGACGCTCTCGACGATACCGATCTGTTCGCCTTCCGCGTTGACAACCTGTTTGCCTTCGTCGTCGTCGGTCAACTGTGCCATACGATAGCCGTCACCGATCGGCGACGTAGCTGTTGGACTTACATGTGCCACCACCGCCGCGTCCGCTCAGAGGACGTACGTTTCGCCGTCGACCGCCAGCGGCTCCGCAAAGGCTTCGTCGACCGGGTAGTAGTGCGCGAGGTGGACCAGCCGCGTGCGCTCGGCCTCGAGGTCGTCGGCCAGCGCGAGCGCGCCCTCTCGAGTCATGTGTTTCGTGCCGAAGGTTCGCGGGACGCCGTCGGGCCCCTCGTGGCGGCCGCCGACGGGGTGGTGCTCGCAGAACCGGGCGGGGACGATCGCGTCGGCCAGCAGGAGGTCGGGGTCGGCGAGCGCCTCGCGGGACCGCTCGGGAACCCCGTAGCTCGTATCTCCCGATAGCGAGAGCTTCGCGCCCGTCTCGGGATCCTCGATCGCGAGCCCGTAGCACAGCAGCGGCGGGTGCTCGACCGGCACCAGCGTTACGTCGAACCCGCAGATCCGGACCGGCTCGAGCGGCGTCGTCGGGCGGACGTCGATCGGATCGAGGTAGTGGTAGTCGTCCCGCACCGTTTCGGCGACGCTCTTACCCGTTTGCGGATCGGTCTCGTCGGCCGCGTAGACCTCGAGCGAGTCGAAGACGCGGAAGACGTTGCCCAGTCCGTCCAAGTGGTCGAAGTGGATGTGCGTGATGACGGCCGCGTCGGGGAGCGGCACCTCGTCCCGGAGGAACTGGTAGCGAAAGTCGGGGCTGAAATCGACCAGCAGCGACTCGCCGGTACGCTCGTTTTCGACGTGGACCGAGAACCGGGTGCGCTCTATCCCTCGCTCCCGCGCGGTCTCGCAGGTGTCGCAGTCGCAGCCGACGGTCGGCGTCCCCGTCGTGTCGCCGGTGCCCAGCAGCGTGACGCGCATCGTCACCGTCGGCCTCCGGCGCGCTCGCGCGTGCGGTCACACATACGATCGCCCTTCCGCGAACGCCCGCTGGAGCAGCGGGTGTTCCTCCCGTTTCTCGACCCGGTCGGCGGGGAGAACGTACGGCGAGAAGACGACGCCGTACTCGGCTCCGACGGTCTCGGCGAGCGCCTCGAGTTGCCGTTCGCGCTCCTCGTCTTCCTCCTCGAGGACGATCAGCACCTCGGCCTCGGCGTGGACGTCGCGGTCGCCCCGGACGGCGTCGCCGAAGACGACGAGGTCCCGGATCGCGTCGCCGTGTTCGGCCCGCACCCGCTCGGCGAACGCGTCCGCGGCGTCGGCGTCGCCGCCGGTCCCGGGCCCGGACCCTGCCGCTCCGTGTGGCGCGGTGTCTCTCATGGGCGTGTGATTGGGCCCCGTCGCATAAAGGGTATACTGATCGGTGGCCTCGACGAGTCCGACTGCGACTCGAGGCGACGCTGGATTCGGTCGACCGCTCGCAAAACGGTAAACTAACTAACTAAAAACGGGTACGATACGACGTGGATCAATGAGTATTGTCGCTACCGCCGCCGGAACGGGAGCGTTCGGACTCGCGATCGGATTCGCGACCGGGCTCTCCGAAACGAAAGGGACGATCAAAAAAGCGCTTACGGTGCTCGGTAGCGTCGCGGCAACCGGCGGGCTCGTCGGCTGGTATCAGGACCTGGGGACGGGAAGCGTCGCGATCGGATCTCTCTCGATCGGCTTCATCGTCGGACTCGTTATCGGGGCGCTGCTCAGACAGTCCCGCGTGCTGCGCGTCATGTCTCCAAGAAAATCGGAGTGAAGGTGACGTTTTGGTGGCGCGTTAGTGGTCGTGATCGTGATCGTGCTCGTGACCGCCGTCGCTCGCAGCACCCTCGATGTCGCCGCCCGCGACCAGGGCGTCGTGGTCGCCCTCGATCATGTCCATGTTCTTCAGGTTGTCCCGCTCCTCGAACTCCTCGACCGCGTTCAGGAGGTCCTCCTGGGTCAGGGTCGTCCGGTCCTCGGTCAGCGCCTCGAGGACGGCCTCCCGGAGCACCATCCGGAGGTCGCTGCCGGTCAGGCCCTCCGTGGCCTCGGCGATGAGTTGCGGGTCGAATTCCTCGATTTTCATCTGGCGGGTGATGACCTGGAGGATGTCGGCCCGCATGTTGTAGTCGGGCTTGGGGAAGTTGATGATCTCGTCGAAGCGGCGCCAGGCGGCGTCGTCGAGCTGGTCGGGGTGGTTGGTCGCCCCGATCAGCAGGACGTCGTCCTCGATCAGCGAGATGTTGTCGATGCTCTTGAGCAGGGTGTTCACGGCCCGTTTGAGCGCGGCGTGTTCGTCGCTGCGCCGCGTTTTGGCGACGAAGTCGAACTCGTCGATGAACAGAATGCACGGCGAGAGTCGCTTTGCGACTTCGAAGGTCTTGTCGACGTTTTTCGCCGTCTCGCCGAGGTACTGCGAGGTGATCATCGAGAGCTTGACCTCGACGAACGGCAGGTCCATGTCGCGGGCCAGCGCCTGCGCGGTCGACGTCTTCCCGGTCCCCGGCGGCCCGACGAACAGCAGCTTGCCGATCTCGCGCAGTCCGATCTCCGAGAGGTAGTCCCGGTGTTCGATCGCCTTCGCGATCTTGTCGATCTCGGCCTCCTGATCCTCGGTGAGGACGAGGTCCTCGAGCGTGATGTCGACCTCCTCGGGCGCGCGGACTTCGACGAGGTCGAGCATGTCCTCGTCCTCCTCGTCGTCGAAGTACTCCTCGAGTAGGCCGTCGATCCAGACCCGATCCGCGCGGATCGGCCGGTTTTGCTCGCGGGCCTCCTCGTGGGTAACGTCGAAGTCGTCCCCGTACTCGCCGTGCTCAGCGAAGTGTTTGGCGAGGGTGGGGTTCTCGAGCAATCGCTTTTCGTCGGCGCGCTCGGCGAACCACCGCTCGGCCATCTCCTGTTGGGTGAGGGTGATCGTGCCGGAGAACTCGTCGCGCTCGGTGAACATCAGGTCCGAGACGGCCGCCCAGGGTTGGTCGACCCCCGTCGCCTCGCGCGCCGTGCTGTTCGTGGCCGAGAGCGGGCGACTGATGCCGGCGCGGCGGCGGCTGGTTCCGTCGTCGCTATCGCCGTCGTCGCTGCCGCCGTTCGCGCCCCCGGTCCAGAAAACTCGGCGGAACGACGGCGGCAGATCGTTCTCGTCCAGCGTCCTGTCGTCCGAATACACGCTCGTCGTGAGCAGGAACTCTACGACATCGAGCGCCGCGTCACTCATTCGGTCACCGTACTCCCCACACGGTCTTAACAGCGTCGTCACGGAACTCGTGTGCCAGTCGGTCCCAGCGCGTCGCGTGGAACCAGGCCTCGCGCGGTTCACCGTCGCGCACCGGCCGCCCGGCATAACGGTTTTCGTGTGTGCGGACACACGCACGTATATGAACGTCTTACTGGGTCTCGGGGGCAGCGACGAATCGGTGAAAGCGCTCCGGCAGACCATCGATCGGACGCGGGAGGCCGGCGACCAACTCACCGTCGCCGTCCTCGACAAACCCGAATCGAAGCGATCGCAGGACGAGATGGCGACGGAAGCCGAGGACCACCTCGAGGAGGCCGGTATCGACGCCGAGATCGTCCGCCTCGAGGGCGATCCGGGCAGCGCGCTGGTCGACTACGCCGAGCAGGGCGAGTTCGACCAGCTGGTGATCGGTGGCGGCACGCTCTCCCCGATGGGGAAGATCCAGCTCGGCCCGATCACCGAATTCGTGCTGTTGAACGCCCCGACGACCGTCAAACTCGTTCGATAACGATGCCAGGGACGCGACCGTATCCGGACGAGCCGGCCGGCCCGTTCCCGTCGCCGCCGACGACGTTCGAGGACGGCGACGGCCGATCGATCGAGGTCCGAGCCCCCGCGGACTTCGAGGCCGTCGTCGACGACGTCGTCGCGATGTACGACGACTTCGATCCGTCGGACCGAGCACAGGGGATCCCGCCGACCGGCGAGGAACGGATCCGCAACTGGCTCGAGACGATCGCCGACGAGAGCGTCAACGTCGTCGCGCGCCACGCCGGCGACGTGATCGGCCACGCCGTGCTCGTCCCCGACACGGACGATCCGGGCGCGATCGAGGCCCGCAGCGACGTCGAGTGGGAACTGGCGATCTTCGTCCTGCAGGCCTACCAGCGGGCCGGCATCGGGACGCAGCTGCTCGAGCACCTGCTGGGTCACGCCAGCGACGTCGGCATCGAGAAGGTGTGGCTGACCGTCGAACGGTGGAACCAGCCGGCGATCGCCCTCTACGAGCGGGTCGGCTTCGAGGCGACGGGCACGGAGAGTTTCGAACAGGAAATGGCGATTCTCCTGAACTGAATCGCCGTAGGGACGTTCTACACCGACAGAACGGGTTGACTCGCGTACGACAGCACGTACTCGGCCGCCTTCTCGAGCACTTCCACTTCCGCAGCCGTCGCGTCGCTGACCGGCTCCCGAGGCAGAACGATGAAGTCGGCATCGATCTCGTCGGCCGTGTCGAGCACGACGTTGCCCGGGTGGCGGGTCTTGCGGGTCTGGGAGAACCCGTCGTCGATCGACGTCGACAGGGGGACGTCGGCCTCGTCGGCGATCGTCCCGACGTCCTCGAGGAAGTTCCGCGTGTCCTCGGCGACGGCGTCCTCGTCGACGGTGCCGGCGTCCATGCCGTGGACGACGCCCCGTCCGAGCACGAACAGCGCGTGGACGGACGCGTCGTACCGATCCGCGACGGCGACGGCGTATTCGACGGCGGTGGCGGACTCGTCGCTTCCGTCGACGGGCGCGAGGACGGTGTCGACGGAAAACGGCTTGCTGTCGTCCATACGCGCCAGTGTGTGCGCCGATGCCAAAAAGGTCCCCCCGCGGCGTCGGCGACTTTGGAATCGCAGTGTCGCGCTCGAGTCGCAGCGGTGTGCTCGAGTTGCGGCGATACGCTCGAGTCGCGATCGGACCCGGAGCGGCACTGAATCGACGGACGGCCGAACGAGTGCAGGAGCAGGGGAGTTTAAGCCACCGGAGGCAGAACCCTCGCGCATGTTCGATACGGTCGTGGTCGCTACCGACGGCTCCGAGAGCGTCAAGCGAGCCGTCGACGTCGCGCTCGATCTCGCCGCTCGGTTCGACGCCGCGGTCCACGCGCTGTCGGTCGTCGACGCCAGCGAGGTCGACGCCTCGCCCGAACAGCTCCGCGAGGAGCTCCGAACCGCCCTCGAGACCCACGCGGACGCCGCCCTGGGAACGGTCGAGGACCGCGCCGACCGAGACGTGACGACCGCCGTTCGCGAGGGTCGGCCCGCGGCCGAGATCTGCGAGTACGCCCGCGAGATCGACGCCGATCTGGTCGCGACCGGGACCCGCGGCCGCCACGGGGAGAACCGCCTGCTGCTGGGCAGCGTCGCCGAGCGGGTCGTCCGAACCTCGCCCGCGCCCGTGCTGACGGTTCGCCAGCTCGAGCCGGCGGGCGACGGCGAGGCGGCCGAGTCGGGCGAGGTCGCCGAGACGGTCGCGGACGCGTAGCTGCTTCGGTTCTCCCTCCTCAATTCTGCCCGTCAGTCGGAGCCACGCGTCCGCCGAGCGACGCGAGAGGGGAACGCACTTCCCCGCCCGCGTCCCAGGGGGGAACATGTACGACGAACTCATCGACAGCGGCGATCTGCCGCTCGCCCGCAAGTCCGTCCTCCCGGGAACCGGCTTTTTCCTGCCCGACACGGTCGAGGAGGACTTAGAAGAAGAGCAGGCGGCCGCCGCCCTCGAGGGGGCCGAGGTCGCGGTTATCGCCGACCCCGACGCCGACGGGCTGGCCTGCGTCGCCCTGATTCGGGAGGCCTACGACGACGTGCAGAACGTTCCCGAACCGGACGACGAGGCTGCGGACGGTGACGAGAACGACGCGTCCACAGAGGCGTCGGACGCGGCCGACGCCGTCGATGACGCTGAAGAGGCAGCCGTCGGCCTCACCGGCGACGAGGTCGAGAGCCCGCTCGAGGAACCCGAGCCGACGCCCCACGAGGTCGCCCTGATCCCGGCGAGCCCCCACGACGTCGAGGACGCGATCGCGCGGGTCGCCGAGTACGGCGACGACGGGATCGAACTGTTCGTCTGCGACCTCGCGCCGGACAGGTACGAGTACGTCGAGGACGAACTCGAGGCGGCCCTCGAGACCGCCTCCTCGGTCGCGTGGTACGACCACCACCAGTGGGACGACGAGGTCGCGCAGGCAGTTCGCGACGCCGGCGTCGACCTCGTGATCGGCGACTCCGACGAGGAGTGTTCGGCCGACGTCGTCTACCGCTCGCTCGAGTACGACTTCTCGCCGATGTACGAAGAACTGGCAGCCGTGACGCGGGATCACGACCTCTGGCTGCGCGAGGACCCTCGTAGCGACGATCTGGCGGACTACGCGTACTGGACCGACCCTGCCGAGTACGTCGAGGTCGTCCGCGAGTACGGCGTGGACCTCCCTGACTGGGTCCACGAATACATCTCCGAGCGCCGCGTCGAGAAGGAGGCGCTGATCGACCGCGCGATCGCGCGCGCCGAGTACCGCGAGATCGGCGGCTACACCGTCGGCGTCACCTACGGCCGCTGTTCGCAAAACGAGGTCGCCGAAGCGATGCGCGAGGAGGGCGCCGACGCCTCGGTGATCGTCAAACCCGCCGGCTCCGCCTCGATCCGGGGAACCGACGAGTTCGACCGCTGCCACGAGGTCGCAGGGAGGGTTAACGGCGGCGGCCACCCCAAGGCCGCGGGCTGCAAACCCGACATCTACGACGACATGCTCGACTTCGCGAACCACTGGACCTCCCGCGGGGCGGTGACGAAGCAGGTCATCCTCGACGCGTTCCGCGAGGTCGTCGCGGATGAGGAAAGCGAGACTCCGGACGACGCGGACGCCGACGAAACCGCCGCGTAATCGTCATCCACAATCCAAACACTGCGTTTTCGGTCGCTCTGGGCCTACTCGGGCTCGTTCTCCCTCGAGCTCCGACGTGATCCGCGAGTATCATCATTCGGTTGTCATAGCACGTCCCTTAAGCCACTGGGACGGTTGTATCGGGTTATGGATAGGCTCACCCGGCAGCGAACGCGCGACTCCGAAACGACACAGGAACGCGAGAACGAGCAGGATACGGCGGCTGAACGGGTGTGCCCGGAATGTAACTCCGACAGCCTCGTCAGGAGCGAGGACCAGCGAGAACTCGTCTGCGACGACTGCGGGCTCGTCGTCGAGGAGTCGAACATCGATCGCGGGCCGGAGTGGCGCGCGTTCAACCACTCCGAGCGACAGAGCAAGTCCCGCGTCGGCGCGCCGACCACCCAGGCGATGCACGACAAG
Organism: Halopiger xanaduensis SH-6; assembly: GCF_000217715.1. Taxonomy (GTDB): domain Archaea; phylum Halobacteriota; class Halobacteria; order Halobacteriales; family Natrialbaceae; genus Halopiger; species Halopiger xanaduensis. Next base: position 2,829,610 of record NC_015666.1, read on the forward strand.
GGGCTGACCACCCAGATCGACTGGAAGAACACGGACGCCTACGGCCGCTCGCTGTCGGCGGACAAGCGCAGCCAGATGCGCCGGCTCCGCAAGTGGCAGGAACGCATCCGCACGAAAGACGCCGGCGAACGGAACCTCCAGTCCGCGTTAAGCGAGATCGACCGCATGTCGAGCGCGCTCGGCATCCCGCGATCGGTCCGCGAGGTCGCCAGCGTCGTCTACCGACGGGCGCTCTCCGAGGACCTGATCCGCGGCCGCTCGATCGAGGGCGTCGCCACCGGCTGCCTCTACGCCGCCTGCCGCCAGGAGGGCATCCCGCGGAGTCTCGAGGAGGTCGCCGAGGTATCCCGAGTCGAACGAAAGGAGATCGGGCGCACGTACCGGTACGTGGCCCAGGAGCTGAGTCTGGAACTGAAGCCGGTCGATCCCCAGGAGTACGTCCCGCGGTTCTGCTCGGAGCTCGATCTGAGCGAGGAGGTCACGGCGAAGACGCGAGAGATCATCCAGGTCACGGCGGAGAAGGGCCTGCTCTCCGGGAAGTCGCCGACGGGGTACGCTGCCGCCGCGATCTACGCCGCGTCGCTGCTGTGCAACGAGAAGAAGACCCAGCGCGAGGTCGCGGAGGTCGCCCAGGTGACGGAGGTCACCATCCGGAACCGGTATCAGGAACAGATCGAAGCGATGGGCATCCACTGACTGCCGTCCCCGCCGTTCGGCAGTCGTAGCGTGTTTTCCAGCTTGCCGAGCCGTTTTTCCGATTATCTTGTCACACTACTACTCGGTTACTGCCTTGAGGCGAAGTATCGCATCACCAGTTGTAACACGTGGACGAAGACGCCGGCGACGGCGACGTAGACGCCGATCGTCTGGAGGCCGACGGACGCGTCGCGGTTGTCCCGAACCTGCCAGATCTCGTAGCCCAGCCGCAGCAGGAAGCCGAGGAAGACGAGCACGAAACCGACGACCAGCAGTTCCGAGAGGACGAACGAGCCGATGGCGATGACGGCGATCCCGCCGAGGAACGCGTAGTTGGCGAACTTCCCCCAGTGTTCGAACGTCGTCGACCGCGCGTAGACGTAGCCGGCGATCAGCGCCGTCAGAACGGCGGTAACGATCGCCGTCACGCCGAGGATCGTGAGTGCGCTGTCAGGCGGGGCGAACCGCAGCACGCCCGCGCCGAAGATTCCGAACGCGAGTTGCAACACGACGACGCCGACGAAGGCGATTCCCGTGTCGCCGCCCTTGACGCCGCGCTCGGCGATCAACTGGCCGCCCGTGATCGCCACGCCGTAGACGATCACGCCGAGGATCGGCGCGGTCCCGAACAGGAAGTCGTTGATCGCTGCGAGCGGCGTCCCCACGAAGGCGTACATCACCGCGACGTTGATCGCCATCAGCAGGCTCGCGCCGCCGATCACGCGACCGTCGCGACTCGAGAGGCCGAATCCGCGCTCGGTTCGCTGAGCCGTGTCGACGGAGCTCATAGTGGTATCTACCGTCAACTAGGCCGTCGAGGCGGAAAAACAGCGACCTTGCCGTCGGCGGCGTTCTCGGCAGCCGGCGGCGGTCGCTCGAGATCGAGAAATGCGACCGGAAACTGGTCGCTGCGGCCTTACAGCTCCTCGGGTTCGGCCGGATCGCGTTCGGGTTCGGGGTTCCACTTGTCGGAGTAGGCGGTGCCGCACTCGCACTGGACGTACGCGTGGATGACGTCGCCCTCGGCGTAGATGCCGCCGACGTCGTCGTTTTGCTCCTCCGCGAAGGCGAAGACGAACTTCGGTTCGTGGTCGCCCTCGCTGTCGCCGGGCGTTTCGGGACAGGTGCCGCCGGTGAGATCGGCGTCGACGATGCCCTCGTTAGCCATCGCCGACTTGGCGAACTGCATCGCGCCCGTGCCGGTCGCCGCCTGGAACGCGTTCCGTCCGCTCTCGCCGTCGACGACGATCAGCGTGCCGCCCTCGACGGACTCGCCGAACTGCTCGAGGCGGTCGTCGTCGACGAACGAGTCGGCCAGATAGAGCGCGACGTCGTCCGGCCGGTCGCCGGCCAGAAACTCCGAACGTGGGTCACTCATGCCCCGAAATCGGCGCCGGACGCGGATAAAAGTCGCGCACCGGCGCCACGGCGTCGATCTCGACGGACCGGAGGAACGACCGCAGCGACTACCCGCATTCGGCGGCGCGACCGTGCGACGGCAGCCCACGAACTAGTTCGATCTGCAACAACACTTATCCCCCTGACCTTCACTTTTATCGGTATGTCTAGATCGGACCGTCAATCGTCCCGTCTCGACGCGGCTCGCGAGGCCGTCGTCGAACCCGATGCCGTCTCTCGGGACGATGTCTCCCGCGCGAAGGACCTCGCCGGCCTGCAGTCGGCCGACGAGCGCCGCCTCGAGTCGATGTCTCACCTGTTCGACGCCGTCAGCGACGAACTCGCTGCCGCGTCCGTCGATGCGGTCCGTTCCCAGTCGGATATCGATATCGGCGCGGCGCTCGAGCGGACCGGGTCCGACGAAGCCGCTCTCGAGCGAAGCCGACGCGAAGCCCTTGAGGGGGCTACGGACGGCGAGTACGACGCCGACTTTTTCGACCGTCGGCTGCGCGGGGACGACGTGGCGGCGCTGCTGTCGGCCGGCCCCGACGTCTATCTCGGCTCGTTCGGCGTTCAGTACGAGCGGCTGTTCGAGGAGATCGCGGCCGATGTCGTGGCTCGCTACGAGGATGCGGACGACGGCACGTCCGACGACCGTGCAACCGACGGCGGCGTCGCCGCCGCGCCCGCGACCGACAACGGGACCCTCGAGCGGGCGGTCGACGACGCCCTCAACCGGGCGCTGTCGGCCGTCCGACTGTCGATGGTCGACCAGCAACTCGCGCTGCGAGCGCGCTCGAGCGCCCAGGAGGCACGGATCGACGCCTACGAAGCGCAACTCGCGGAGTACGAGCAGCGACTCGAGGAGTACGAAGCTGAAATCGAAGCGCAGGACCGAACGCGGGAGGATCTCGCGGACGCGCGCCGGAGCATGGAGAACACGCTCGAGGAAGTCGCCGAAGCGACCGACGACGTCGCGGACGGCGCCGACGAGATCGACGACCTCACCGCCGAACAGTCCGACTCGATGAGCGAAATCGCGAGCGAAATCTCCGGGCTCTCGGCGACCGTCGAGGAGATCGCCTCGAACGCCGAGGAGGTCAGCGCGACCAGCGAACAGGCCGAATCGGTCGCGAGCGACACGACCGAGACCGCCGAGGAGGCCATCGACAAGATGGAGGGCGTCCAGGAGGCGGCCGACGAGGTCACCGAGGACGTCGAGAACCTCCGCGAGGGCGTCCAGCGCATCGACGAGATCGTCGACGTCATCAACGACATCGCCGACCAGACCAACCTGCTCGCGCTGAACGCCTCGATCGAGGCCGCGACCGCCGGTGAGGCGGGCGACGGGTTCGCCGTGGTGGCCAATGAAGTCAAGAGCCTCGCCGAGGAATCCCAGGACGAAGCGACGAACATCGAACGCATGGTCGACCGGATTCAGGCCGACACCGAGGAAACCGTCGACAGCCTCGAGACGGCGAACGCGGAGATCGACGACGGCGTCGAGCTGGTCGAAGAGACCGTCGACAACCTCGGCCGGATCGAGGAGGCGGTCGCCGAAGCCAGTACCGGCATTCGCGAGGTCGCGACCGCGACCGACGATCAGGCTGCGAGCACCGAGGAGGTCGCGAGCATGACCGACAGCGCGATGGAACGATCGCAGGAGATCGCCGACGAAGTCGAGACCATCGTCGCGACGACCGCGGACGCGAGCGACCTCGTCGAGGAAATCGACGCCGAGCTCGACCGACTCGAACTCGAGGACGGGACGGGCGTCGAAGCCGGAACCAATCGGAAGTGAGCCACATGTCAACGACGAAATCGAACCGACCGACTGCGGACGAGGAGGACAGAACGAGCACCCACGTGCTCGAGTTTAGCCTGGGCGAGAACCGCTACTGCGTCGACATCGGCTACGTGGCGGAGATCGTCGACACCAACCAGCTGACGGCGGTGCCGAACACGCCGGACCACGTCGAGGGCGTCATGGATCTGCGCGGCGAGACGACGAAGATCGTCAATCTTCGGCGGATCTTCGGCGAGACGGACGACGACTCGGCGATCGGCAACCGGATCATCGTCTTCAAGCGCAAGCGCGGCTCCAACGAGCGCATCGGCTGGCTCGCCGACGAAGTCTACCAGGTCGAGGAAGTCTGGACCGACACGGTCGACACCTCGGTCGACGGGGAAGGGATCGCCGGCGTCATCCGGCGAGACGACGAGTTCGTGTTCTGGATCGATCCGACCAGCGTTCGGATCTGAGTTCGGTCAGTTTGCTGTTCTCGAAGCCCCGCAACGATAGTGAGCGGGCCGTCCAGTCGGTTTGCATCAGTTGAGCGGAAACGACGGAAAGAGAGCGAAGAAATCAACCGCGAGCGACCGCGTTAGACGTCGTCGGTCTGTAACTCGTCGACTCGCGCCATGAGCGTCTCGATCGTCTGGTTCTGGTGATCGGTCGCCGCCACGATCCGCTCGGCGGCCGCCTCGCTCTCGTCCGACCGGTCGCGGACGGTCTCCATCGTCGACGTGAGCTCCTCGATGCTGGCCGTCTGATCGTCGATCACCCGCGCGACTTCGGAGATACCGTTAGCCGCCTCGTCGACCGAGTCGGCGATGTCCTCGAGCGAGGTGAGCACGGCCTCGATCTGTTCGTCGGCGTGTTCGATCCGCTCGTGGGACTGTTCGACGGCGTCGGTCGTGTCTTCCGACTGGGCCTGCAACTCGTCGAGGCTCTTCGTGATCTCCTCGGTGTGTTCCTGGGTCTCGTCGGCGAGTTTCTTGACCTGGTCGGCGACGACGGCGAACCCGTTGCCGCTCTCGCCGGCCCGCGCGGCTTCGATGTTCGCGTTGAGCGCCAGCAGATTCGTCTGGTCGGCGACGTCGGAGATGACCTCGACGACGTCCCCGATCTCGTTCATCTTCTCGGCTAAGGCGTCGACGCTCTCGCGGAGTTCGTCCCCGATCGCGACGACGTCTTCGGTCGCCTCGCGCGCGTCCTCGCCCGCGTCGAGGCCCTGCTCGACGGCTTCTCTCGCCGTCCGCGCCGCGGAGTCGACCTCGTCGGCCTGGGCCGCAACCTCCTCCATGCCCGCCGCGAACGACTGCATCTCGTCGACCGAGTCCTCGAGCAGCCCGTGCTGTTCGGTGACGTTCCCGGCGATCTCGTCGGCCGCGTCGTTCGCTTCGTCGACGGCCGAGCGCATCTCGGTCGCCTGCTCGGTGACCCGGCCGGTGAGCGTCTCTAAGTTGTCGGCCATCCCGTTGACCGCGTCGACGACGTCGACTAGATCGTCGTCGAGCGCGTCGAAATCGTCGCTGCGCTCGGCGCGGGCGGTGAGGTCCCCGTCGCTGATCTCGTTTGCCGTCGTGCGAATCTCCTGGACCAGATCGACCGTCGCGTCCCGCTCGTTGACGATGTCGGTGCGGTCGATGACGACCTCGATGACGCCGATCAGATCGTCGCCGTCGTACAGCGGCGTCGCCGAAAAGTCGATGTGCTTCTCGTCGCCGTGGCGGTCGACCATCGTGCTGGTGTCGCCGTACCGATTCCGATCGGGATCGCGGTGCTCGACGCCGTACTCGAGGTGCGCGCGCTCGGGGGCCTGCAACACCTTGTCCGCGAGCGTGTCCGCGCGACGCCCGTCCGGGTAGAAGTGTTCCGAGGCGTGTTCGTGGCCGACCGCTTCGGTCCGGTCGACGCCGGTCAGTTCGGCCAGGGCCGCGTTCCACTCGACGATGGTGCCGTCGGCGTCCAGGATGAAGGTCGGGACGCCGGTGCCGTCGAACAGTTGCTGGTAGCCGGCGCGTCGCAGCGTCCCGGCATCGTTCACGGCGGCCGCGTCGGGCTCGCCATCCGTCCCGACTTCCTCGTCCCCCTCACCCGTCGCCGGTCGGTCGGCTGCGGCCGTCGTCGCCGGTCGATTGCCGCCGTCGGTCCGGTGCCGTCGGTTCGGTCGACGATCCCCGCGGTCGCCGCTCGCCGAACTTCCGTCGCGATCGCCGTTCCCTCCCGAGGAACTGTCAGTTTGTCGTCGTGATTCGGGCCGGTCGTTACTACCCATTCGGTCCATTGTTTACTACCCACATGGTCGAACCTTCACTATTTAAAATCACTGGCGGAACGAACGTCATTCCCCCGTCCGCAATTCCCGAAGGATCGATTCTACCGTCGGATTCCGACGCGGCGAGTGCTGACGTCGAGCCTCGACGCTCGAGGGAAACGCGCTCCGGGATCGCGACTCGACGGCGAGTCGAGCCACTCCGCTACTGGACGTGCCCCCGGCTTCGAACGAAAACTGTCGAAAGAACGATGTAATGACGGCCGGTCAGTTCCGGACGTAATCGCTCGGCGTGTACTCCGTCTCCGTGGTCTCGATCAGACTGTCGATATCGAGCCACGCGACCAGCGCCGTTCCGTCGTCGACGTTCTTCTTGATGATCCCCTCGACGAACTCGTGTTGGGCGTCCGTCCCGTCCATCACCGTCCCCGTCTCGTCGATCTGGGACTCGCGGTAGGTGACCGCCTGCGAAACGTCGGTCACGCGGATCCCGAGCTTCTGCTTGTCGCCGTCGCGCTCGATGACGACGATGTAGTGGTCCTCGGAGGGCTCGCTGCGTTCGACGTCGAGCATGACGGTCGGGTCGAGAACGCCCGTGATCTCGCCGCGGAGGTCGGTGACGCCGTCGATGGCTTTCGGTCCGCGGGGGAACCGGGTGATGTCTTTCATCTCGACGATCGCGCTGACCCGTCCGATCTCGATCGCGTACCGGTTATCGTTGAGGTAGAACTCGAGCATCTGGACGGTGTCTTCCTCGTTGTGGGTCGACGCGATCAGCGAGTCGCCGCGGTCGAACACCTCCTCGCGGTCGGCCGCATCGCCGTACGTGTCGGCGTCCATGATGGCCGTCGAGTCGACGGTCGCTTCGCCGACGCGCTCGTCGACGGTGACCGTATCGGACATGCCGGCGATCGCACCCTGCAGCGACGCTTCACTCACGCCGTCAGTCGTCTCGGTGCCGGTCCCTGTTCCGGCGCCGATCCCTGTCGTCGCTGCGTTCCCGTTCGCGATCGCGGCGCCACCGGCGTCGGCCGCCGGTTCCGGTTCGGTCCGCTCCGCGGCGGTCTGCTCGAGCGGCTCCTCGGTCCCCGTCGTTTCGGTTTCGTCGTAGGAGAGCGCCTCGCCGTCGGCGTCGTCGGTCGTCGGTTCCGCCGTCGGCTGCTCCGCGTCGCCTCGATCCTGTTCCTGTCCCTTTCCCTGTTCCCGGTCCGCTTCGTCCGTCGCGTCCCGTTCGTCCCCGTCGTCCGTCCCTGCGGACGACTCGTTCGTTCCGGACGCGTCGTCGGGTTCCGACTCGACGTTCGATGTCGCCTCGTCCGAACCGGACCCGTCAGTCGCCGCGTCGGTCTCGGCCCCTGTCTCGGCCTCAACGTCGCTCTCGCTCTCGGCGTCGACTGTGCTATCGTCCGATTCGTCCGACTCTCCCTTCGATCGATTGCGGATGTCCCGAATCCGCCGCGCTCTGTCGTCGGTCATGCCGACACCTCCTGGCGGCCGATCCGCTCGTCGAGGGTCTCGGCCATCGACTCGAACACCGCCTCCATGTCGACGTCCTCCTCGACCTCGAAGATCGACGTTCCCGCTTCGAACGCGCGCTGGAGCGCCACGCGCTTGCGCACTTCGAACAGCGGCACGTCCGGCAGCGCCTCGTCGAACCACTCGAGCATCTCGTCGGCCTGATTGGTGTACTCGACGCGGTTCGCGACCAGCGCGCGCGGCTCGATCTCGACGTCGTAGTCCATCTGGAGCGAGCCGACGTAGTCGAACAGCAACTCGAGCGAGCGCTTGCTCGTCGATTCGGCCAGCGCCGGAATCACGAGGTTTTTGGTCGCACAGAGGGCGTTGTCGGTGATCAGTCCGAGCTGCGGCGGGCAGTCGACGACGACGACGTCGTAGCCCCCCTCGCGCTCGAGGGCGGTCAGCAACGCGTCGAGTCGGTCTTCGCCGTCCGGCTGCTCGGCCAGGGTCGACTGGGCCGCGTTCATGTCGACGTTGCTCGCGAGCACGTCCATCTCCGGATGATCGTAGACGATCTCCTCGAGCGGGACGCCGGACGGGTCCACGAGCGCGTCGAGCAGCGTCGGCGGCTCGGCGTCGTAGGCGTCGAGCTGTCCGAGGCCCTCGGTCGCGTTGCCCTGCGGATCGAGATCGACGAAGAGCACGTCCCGTCCGCGTTCGTTCAACGCACCGGCGAGGTTGATCGCAACGGTCGTCTTTCCGACGCCTCCTTTCTGATTTGTCACACACAGCCGAGCGGATCCCGCCATTCGCTTGGGTCGTTTCAACGCTGCCTACATAATTCACACGGCCAACTCGACGAACCTGTCGCCGGCCGGACACTGTCCGGATACGGATGACAGACGGAGCCGATCGATTCCGAGCCGCGAATCCGAGCGGGAAATAACCCGATCGGCCGAATTCTTTATGCGGCGAACATCACAACCCAGTTCCATGGCAGTGAACGTATCGACCGTCGACAATACCACACGCGCGTGTGTGGACGCTCGAGCGGACGGTCACGACGGCGGCCGTCTCGGCAGTTCGGCCGCCGTCGGACTCGAGGTCGGGTCGGAACCCGAACTCGAACCCGGACTCGAATCCGGACCCGATCCCGGTGTCGAAGTCGGCGACGCCGACTTCGCCGCCGGTCGTCCGGCCGCGCTCGAGCGCGATCGAGCCGTCGACGGCGTCGATCCAGCTGCCAGGATCGGCAACCGCTCCCGACGACCAGCTATGATAACCGCTCTCTCCACCAGCACCCCACGGCAGGATCGACCGCGACCCGCGACCGGCGTCGCCGACACCGGCGACACCGAGACCGACGGCATCAACGAACTCGCGACGCACAGCGAGGGCTCGCCGATGCCGTCCGCGACCGGGCCGATCGCACTCCGCCGACCGAGCCACAGTTCCGACCGCTGATGGTCCGAGCCGTTATCGCCGACGATTCTGCGGTCATGCGCGAAACCCTCGGGAAGATCCTCGAGGACGGCGGCGTCGAGGTCGTCGGCCGCGCCAAGAACGGCACCGAGGCGGTCGCGATGATCGGCCGCCTCGAGCCCGACGTGGCGACGATCGACATTCAGATGCCCGGGCTGACGGGCCACGAGGTGATCGAGCGGGTGATGGCCGACAACCCGACGCCGATGCTGGTCATCAGTTCGCAGACGACGAAAAACGCCGACGCGACGTTCGACGCGCTCGAGGCCGGCGCGGTCGACTTCATCGCGAAGCCGTCGGGCGACAACTCGGTCGACATCTGGTCGAAACAGGACGAGATCGTCGAACAGGTCGAAGCGGTTGCGAGCGCCGACGTATCGAAAGCGACGGAGTCGAACCGTAACACGAGTACCGGCACCGGGAGCGGGGCCAGCGCCGCCGGCGCCGGCTCGACGATCGACGTCGCCGCGGAGTTTCCGAACGACCCGACGCTGGTCATCGGCGCGTCGACCGGCGGCCCGCGCGTCGTCGAGCAGGTTCTCTCCGAACTTCCCGAGCGAGCAGGGTTACGAATTCTGGTAGTTCAACACATGGCAGATCACTACACGGAGCGTTTTGCGAAACGCCTCAACGACCGAACAGCGTACGACATTCGAGAAGCGACCGGGAGCGACACGATCGGGCCCGGCGAGGCCGTGCTGGCGAAGGGCGGCAAACACATGGCGGTCACCGGCTGGCGCAACGGCCGGGTCACCGTCGAACACGACGACGGCCCGAAGCGCCACAACGTCAAGCCGGCCATCGACGTCACCATGGAGACCGCGGCCGAGACGGTCCGGGGCAACCTCGCCGGCGTCATCATGACCGGCATGGGCGCCGACGGCGCCGAAGGTCTGGGCGCGATCAAGGCGGCCGGCGGCAAGGCGATCGTTCAGGACGAGGCGACCTCCCGCGTCTACGGGATGCCGAAGGTTGCCGCTGAACAGGTCGACGTCGACATGGTGCTGCCGAAAGGTCGGCTCGCCGAAGGCGTCGTCAACGCCTTCCGGGGGTGGTCCGCGTGAGCGACGCGACCAGCACCTTCGTCCAGGAGAGCCAGGAGGACATCCGGAAATTAAACAACGCCCTGCTTGACCTCGAGGACGACCCCGAAAGCTCCGACGCCATCGAGACGGTGTTCCGGGTCGCGCACAACCTCAAGGGCAACTTCGGCGTGATGGGCTACACGAAGGCGAGCAACATGGCCCACGCGATCGAGGACCTGCTCGACTGCATCCGGGACGGCGAACTCGCGGTCACGCCCGAGCGGATGGACCTCATCTTCGAGGGCGTCGACCACCTCGAGGCGATGGTCAACGAGATCTCCGACGACGGGGAGACTCACACGAACCCGGAGGCGACGATCGAGGAGATCCGCGCGTCGCTCGAGGCGGGAGCGAACGAAAGCGAGGACGCCGCCGACGCTGACGCCGACGAAAGCGCGAGCGACGACGGCGACGCGAATGCCGACGTGGCCGACGCGCACGACGTCCCCCTCGAGGAGCTAGCCGAGGCCGTCGACCTCGAGGACGACGAGGAACTCTTCCGGGCGTCCGTCAGCATCGACAACGACGACTCGCCCCACGTCGACGCGATGTTCGTCCTCGACGCGACCGAAGACGAGTACGACGTCGTCCGGATGGTCCCCGAGGACGACGTGCTCGAGTCCGAGGAGTTCGGCGGCGTGCTCGACGCGTACCTGCGCACGGGAGACGCCGTCGGAAGCGACGACGTCGCCGGCTTCTACGACGAGAACCGGTACGTCGGCGACGTCGCGGTCGAGGCGCTCGGCGACGACCTCGCCGCGGACGCCGATTCCGACGCGGACGACACAGCAAGCGAAGACGACGACAGTGGTCGCAGCACCGGCGGTTCCCACGGCTCCCAGGAAGTCGAATCCATCCGCGTCGACGTCGAGCAGATCGACCAGCTCTACAACCAGGTCGAGGAGATGGTCACCAGCCGGATCAAGCTCCGGAAGATCATCGAGGAGCACGACCTCGTCGAAGCCGAGGACGAACTCGAGGAACACGGCAAGATCACCTCGAGCCTGCAGGATACGGTGCTGCAGATCCGCCTCGTTCCGCTGAAGAAGATCGTCGGGAACTTCCCGCGGGTCGTCCGCGACATCTCCCGCGATCAGGGCAAGGAGATCGACTTCGAGATGGAGGGCGTCGACATCGAGATGGACCGCTCGATCCTCAACGAACTGAGCGATCCGCTGATGCACCTCATCCGGAACGCGGTCGACCACGGCATCGAGTCCCCGGAGGAGCGCGAGAAGAAGGGCAAACCCCGCGAAGGATCGATCAAACTCGTCGGGGAGCGCGAGCGCGACCGCGTCTCGATCACCGTCGAAGACGACGGCGCCGGACTCGACGTCGAACGCATCCGCGAGAAGGCGGTCGAGAAGGGGATCAAGACCGAGGAGGAAGTGAAGGTTCTCGACGATTCCGAGGTGTTCGACCTCATCTTCCATCCGGGCTTCTCGACCACCGAAGAGGTCACCGAGGTCAGCGGCCGCGGCGTCGGGATGGACGTGGTCAATCAGGTCGTCCGCGGCGTCGACGGCTCGATCAATGTCGAGAGCGAACCGGACGAGGGGACGGCTATCACGCTCACGCTGCCGGTCAGCGTCGCCATCGTCCGCGTGCTGTTCGTCACCGTCGGCGACGAGCAGTACGGCGTGCCGATCAAGAACATCGACGAGATCTCCGAGTTCGAGGACGTGACCGTCGAGTCCGTCGAAGGCCGGCCCGCGATCACGCACGACGACCGCGTCTACCCGCTGCTCTCGCTTCGCGACCACCTCGACGTCCCGGAGGCCGCCCCCTCCGAGGACGACATGGTCATCCGGATCAAGGACACCGTCAGGCAGGTCTACCTGCGCTGCTCCGACGTCGTCGGTCAGGAAGAGGTCGTCATCAAACCGTTCGAGGGCCTCCTGAGCGGCGCGCCCGGTATCAGCGGCGCCTCCGTCCTCGGCGAGGGCGAGGTCGTGATGATTCTGGACGTCGAAACGCTGTAGTCGTCGCTACCCGTTCTTTCCGGTATCGCCGCCGTCGTTCGATTCCGTTCCTCTCGAGCCAGCCCCGATCGTCCTCGGGCAACAGCTGTCGGTTTCTCTCCGGTTGTAGCGACGGTCGGGAGCGCAACGGCCGATAATAATATAGTTCTTCGTACGCGCGTATGTGAAACATTCGGCCGATGAACGTTCCCAATCGCATGCGAATCTCCAAAATAGCTATTTTCCACTGTCGCCACCCAGCAACGAAGTCGTTCATTCGGGCAACATTGTTAAGTTATCTGGGTGTATTGGACCGTTCATGGACGTGCTGATTACAGACGATTCTGGGTTCATGCGGGATCTCCTCCGTGAAATCCTCGAGGAAGACCACAACATCGTCGGGGAAGCCGAAAACGGCGTCGAAGCCGTCGAACTCTATCAGGAAGAATCGCCGGACATCGTCTTTATGGACATCGTCATGCCGATCAAGGACGGAATCGAGGCGACCGACGAGATCACGGACATGGATCCGGACGCGAAGGTCGTCATGTGCACCAGCGTCGAGCAGGCCGAGCAGATGAAAGACTCGATCAAGGCCGGCGCCGAGGGTTACATCACGAAACCCTTCCAGAAGGAAAGCGTGCTCGAGGAACTCAACAGCATCGTCGCCGGGTAACTCGCCATGGAAATCGACATTCGAGAACTCGAGACCTTTCAGGAGCTCGCCCACGACGGCGCACAGTCGGCCGCCGACTCTCTCGCACAGTTGACGGGGATCAGCACGAACGTTCAGGTGACCAACGTCTCGCTGATGTCCGCGTCGGACCTGCAGTACGAATTCATCGGCACCGAGTTCGCCGGCGTCAACATCGATCTGAGCGGCGAAATTTCGGGCGAGGTTGTCCTCGCGTTCGACGAACGGGGTCGGCGCGCGATCACCGACGAACTCGTTCCCGCCGACGACCCCGAGAAGAAAAAGAGCAGCATCAAGGAAGTCGGAAATATCATGTCCAGCGGGTTCGTCGACGGCTGGGCGAACTACCTGAACGCCAAGATCAAGAACTCGCCGCCGGACTACATCGAGGGGACCGGCGTCGACGTCTTACCCAAGTCGGCGACGGAGGAGGACACCCACCTCCTCGTGTTCCGCAGCCGCGTCGAAGCCTCGCAGGGCGAGGTCAACGAACCCGTCGACTTCCGCATTCTACTCGTTCCCGACTCGACCTCGCTCGAGCGCGCGCTTACGCCCCGCGCCGAGGACGGCATCTCCTTCGAGAAGCTCGAGGTCTTCACGGATATGACCAAGGAGGGCGCCGAGAAGGCGGCGGCGAACATCACCTCGATGACCGGCATCGACACGAACGTCAACGTCAGCCGGCTGACGCTGGTGCCGATCGAGGACATCCCGCGCGAGGTCGGCAACAAGCGCTACGTCGGCAACGTCATGGAGTTCGAGGGGAAACTCGGCGGCTACCTCGTGATCCTGTTCGACCAGCCCTCCGGACGGGCGGTCGTCGACTCGCTGGTGCCGATGGAGACCGACGAACAGTGGGGCAGCATGGAACAGGAGGCGCTCAAGGAACTGGGCAACATCATGACCAGCGGCTTCATCGACGGCTGGGCGAACGTCTTAGACGCCGAGATCAAACACAAGCCGCCGGAGTTCGTCGCCGACACCGGCTCCTCGATCATGAGCCCGATCACGTCGAAGATCGCCGAGACCGACGATCACGCGTTCATGCTCGACTCGAGCATCCAGACCGACAGCGATCAGGTGTTCACCTGCCAGATGCTCGCCCTACCGCGGCGGGACGAACTCGAGCAGGCGCTATCGGATCTGCTCGTCGAGAACTCGGAGAATACGCGCATCGATCCCGCCGACCTGTTCGATCGGTAAACGGGCGAACTTTTTCCTCCTCGAGGTCGCCGAAGGCGACCCACTCGGTGCAAAGACTCGATGAAAAATGCCGGAAGCGCTGCCCGCTTCCGGACCCTCGCTCGCTGTACTCGCAAGGAGGCCCTCGCTCTCGTCAGTCACTCGCAGGTGCACCGCTTCGGAACCGGTACTGAGCGTGGATTTCTCGAGGACCGAACCGCGCCCGGCGCCACTACCGATCTAACTGGTCGAGCGTTCCGCCCGCGTTGACGTCCTCGATCCGCTCGCTGACGATGATCCGTCCCTTCGCCGTCAGCGACATCTCGTTGCCGTTCTCGACGATCAGTCCCTTCTTCTGGACCGAGTTGAGGACGTTCGTCACGTAGGTCGGATCGCCGTCTAACATGTTGGTGAAGTCGATGTCGCCGCCGGTCGCGTGGATCCCGACCAGGACCCGCTTTTCGGGGTTCGAGAGCTCGAGGTCCGCGACCTCCTCCCGAAGTTCGTCGAACTCGAGGCGGAGGAACCGGGCGAGCAGGTTCACGTACTGACTCTTCGAGGGGGCGATCAGCGACGTCTGTGTGAGTCCGGAGCCGCGGTCGATGTGTTTGACGACCAGCGTCACGCGGTCGTCGCTCTCGCCGATCTTGTTGGTTCGATCGATCTCCATGACGGTCTCGACGTCGAAGCTGAAGGTGCCGGCCTTCGAGCGGACCTCGATCCGCCGGTCGTCGATGCCGATCTTCCCGGGGACGACGGAGGTGTCCTTGACGCGGCCGCCGACGCGGGCCGGGTGGCGGACGGCGGCTTTCCGACCGTCCAGCAGGCAGCGAAACAGCAGCGAGACGAACTCCTCGACGGACTCGCCGCGGCTCTCGATGACCGCGCTGCGGGTCCCCTCGTCGGTCTTGTAGCCGATCGTCACCGTATCGTCGAAGAACTGCCTGACGTGACTCGGGACGGTGCCGACGTTGACGTCGACGACCCGCGAGAGCGGAATCGTCTTCTTCTCGTCCTCGGTCACGAGTACGACCCGTTTCTCGGTCGTAATGATCCGCCCGGTAAACGGCGTCCCATCCCCCGTACCGCCGCGATTGAAAAAGAACCGCCCCGTGAAATCGGCGACGACGTCCTCAGTCATACGCTCCCATCTATCGTGAATTGTCTTAGCATTTAGGTATCGCCGTCGGTGCCGTTACCGCAGGTCCGTCTCCGTCGGTCGCGGTCGCGTCGTTAGTCCGGCCGCGTGATGTGGAACGGCAGCCCTTCGACGCCGTCGCGCTGGAACGACTCGATCGCCGAGTTGACCTCGTGGTACTCGAGGATGTTCTCCTGGATCATCCGCTCGATGATGTCGGCGCGGAACCGCAGGTCGTCGTAGATGTCCCGGGTCTCCGCATAGCCCAGCAGGGTCGCGATCTGGTCCTCGAGCACGTAGGAGTTGTTCATCCCCTGGAAGACGATCTCGTCCTCGACGGGGTCCCAGTAGAACACCTGCCGGGTGACGACCCCGTCCATCTGCTCGGAGTAGCCCTCGATCTCCTGGACCGAGGTCACGCGACGCAGGACGTCGTCGCCCTGCTTGACGCGGTTCTGGAACAGCGCCACGTCGGCGTTGTCCATGAACGTCTCGGGGACGTTGATCGGGTCCCCGGTAAACCGCTGGATCATTGAGACGATGTCGCTCGCGTGGAAGGTCAGCATGACCGGGTGGCCGGTCTGGGCCGCCTGGAAGGCCATGCGACCCTCCTCACCACGAACCTCACCCACGACGATGTACTCGGGGCGGGAACGAAGCGCGGCCTCGACCAGTTTGAACATGTCGACGTCGACGCTGTCCTCGCTCTGGCTCTCGCGCGTGAGCAGCTGCTGCCACGTGTTGTGGGGCGGCAGCACCTCGGCGGTGTCCTCCGCGGTGTAGATCTTCGAGTCCCGCGGAATGAACGACATGATGGAGTTCAGCGTCGTCGTCTTCCCCGACGCCGTCTCCCCGACGACGAACACCGTCTGCTCGTTCTCGAGACAGAGCCACAGGTACGCGGCCAGTTCGGGCGAGAGCGTCCCCCAGTTGGTAATCTGCGTCACTGAAAGGGGGACCTCGTCGCCCTGACGGATCGTGAGGCTGGGCCCCTTCACGCTCACGTCGTCGCTGTAAATGACGTTCAGACGCGAGCCGTCGGGCAGCGTCGAGTCGACGATCGGCTCCGCGTCGGTCATCGGGTTGCCGATCCGCTCGCCCATGTTCGAGAGCCAGCGGTCGAACGCCTCCCGCGTCCCGAAGTCGACCGACGTCTCGACCATCCCGAACACGCCGTGATCGACGTAACACTCGTTGGGGCCGATCACGTGAATGTCCTCGTTCTCCGGGTCGCGCATGATCGGCTCGAGCGGTCCCAGTCCGACGATATCCCGATTCAGGCGGTAGCGGATGTTCTCGTAGGTCTCCTGTGGAACTTCTTCGATGCCGGGGTGGAACCGAACCTTCAGCTCCTCGAGGAGGTTGTCCGTCTCCTCGCCCTTGATGTGGGTCGTCTCCTGGAGCAACTCTTCGATCCGGTCGTCGTACTCGGCGTCTTTCTCCGGCGCCTTCTTGGTCGCGCTGCGGCGAAGCAAGGAGTCTTTGACGCTCTCGAAGACCTCCTGCTCTTCCTCGGAGAGCGTCGGCTCGACGGCGAAGTACTGCATCTTCGTCCCGATGTCGCCGTAGACGTGACTGTAAATCGGACCGCCGACCGGGTAGATGACGTTCGGGTGTGCGACCTCGTGTTCGGCCGTCGGCTCGTCGATCAACATCGGGAACTCGCCGGTGATCTGTCGGAACTTCTTCAAGTGCTCGCGGAGGTGCGGGCGACGCGCCGCTATCTCCTGAAGCTCGTCCGACGGCTTCGGCGTCCCCATTTCCGTCATGCGGCGACCACCGTCTTAGGCGACGCTCCGGTTCTCGATGACGATTCCGGTTCCGGACCGGACCGAGTAGCCGACCCGGTCGCCGACCTGTTCGCCCATCCCCGCGAAGCGCTTGATGAACAGCTGGCGGCGGATGTCGTTCCCGACTTCGATCATCTCGAGTTCGATGAACACGTCGGCGATCGATCGGAACGGGCCGATCGCTTCCTCGCCGACCGTCGAGGGGTCGACCGTCAGCACGACGACCTTCCCCTGGGAGATGATATCGCGGAGGAACGAGATGATCTCGAGGGCGGCCTGGCGCTCCTCGTTTTGCCGGACCAGCGCCTCGAACTTCGGATCGTTACGGAGGATCGCGTCGAAGGTATCGATGATTACGATGTCGGCGGACCACAGGGTCTCTTCCTCCATCAGATCCGTCAGCAGATCCTGACGGTTGTCTTCCTCGGTGGTCGAGGAAAGCACGCCCCCGCTGTCCAGATCGCCGTGGAGGAACAACATGTTCTCGAACAGGAGGTGTTCCTCGACGTTGTAGTTCAGCGAGTCCATCTGGTCGATAAAGCCCTGTACCTCGAGTTCCGTCGAGAGGAACGTAACCGACTTGCCCGTCTGGCACAGTCCGTAGGCGAACCGTTGGGAGATCGCGCTTTTGCCGGCCCCGTAGTCGCCTTCCATGAGAACGATACTGCCGGTCGGAATGCCGCCGCCGAGTTCCTTGTTGAGGCGGTCGCGGTCGTCCAACCCGATAGAGAAGATATTGTTACGCTTACTCATAGTGCATCAGCTCCGGTCCGTCTCGTCGTCGTGGACGAGGAGCAACTGGACGGGTTCGATCGTCAGGTTGCCCTCTTCGTCCGGGATAAACAGCGGTTTGAGCGAGTCGTCTCCGTCCTGCTCCGCCGTCTCGGCGTCCGCCCCTCGAGCGTAGCCGCCCGTGTTGTAGAGGTCGGCGCCGGCCTCCGAGAGCACGACGTCCGAGTCGACCCAGATCATCTGGCCGTTGTCAGTAAAGTCGTCGTCGACGCGGTTCTCGCGGAGGACGGTCGCGTTGGTGCTGTCCGTCCAGACGGCGTCCGTTTCAGTTGCGGCGTCCGGTGCGGTCTCTCGCGTTCGATCCGCGTCGGCGCTCGAGGCCGCGTTCGCGTCGTCCTCCGATCCCGACTCGTCGATGAGGATCTTCTGGGCGCCGTTGGTGTCGGTCTCCGTCTCGTCGCGGTCGATGTCGACGTGCTCGAACGTCGTCCCACCGGACTCGTCGTCGGCACCCTGCTCGGATTCGTTCGCGTACGCGTCTGCGGCCGCGGTCGTGTCCGCGTCGTCAGCACTCGCGTCGGCACCGTCGGTCGCCGGCTCGTCGACGTCGTCGACGGCGGTGTAGACGAGTTCTTCGCCCGAGTCGCCGTCTGCATCGGCTTCATCGTCAGCATCGTCGGCCCCGTCGGTCTCGAGGTCGTCGGTCGCGTCCTCGGGGCCCTCGATATCGATCGAGAGTTCGTCGTCCTCGGGCACGTCCGCGTCAGCCTCCGGGACGTCGCCCGCAGCGCCGTTCAGGCCCTCCTGGGCCAGCCACTCGTCGAACGGTTTCCGTTCCTTCTCCGGCGTTTTGATCTGACTGATCCGCCAGAGACTGCGCTTGTGGTTGACGCCGAGCGCCGACCGCGGCTCCGGATCCTCGACGTCCGGCCCGCCGCCGAACCCGTTCAGCGTCGTCTGAAGGTGGGCTTCGACCGGCGAACTCACCCACCGGATCGACTCGTAGAACTTGATGGTCCGCGCGGCGCCGTTGAGCCCCGCTTCGCTCACGAGGTAGTCCAGCCAGTCCATCACGACGAACTGGGTGTCGTACTCCGAGGGGATCGACTCGAGGTACGGTCGGCCGCCGTCGTCCCAGGCGATATCGCCCGCGGGCGCGGCGCCCGCCGATTCGTCCTCGAGGTCGTCGACCGTCGCGGCCGGTTCGGTTTCGGCGGTGGCGGTACCGGTATCGGCAGCGTCCTCGGCGAAGGGGTCGTCCGCTGCGTCCTCGTCGGCACCGTCGTCGAATCCGAGGTCGGCGTCTTCCTCGTCCGCCTCCGCGAACGGGTCCTCGGGCTCGCCGGCATCGTCAGCACCGCCGTCGTCCGCGTCGCCTTCGTCCCAGTTGGCGTCGCCGGACTCGTACTCGGATTTCAGTTCGTCGAACGAGAGGTCCCCGTCGGCCGAGTCGGAGTCAGAACTCGTGTCGGCGTCGTCTCCATCGTCGAGTTCGAAGTCGTCGTCACCGCCCTCGTCCATGTCGTCGAACTCGTCGTCCATCCCGACGTCGTCGAACTCGAGGTCCTCCTCGTCGTCCGTGTCGTCCATGCCGTCGTCGAGGAAGTCCTCGGCTTCGGCGTTCGCGATATCGTCGTCGATCTCCTCGTCTTCCTCGTCCTCGACGTCGCTGTCGAACAGGCTCTCGTCGCCGAAGTTACCCGTCCCCTGGGCGCCTCCGCCCCCGCTGCCGTGCTCGAAGGAGTCGCTCAGCGAGTCGCCCTCGACGAACGGGTTCACGCCCTGCGTCACCATCTCGTAGACTTCCAGCAGCTTGCGAATGTCCTCTTCGATCTCCTCGAGGGAGTCGCTGATCTTCTCGTTCTCGCTCTGGACGGTGTTGACCGTTGAAGAAAGCGAGCCGACGTTGTTTTCGATCTCCTCGACGCGGGACTCGAGTTCGCTGGAGGGGCCGTCGTCGCCTTCGCCGCCGTCCATGCCGTCGAGCGACATCTCGCCGTCCATATCCATGCCGTCCATCCCGCCGTCGTCGCTGAGCAGGTCGTCGTCACCGCCCATGTCGTCCATGTCGTCCATCCCGCCCATGCCGCCGTTGCTGCCGTCGGCGAGGATATCGTCGTCGTCGCCGGCGTTCGAGTTGTTCGTGCCGGGCATCAGCCCCTCGTCGCTCGTGCTTCCCGAGAGGTCGCCGCCCATGAGGTCGTTCCCACCGTCGGAACCGCCGTCGTTCCCGTCGGTGTTTTGCCCGTCGCCGTCGCCGAGTAGATTCCCGATTATGGACAATAGCATCGTGAACTCACCACCGTCCCCGCCGTTTGGTTGCTCGCAGCCCTTCGAGGCTGGTAACCGCTCCAGACCAGATATGATCGTCTCGATACGGGCTGCGACGAGTAGTCATCGATGAAAGCTATACGAACCAACCTATTAAGTAATTATGGCTATTTGGACTTTCGTTCACAGAAGAGACTGCTGGAACCCATCAAAAGGTTTCTGACCACTCGCCGTGAAACTCGCCTAGAGTTGGCAGCCAATGACAACAGGTAACGAGGGAGGGGATCCCAAAGAGAAGGCCGACGTTCCGCCCGTACTCCCGAGCGAACAACAATCGTCGGGGGACGCGAAGGGTGCCCTCTCGCCCGACGACCTCGATTTCACGGAGAGTCCGTACGTGGACGAGATCGACGAGGGGCGATACGTGGTCTCCGCGGATCGAACGCCCCCGAACGTGCCCGACAAGCAGGGGTCGTCACAGTCGCTTCCGCAGGCCAAAACGCAGTCGCAGTCTCAGGCCCCTGCAACTCGATCGAACGCCAGCGGAGAAACAGCCCCGGCGACCGACGCAGGCCCCGAATCCGCACCCGCCGCGGCCGATCCTCGCGGTACCGCGAACGGGATCCAGAGTCCCGAAGCCGCCCGAACGCTCCTCGCGAACGAACTCGAGCGCGTCGACACCCGCTTTGCGATCGACATCGTCTCGCGGTTCGGCGAGGACACGGTCAGACACCGGATGACCTCCGACGACGTCGTCGGGACGTTCAACAGTCTCGTCTTCTGGTACGCGCGCCACGTCTCGCGGAACACGCCGACGAACCGCGCCGCCTCCCTGCTGCTCGCGAAATCGGACTTCACGCCGGAACTCACGGAAACGCAGGTCCGAACCGCGATGGCCAAACACGGACTCGACGAGTCGAGCAGTCTCGAGGAGTTGCTCGAGGCGCTCGAGTAGGCGGGTTGCGTTCGCTTTCGTCGATCCCTTTCTCCCGCCGCAGAAATCGGGACTCAGCCGGAGCCGTTCAGGAAGACCACGCCCCCCATAAACAGCGCGAGCAGGAGCGTAAACCCGAACAGCAACAGGCCGCTCTGAATCGATTCGATGCCGCGGTCGCGGCGAATACGCAGTCGGTCGAGCCTCATTTCGTCGTTCGTTCCGCTGGACACCTGATTGTTCTTGCGGCCGGGCGTCCGGTCGCGGTCACAGATCGACGGTGATGATCGCGTCGATCAGTCGCTCCGTGATTGCACCGGTAATCGACCCCATCCAGAGCAGCGCCGTGAAGTGGAAGTAGGAGTTTCCGAAGTGGCCGCCGTCCGCCACCCGGAGCAGTAGCGACGAGATGAACGCGTTAAAAATGAGCACGAGGAGGATGAGATACCGCAGCACGTGGATGTTGTACTGATCGGTGTGGATCAGGGAACCGGACATGATCTGGCTCTGCATGTCGATGTCGAAACTCGAGAGCATCGCCGCCAGTTCCAACCCGATGAAGAAGGCGAACGACGCCGCCGCCGTGATCCCGTAGATGACGCCGACGAGCGTCGTCGTCTGTTGCTTCCGCTCCTCGCGCAGGTTGATGATCACGCTCATGTTCTGACTGATGAGTTCGCCGAGCCGTTTCGGTCCGCCGCCCATCTCCCGACCGATCAGGTACATCTCGCTGAACTTCTGGACCAGAAAGGAGTGCGCGTCGCCGGTGAAGTACCGCCAGGACTTCTCCGTGCTCAGGCGCATGTTCAGCCGGCGGTACAGATCGTCGATATTCTCCGTCAACGGCCCGAAGTCCTGGTCTCGAAGCGTCGACAGCACCTCCGAGGTCGTGCTCTGCTTCGCGCTCTCGCTGGTTCCCAGCGCGCGGATGAAGTTCGGAAACTCCCGGTCGCGGTCGAACGTCTTTCGCTCCGCGTGCCAGAACACGGCACCCGGAATCAACAGCGGCGTCGTCGCGATCGGCATGTACAGCAACATCGGCAGCGACTTCACGAGCCCCGTTCCGGGGAGTACGCCGAAGAACATGAACAGCATCACTCCGACCACCAGGACGCTCCCGCCGACGCCGACGACCGTCGAGCCGAGCAGCAGTTTCTTGGTCGTCGTCCGGTAGCCGTCCTCGAGGTACCAGATGGGATCGTCCGGGACGATCGCGTGGATCACGAAGAAAAAGCCGATCTGGACGAACGTGAACATCACGATGACGATGCTGACGGTGATCGTCGGATTGTTACCGGTCAGCAGCGGGAGGACGATCGCGAACACCAGCGCGAACGTCGTCGAGATGATAAGCGAGAGGTACAGGTCCTTCAGCACGTCGAGGTTGCTGAGCGACTGCCTGTAGACGGTCGAGTACTTCTCGACCAGGACGTCCTGCTCCTGTTGGAGGAATTCGGCCAACCCCTGGCCGGCGCTCAGCGTGTAGGCCATTCGTTCTAACAGGTCGGCAACGGACTCGCTGGGAACCGCCTTCGCGCGCCGTCGGCACGCGTCGTCGAGGCTCAGGTGCCAGACGTCGACCAGATCGACGATGCGTTGCATCTCGTCCGCGAGTTCGCCGTACTCCTCCTCCTGGGCGAGCTGGCGCAGAACCTCCATCCGGTCGATGTTGGTCGTCGACAGCACCGTCATGTGGATCACGAACAGGTGGAACCGGTTTTCCATCTCGATGCGGCGCCTGTCGACGGCGAGTCGCGGATAGCCGACGGCAGCCAGGACGATCAGTAGCCCGAGCACCGGAAGGAGCAGCCGGGCCAGCAGGAACAGGTCGACGACGACCGCCGCGACGATCGTTCCGAGGAAGATCAGCACCGCCGGCAGCAAGATTGCGGGAAGATAGATCTTCGCGGGAAGCTCCATCTCGTCGTACGCCTGAATGATGGACTTCGTAAGGTCGGCTGCTCCCGCAGTGCGGTCGGTAATCCCCATAGAGGTTCCAGATCTCCGTTCTCGGCGGTCTTCGCTGCCTTCGCTGCCGGCGCTTCGACGCGGGCGGCGCGGACCGTCGGGTACGCGCTACGTACTTATGCACTCCATACAAAACTTCTGGCCTCCTGACCGACGGTTATTCCCCGGAGGGATCGGCGGCGTCGGCTTCGACCGGCGGCTCGATGGATAGCTCCGTCGCTTTCTCGGGTGTCGCGATGTTCGCGATGTACTGCAGGCTCCGCTTGTGTTCGTCGGTGGTGAGTACCGACCGCGGTTCGATCTCGTCGTCCGCCACGGGCGCGTCGGTGAATCCGTTCAGCAGCGATTGGAGATACGTTTCGACGGGGTCGGAGATCCAGTCGATCGACTCGTAGTAGGCGATCGTCCGCGCCGCGCCGTCCATCCCGGCCGTCTCGATGAGGTACTGCAGCCACTCGATCGTCACGAGCTCCGCGTCGGTTCGCGACGGGTGGCGAACCAGATACGGCGGTTCACCCATCTCTCCGTTCTCGCCGAGTGCGGTCGTTTCTGAGGCATCCGTAGTTTGCTCAACCGCTTCCGCCGTCTGCATCGGCTCGGGCTCGGGCTCAGGATCAGACGACTCCTCGAGTTCGTGCTCGTCGGCACCCGTCTGGTCTCCATCAGCTTCGTCGTCAACTCCGAACTCGTCGGCGTCTTCGTCGTCCTCGTCGTCCTCGTCGAACTCGTCCGCGAACGGATCGTCCTCGAGCGCATCGTCTTCGGCACCGTCGTCGAACCCGTCCCCATCCTCCTCGAGCGGGTCGTCGATCCCGTCACCGTCGTCGAACTCGTCCGCCGCGAAGTCGTCTTCGTCCTCGTCGACTTCCTCGAGGTCGTCGTCGAGGAAGTCTTCGGCTTCGGCGTTCGTGATATCGTCGTCGATATCGTCGGCGGGATCGTCGCCGCCGAAGACGCCGCCGTCGCCCGTCGCCGTCTCGAACGCGTCGCCGATCTCCTGATCGCCCACGAAGGGGTTGATCCCCTGCGTGACGATCTCGTACATGTCGACGAGCCGGTCGACGTTCCGCTCGACGGTCTGGATCGAGTCGCTGATCTTCTCGTTTTCGCCCCGGACCGTTTCGACCTTTCCCTCGAGGGAATCGATCTCCTTCTCGATCTCGTCGAGCCGGTAGGAGAGCTCCTCGTCGTCGGAGCTGCCGTCATCATCGTCGGCGAATCCCATTTCGCCGCCCATCAGGCCGTCGTCGGCACCGCCCAGCAGGTCGTCGTCGGCGCTTTCGTCCTCTAGTTCGTCGTCGTCATCGAGTATGCTCATTGTCTTCTCCAGTCTGTGGTCGCACCGCCGTCGCGGCTGCTAGGGTATTCGTACACATTCGTTTCACTCTACGTAGGTGTCTATACTGTCCTCGTTGCCGTTCACGATGACGGTAATTTCCGTGTCGTTCTGGACATTTTGGTCCCCGTACGATGCGGTGACTTCGACGACGCCGCCGGGTGCCCAGCGGTTGCTGTCGGTGTCGACCCGTTCGACGCTCGTTACGGGATCGTAGGAGCCGTCAACGAGGACATCGACGTAGTTCGGGTGCGCGGGAACGTCTCGATCGCCAATGTTTTTCACCAGTACCGTTGCGGTCTCGTTCGTTTGGTTGATGATCGCATCGGATTGCGATTCATCGCTGATGATCGCGATATCGGTTTCGATCTCCTCGGCGACCGCCGAGCCCCGCGTCTCGATCGAGTTACTCACCTGATCGACCTCCATGATTACCGTTCCCGCGACCGCTGAAGCGATCACGAGACTACCGATGAACATGATCAAGTGCGTCGCCGTGACGCTCGACATCTATTAGCTCCCTCCGCTGATTTCGGCTGTCGCAGCGATCCCGCGCTCGGTCGTTATCTTGACGCGATCTCCGTCGCCGGTGATTTCGCTGTCGCTCTCGAGTTTGCTGTTATCGATCTCGATCTGCAGCACGGTTCCCGGCAACCAAACGTCGCTGCTTGACCGTGTGCTGTCGTTCGTAATGATTGCCGTCTCCGCATCGGAGTCGTTCGTCGGGTAGTACTCTCCGTTGACTACGACGTCTGTCCGCTCAACTGATAGCGACCGTGCGCCGTCGTTGGTCACGTTGACGACTGCATCAACAGTTGATTCCGTCTCGAACGATTCGATGACGATTTCCGAGTTTGCCTGCTCACGAAACTGGTCGTTCTTCGCTGAAAACGCGTCGCCAGTCGTACTGGTAATGTTGAAAACCGTGGGGACGATGGCGCTGAAAGCGACGAGAACGCCGATGAGTATGACGATGATAGCGCCGCTCGTACTGAACCCCATTGTATCCTCTTGATGTAGCAGATTCTTAAAAGCCCTCTGGCCATTCCTCAACCAACCAGTCGCATGCCACCAACGCGACTACGAGTTGATCCGGGAATTTGGCTTTGTCCGACGGTTTTGAGTAACCTTCCAGCTATCAGATCGTGTCTACGGAAAGAAAAATGTCTGCAGCCGCGCAGCTTAGAGCTGAACTGCTTCGCCGCGATCAGTAAAGAGATCGGGTGCACGGAGTTCGACTTCCGTAGTTGCACCAGACGGCGAAACGATGCTGAGCGACGATTCGTCACCTTCTCCGAACTCCGTTCCGGCATCACTGTCGCCGAACGGACCATTTGCTGGGTTAAAGATCAGTGTGAAGTCGCTGTTTTCGTCGCTGAGAACCGCATTGTTCCAATCGACGAATCCATCGTCATCCTTCGCGGCAAATTCACCCCGTTCGAGATCAGACACGTTAGACACATTTGCCAGTGTGAGCGTTTCTTGACCGTTCGGTCCGACTGCCTGGACGATTGTTTCGTTAAGGTCGATTTCACCAGCACCGGCTGCACCAGTGACGGTAATATTAATCGAGGAAAGATTCGACGGATTTTCTTCGTCCTCAACGATACCGACTTCGCTGGTTACGTCGATTCGTTCAGAAACGAGATCCGTGCTTTCTTCACCGGTTGCTTCTGCTTGCGTCTGCAGCATACCTGCAGTGTTGATAAGGACACCTGCGGCGATCGCAGCGACTAGCACCATCGCGATGAACACGATGAGGGTACCGATACCAACTTGACCTCGTTCGGTTGCTTCGTTACTAAACATGATTACAGCCTCACCGAGCTATCTTCGTCAGTGATCGTCGTCGGGACGCGAATTTCGGTCTGCGTCGTCGCACCGGCATCCGTCGTAAACGTGACCGTCATTCGGTCACCTTCTGCAAGTTCAGCGTAACCGACATCATTAAGACCGACGTTCAATTTCAGTCGGTCGCTGCTTTCGGTTAGGACGGGATTGTCTCCTCCTTCTGTGACTCCCTGAATATTCGTAATACTAACACCGCTAGTGTCGTTTTCGGTCGTAAAGGTTTCTTCACCCTCCGAACCGATGAACTGCGCCGTCGTCTTATTGAGGTCAATCGGACTCGAGCCGGGTGCCATTGCTAGAACGAAATCAATGTCAGTGACGTTGTTAGAGTCGCTGACGTTACCGGACACGCTAACGATCTCGAGGCGATCGCTCACTTGACTTGTCGATTCTTCACCGGTGGCTTCTGCCTGCGTCTGCAGCATGCCAGCCGTGTTAATTAGGACGCCTGCGGCGATCGCAGCGACCAGCACCATCGCGATGAACACGATGAGGGTACCGATCCCCACTTGACCGCGGTCTCCGTCTGTGTGTTCGAACATGTATTGGTCTTGCACCCGGCTGTTGCCGGGGCAGTGAAGACACGTTCTGACTACCTGTTATTAAGTCTACTTGCCGAAATTGACATTACTTAACTCTATTCGCCGAATAGTATACGATTTAAACTTAGTGGCCGATATTGATACCGTGTATTTAGCATTGTTGGCCGAACACCGATCAGTCTAGTTTGCTTCCCGCTGTCGGCCGGGATACTTATCTGCCCCCTCCCACGATACTCTCCGCATGAATATCGTCGACGGCACCAAGGTCGAGTGCAGCCGCTGTGATGAACTCATTTCGCTGGACGATGCTAACGTCCTCGGCAAAACCCACAACAAGTCGTACGCGAAACCACTTTGTGACGACTGCCTCCAGAACGTCGGCGTTCCGAAGGGGTACGAGCTCGAGCGCGACGTAAGCTACCTCAAGGAAGAATAAGCCTCCGCGCGGGCCGACCGCTCTTTCGCCGGAATCGTGTTCGTTCCGGCGCGGGCACTGATACGATACTACCTCAAATCGAATCCCTTTCTCTCAGCGTCTGTCTGATGGTCTCGAACACCATGGAATTGTCGTGCTCGAGGCGGCCGCTCAAGAATAAGAGAATCAATACCGCACTCGACACTGCAAACGAACCTTCGCTACTTGCTGTTCATCGCTTCGCTCGCGATGTTTCGGCCGCGCGGTTTCAACGCGACCTCTCGTCGAACCCGCACCTCCTCTAAGACGTCCAGTTCGATCAGTCGCTCGTAGATCTCCTCGACCTCGTCCGTGTTAATATCCAGAAACTCCGGCACCTCGAACGGCGACACGCCCGAGTAGATCGCCATCAGAACCTCTTCCTCCTTCCCGGAGAGGTCGATCTGCGAGGCGTTCTTCTCGGCGCCCTTGTCGAGCACCGATTTGAGGACTGCGCAGTTCTGCGGGCCGCCCGAGAGGTACGTCTGGACGCTCGAGCCGTCCTCGGTGTGTTCGGCTTCGATGACGGGCCGTTCCTTCGAGAGGATCGTCCGCTCCTCACTTTCGACCGTGCCGACGTCGTCGACCTCGATCTGGACGAACGAGCCGTTCTCGACGGCGAAGTTCGCGACGCCGGTGTCGACCTTGACGCGGGCCTTGCTCCAGCTGGTGTCCTGGACGACGCCGCCCTTGACCGCCGGGTGCTTGATGAGGACGATCTCGCCGTCGAGGATCGCCTTCTGGATCTGGAGCTCGAACTCGTTGACCTCGGCCATCGAGATCAGGTGGACGTCCGCGCCGGTGTTGATGCTGATGTAGTCCGAGACCTTCGCGACCGTCTGGTTGACGTCGTACCGCCCCTTGATCGACTTGATCTCCGAGAGCGGCATCGTCTTTTTCCCGTCGTTGCTCGCGATCACCAGGCGCTTGTTCGAGAGGACGATCCGGCCGTTCGACCAGTTGGTATCGGACATCTTGCGCCCGTCGCGCATCACCTGCGTGAACTTGCCGGTGACGTCCGCGAGCTTCTGTTCGGATCGGCTCATGCGAAGTCACCACTCATCGCGCCCGCTCCGCCCAGTTTCGAGAGGGCGGAGAAGCCCCGTTTCCGGAGCCGGTCGCTCTCCGTTCGGTCGACGAACGACGAGAGCCGATTGCGAGACTGCTCGCCACCGATCTTCCCCAGGACGAACAGGGCTTTGACGCGCATCTCCTCGTCCCTGATGTCGTCTTCGACCAGATCGAGCAACCGCTGCTCTAAGTCGCCGCCTTCCAGCAGCGACAGGCTCGTCGCGGCGAACTTCGAGGTCATCTCGTCCTCATCGGCCAGCGTGTCGATCAGCGCATCCTGTGCCGCCTGTCGGTACTCCTCGTTCGCGATCCGACCGAGCAGCCACGCCGCGTTGCGCCGCTGTGCGGTCTCCGAACTCCGATCGAGGATCTCGATCAGCGGCTCGATCGCCTCGCTGGCGTTGGCCTGCTCGAGTTCGCCGACGATCTTCTCGCGGACCTTGTGGCTGGCCGACGCGGGTGCTTCCGAGAGCAACTGCACGAGCGAGAACATCGCTGTTCGCCGGACGGAATCGGAGTCGTCGCGCAACGCGCCCGCGAGGATTTCGACCGCCTCGACGCTGCCGAGTCGTCCCAGCGCGTCGACCGCGATCCGGCGAACCGTCTCGTCCTCGTCGTCGGCGACGTCGACCAGTTCTCGCAGGGCGTTGTCCGTGCCGATATCCGCGAGCGCGTACGCGATTTCGACTCGAACGCCGTACTGATCCTCGTGGAGCCTTTTCGAGAGCGCCGGGACGGGTTCGGGGGATTCGATTCGCCCGAGCGCGCGTGCGATCCGCTTTCGAACGCGCGGATCCGGGTCGTCCAGCTGATTGACGAGGGCCCTGACCACGTTGTCCTCGCCGATCCGTCCGAGACCGGTGGCGGCGGCCATCCGCAATTCGGGACGATCGGCCTGCAGTCCACGCGCCAGTACTTTCGCCTTCTTCCACTCTGCGATCTCGTCGAGATCCTGGCCGGAAATCTCGCCGATGAACTGCTCGAGTGCATCCTGGCCGTACTGGTCCAGCGCGTCGATGGCTGCAGCCCGGACCTCGTCGGCGTCGTCAGTTTGGGAGGCGTCGACGAGCGCGTCGATGACCTCGTCCCGCGGGTATCGGTTCCCGCCCGCTTCGGACTCCAGACTACCGAGTATTTCCGCCGATCGACGTCGAATATTCGAGTTCGAACTTCCCTCTAAGTGCTCGATGAGTTGCTCGAATTCGACGTTGCGCTCGAGTTCGAATAGCGTCATGCTGGTGAATCACCTGTTCCAAGCGGACCGCCGGTCGGCTGTCGTTGAATTCTGCCCGGCTGTGCGACTCGCTGAATATGCAGCAGTTTCGTCCGAGCTTGTTCGACGATCGCGCGTTTGCGTTCGCTCCCGACTCGTTGCGAGGCATTGTTCTTCCATATCACTCCTCATTAGCTGTCTCGTCGCTATCGTTCTCGCTCCCGCTCGATGATTCGGCGTCGGATTCCGATTCGTCGCTCGCGTTTCGATCGGTCGTCGTTGCAGTCTCGTTGCTCGTACCGCTCGCGTTCGTCTCGTTCGCGGATTCGTCGTCGTATACTTTCGTGTCCGCGATCTTGTTCCACACCTTGAGCGGATTCGCTTCGCCGGCTGCGTGTTGCTCGGCCCACTGCGAATTCACCGCCCAACCGCCGACTTGTCCGTCGAACCGGCTTTCGGGAACGATCTCGGTGTAGAGGTAGTTGACGTCACCACCCCGTGCGATGAACCCATCCTTGAAGATTCGATAGATTAACCCGATTTCTTCGTCGGACTCTCCCGGAGACTCCGCGTCCGACTCGTAGAACAGGATCAGATCGTCGGAACCAGTATCTTCGTACAGTTCGTCGACGCTGATATCGTTCTCCTCGAGGAGGAAATAGAACTCGCCGGCTGTCGCCGCCGTTTCGTCCGGATTCTCGGCACTATCGACGATCGTCCCTTGTTCGTCGTCCCAGTTTTCCGGCGCCTTCGGTTCGACTGGAACGCGACTGCCGGTAAGCGAGGTCACCGAGTTCAAACAGCCCGCAGTACTACCGAGTGCAAGCGTTCCGATGCCGGCGAGGGTCTGTCGTCGGCTCAGCGTCGACCGAGCAGCCGGCTGTGCTGTCGTGGCGTCACGGTCACGACGGTCGCGGCGCTCGATTTTCGAATTACTAAGCGTACGTTCAGGACCCGTTGGCATCTTTACGATACCGTCACACCAATACGTGAAAAGCGCGTCGGCCGTCGGGGCGACATTCCCCACGAACTGAAAGTCACTGCCAGAGAGTATATTATGCTTCCACTCAAACGCTTCCCACAGACTGGTGCCGCCCTAATGTACGTGACCTCGATTATCCGCGCGTTGATCGGCTCTTTGCCTTCGTTTCTGGCCGAACTGGGAGTTCCCACTGCGCGCCTGCGCGGGCGTCACCTCCACGATCGTTTCTCATCTTCGTCCGTTTCTGCAGTACTCCTCTTGTCACTCCTCTCGCTGGTGATCGTCGGGGGTATCCTTCTCGGTGGAATCACCGGAATCGGTACCGGAACCGTATCTGAACCGGCCGATCTTTCGAGCACCCCTGCCGTCGACGCTGATACGTCGATTCAACCTGCCGTCCTCGAGTCGACATCCCAGCGACCGCTCGGACCCGATGCGCACGAGGAACAGTCGTTCCGTTCCGTCGCGTTCAGTCAGCCGAACGCAGACACGCCCGACGAAGACGATGTCGTCGTCCGCCTCGAGGACGATCACGTCGTCACGGCCGCAGTTGCCGATCGGATGCCGTCGGATCCGTACGTCGAGACGGTAGACGATGGGGATCACCTCATCGTCGACGAGGAGAGCAGCTATGACTATCCGGTCGTCCAAACGAAAGATGGCACCGTCGCAACTGTCGGCGACGATGGGGCACCGATCGCACGGATCAACAACGGAACGGATCTCGTCGTTCTCAGCGATAGCGGGTCGATAGCGGACACGATCGTCGTTGACCGTGCCGACGGATTCGTCAAAACGGAAGACGGCAGAACCAACGTAACGGTCGACGGAACGCCGATCAAGTACCCGAATTACAAGAAAACGGAAATTCACCCGACGATTCAGAACGTCACCGCCGTCAACGAGGGCGAAACTATCGAGATCGCGGCAGCCTTCGAGAAGCGAGAGTGGGGAAGCGGCGAACGCGACGTGACCGTACGACTGCTCGATTCGGGGTCGCCGCAGGAAACAGTCACTCGGACGATCGAAATCGGCGACGAGGAGCGGATTAGTGAAGTTCTTGAGTACGAAACCAAGCGCGGCGATCATACGGCCG
Source organism: Halopiger xanaduensis SH-6 (assembly GCF_000217715.1). Taxonomy (GTDB): domain Archaea; phylum Halobacteriota; class Halobacteria; order Halobacteriales; family Natrialbaceae; genus Halopiger; species Halopiger xanaduensis. The sequence continues at coordinate 2,861,002 of NC_015666.1, forward strand.
ATGAAATTGAACTCACTATCGACGGCAATTCGGATGCCGAAGACGTCTCCATCGGCGCCGCGGGCGCTGCAGTCGTCAATCTCGAGACGCGAGGGACGGTCGAAGGCGACGCGCTGGAAGTAACCGCCGAACTCGACCGCTTTGGGACCGTCCCGGAAGGGAAGCAGGATTATCCGATTACCCTCTCGATCAACGGCACCGACGTCCGAACGAACGTCGTCACGCTCGCGCCTGACGCGACGACGACAGAGACCTTTACGTACGAGGCCGACCGCGATGATGTCCCGCAGGTCGACGTTCGCGTCTCGAGTCCGACGGATTCGGCGTCGACGACGGTACCGGTCCTCTCTCGGTTAGAACACGATCACAACATTCGAACGGAGGTCACGGATACGACGATCGGCGGCCTCTCCGAAGAGTTCGACGTCTCGGCCGTCTTCTGGTACAGCGGTGACCTTCCGGGAGGAGAGACGCAGTTCACCGCGAATCTCACGGCTGACGGAACCGTCGTCGACCAACAGGATATCACGCTCTCCGGCTCGTCGGCGGCGAACGCGACGTTCACGCACGAACTCAGTGAGTCAGCACCGCCGATCGCGAACGCCACTATCGAAACGCCGGCGGATGTTACACCGGTCGAACTCGACCAGGAAACCGTCATCACGTTCGACGAGATAACCGACCCCGCTGCGCGAAACGGCCAGCTGACCGCCACGGTCACCGTCGAAAACCAGGGCGAAACGCCGGGGACGGAGACGCTGACGATCGAGCCCCGGAACCCCTACGCCGTCGAGTCGGACGGCACGTATACTGCTTCGGCACCGCTGGAGCCGTCGGAGTCGTTCACGGAAACGGTTACGTTCGACGTCACCGAAGACGCGCCGCCGAACCTCGACCTCGTGGCGTCGACGACCCACGCGAGCGAGATGCGGACGGTCCAGATCCGCGACAACGAATCGCGCTTCGAGATCGAAAACGTGTCGGTCGATGCGGGAGCCGACGGTACGAACCCCGTCGTCACCGCAACGATTCGGAACACGGGCGGTGCCGCCGGAACGCAGGACGCGACGCTCACGTTCGACGACGAATCGATCGCGACCGAGTCGGTTTCGCTCGAGCCCGACGAAAAGCGGACGCTCTCGGGTGCGGTCGAGCCGGCGGAAACGGGGACGTATTCCTACGGCGTCACGACGGACGACGATTCCGTCAGGGACACGACGACCGTCGAACCGGCGGCGGACGACTCGTCGGGGATCGTCGGATCGGTTCAGGACACGATCTCTCTGAACGGGTCTCGACTACCGCTTCTCGCGGCGTCGCTGCTCGGCGTCGTGCTAGTCGGAGCGGTCGTCGTCGGATATCGGACGGATTCGGACGATCTCCAGGAACTACAAGAGCGGATGACAGGGATGACGGCCCTCCAGCCGGCCGCACAAAAACTCCAGCAGGCTGCGCGAAATGCCCGAAACCTCGTCTCCAACGGCGGCAGCGGCTCCGTCGTCGTCCAGAACGGCTTGCCCCGGACGGCGCTCATCCGGGTTCGCGTTCGCTCGGACGAGGAGATCCTGTTCCTCGAGGACTTCGAACTCGCCGAGGACGAACAGCGGACCCTCGAGTGCCTCCCTGACGCGGACCAGTTCGAAGTCGGCGCCGGCGTCGACGATATCGCGGCCCACGAGGAGACGTTCCAGCGCGGCACCGCCGAAGTCGGTGTCGTCCTCCAGCCGGACGGGATCACGATCACTGCATTGTAAGCAGGGAGGGGGAGTCGCGGTTCGGATCCGACCTAAATGCGGTCCGCCGGAACACCGACTAGTGGGTCAGCAGAAGCAGTTTCTCGTCCGTCCGCGCGAGACAGAACGGTCGATCCGGGGCCGTCTCGAAGGTCGCCGTCTCTCGCTCGCTAACGAACAACCGATCGAACGCGCGATTACACGCGGGACATCGCAGTTCCCGTCGGTTCTCGAGCGTGCGCGTCGCTCCCGAATCGTTCAAGAGTTTTAGCTTCGCCCGGTAGTCGTGGATGCTGAACCCGCTCTCGAGGTCGATGCGGTCCATACGAGTCGCATTCGCTCGCGGGGTTTCATAGGCATCGGCCGCGCAGTCCGGACGAAGCGCGTGTTCGATTCGTTCCAGCCGCTCTCGTGACGGTATCGTATCCGAATCGGCCGAAACTTTATTGTATGTCTGTTCGACGCAGCCAGAACACTACATATGATTCGATAGAGGGGAGAAGGACGGACAAAACCCATTCATTGTGGGTTCCAGAGCAGTAATCGAACGCATCACGACAGCCCATCGTTATTATATCATTCAAGCAGATTTAAAATATCGTATTTCGTGACGGTCACTTCCATGTGGGTTTAATATCTGCCAGTTCCAGCGGTTAAGTCGTCGTGAGGGATACCGCGCGACTACTCGTCGGCAGTGTGTGGCCGATGGTGCGTGAAGCGGTTCCACCCACGAACACCCCCATTCGGTGATCGGAACAATGCGTGAGGATACAACCAACACGCGGTCAGTGTTCGACGAACTGTCGAACGCAGCCGCGAACAAGCAGTCGGAATCGGAATCAGAATCGTACGAAACTATCCGCGGGACGGCTACGGGAGCCGACGCCGGTACAGATGCCGGAAACTCGGTCGAGCGGGAACTCGATAGCTTGCTCGAGCAGGTACAGGGTGCTTTAGCGACTGACGACATTCAGTTCGACGAGGCGCTCATCAAGGAGAACCTCGACGAGGTGCTGCTGATGCTCATCGCGCTTCGCGAGGAGACCCACGGGAAGGAGCTACTCTCGGACTTGACGCACCTCTTCGATGCGACGCTCAGTCCGGGGACCGTCTATCCGGCGCTCCACGACCTCAAGGAGGAGGACGTGTTGGCGATGCACACGAAGGTGCGGACGAAGGAGTACTCGATCGACGACGAGGCGTACGTCCGCGAGGCCGTCGAGCAGACGATGCGCCAACACCTGGCGTTCGGACTCCTCCTGTACGCCTTCCTCGCCCGCCACTAACGTCGGACGGCCGCCGTCTCTCCGTCGGTTCGCACCCGTCGTTCCTCTCCCTCTTTTCGTCTGTCTTATAAAATCAAAACTCGAAGTGTACTGCCTCGGAACACCGACTTCAAAATCCTCCCGAGCGACCCCAGACGTCTCGTTACCCGTCCTCGAGGTTCTTCGCGATCTCGCTCAGGCTGTCGCTCGGGGGTTCGTGGGCGTCGTAGTACGCCGTCGCGCCGGGCTCGCGGAGGCCGTAGAGAAAGTCGGGTTCGACGATATCGACCAGCACCGAGCCGCCGGCCGAAATGCCGTGGTCGTCGAGCCACGCCGGGAGTCGATCGGTGCCGCTGCTCGGATCGCGTGCGCCGTCGGGCGTCTCGTAGACGCCGGGAATCGAGACCCCGTCTTCGGCCAGCGGCCGATCGAGCTTCGCGAACAGTTCGTCGCCGTCGAGGACGATCCGCACGACTTCGTCGGTCGGAAACGCGTCGCTGTCGTCGTCGGGAATCGCCACGTACGCGCCGGTCGCCGTTTCGGTACACGTCGCTCGCACCGTCTGCACCGACGGGTGATCGCTCGAGACTCTATCTGCCATAGAAGTACGTACTGATCGAGGTCGATCCGTTATTCGTCGTCCTCGCCTTCGCCCAGCAGCTCGTCGACGTCCGCGCTGCCGCGGTCGACGATCGAGGCGTTGATTTGGGCGACTGCGTCGGAAACCTCGCTCCCGCGGACGGTGACTCGGCGGCGCTCGCCGTCGCGGGACGGCTTGTAGCCGGTCTGGCGACCTTCCATCAGGACTTCCGTCAGGTTCGCGCCCGGCACGTTCGGGTTGAGCGGTCGGCCCGCGTCGTCGGAGCCGCCCGTGATCTCGAGCGTGTAGCCGTCGAGACCGACGGCACCGCCGTCGACTTCCTCGCCGATCGACTTGCCGATGAATCGGTTCGCGTCCTGGTCCTCTGCCTCGAGCTGGTAGGACGACCCGGAGTCGGGGTCGCCGACGACGACAGTGAAACTTGCCATGCCCGACGGAAGACGGTCGCCGCTCAAAAGAACATCGTTTCACACCGACCTTTTACGCTGCAGTCTGTCGCGCTGACGGCGGCGTTGCCGCCGCACAGCGCGATGTCCTTCAGTAAAAGGTCGATCAAAAGCACTCCTCCCTCCGTTCGCTCGCTTGCGGCGCGCCGCGCGCTCGCTCACATCGGTCGTCGGCCCGCTCGCTCCGTACGTCGCTCGCGGTCGGGAACGGTGTGAGGGCCTGCCCTTCCCCGAGTCGCGCGCTCGCCGAGGACGGCGAACGCGCTCCCGGCCGTTCGATCTCGCACATCCCCGAATCGGTTCGGATCGAGCGGACCGCATCGGCTCGAAGACTCAAGTACGTCGCCTGTGTAGCTCCGAGCGTGTTCATCGATCCCGACCGCCTCGAGACGCGCCTGCGCGAGGAGTTCGACGGGACGGAGGGCGAATCCCGCGTCGTCGTCCGGCAGGCGGTCGACCTCGCCGATTCCGGGAAGTACGGAGACGATATCGGCACGCCGCTGACGACCGACGCCGTCCTCGAGGAACTCGCCGACGCGCCGGACGGAACGCCGTCAGAGCGGTGGAACTGGTGGATCGGCTCGCTCGAGGTCGCCTACGGCGGGTACGAGCGGTTCGGAATCCGACAGTATCGGAAGTGACAGTCGCCGGGAACGAAACGACTTTTACGCTCACCTGACCAAGTAGTCAGGTAGTGACCGATCCCGACGTTCGCGAGGCGATCATGGAAGCGACCTACGAGGCCCTGTGCGAGCACGGCTACACCGATCTGACCGCGCAGGATATCGCCGACAGGACGGACAAGAGCAAGTCCCTGCTGTTCTACCACTACGATTCCAAGGACGACCTCGTCGCCGACCTGCTCGCGTACCTCCGGGAGCAGTTCGACGAGGGGATCGAGACGACTCGAACGCTGGCGCCGACGACGCGGCTGGCGATGTTCATCGACTGGTACCTCTACGGCTCGAGCGGCGAGGACGAACGCCGATCCTTTCACACGGCCCTGCTCGAGTTGCGGACGCAGGCCCCGCACAACGAGCGGTACCGCGAGCAGCTCCAGCGAAGCGACGAGCAACTCCGGACGACGCTCGAGGAGATCCTGCAGGACGGGATCGACGCCGGCGAGTTCGTCGACCACGATACCGCGGAGACGGCCGCGTTACTGCTCGCCGCGCTGGACGGCGCACGAACCCGGCAACTGGCGTTCAACCGCGACGAGTACCTGGGCCAGGTCCGGTCGGGCGTCATCACACAGGTCATCGACGATCTCCTCGCCGACGACGCGTCGTTCCCCGCCGAAACCCAGCAGGAACTGTTCGGATCGGGTCCCGAAGATGCCCAGGCAGACGGCGAACCGTCCGCGGATGCGAATGGGGATGCGGACGATGACTCCAAGACATCCGGCGGGGACGATTCCTAACCGGTTCTCGAGTCACCAATTCGGTTCACCGTAAGGGATTCGTAGCCGCCACCAGTTCGAAATTACAATGAGCGAACATCTCTACCCACGCGAGCCGACGACGTTCGATCGATCGTTTTCGGGCCTTTCGTCGACGGTCCGAGCGATCGCTTCCGAGGCCGTTCTCCCTCGGGATCGATCGTTTCCCGCATCGCTCTGTACGACCGCCGGCGAAGTCGCCGCGACGATCGACCGCGGAACCAACACCGCCACCGGGACCGACGCTGACGCCGATACTGCGCTCACGTTCGACGAGCACGAGGGCCGGGCCGACGAGATTCTCTCGTCGGTCGCCGAGGCCGTCGCGCTGCTCGAGGGATACGTACGGCTCCGCCACGACCTCCTGTACTCGGATCGCTACGCCGATCGCGAGCGGCGGGACGCGGCGGTGCTGGCGAGCGATCACCTCCACGCGGCCGCGTACGCGACGATCACGGACGCGCCGCTTCCAGATCGGCGCTCCCTCGAGCTCTACCGGCAACTGGCTGCCGGCTCGTCGGCGCTGGCAGCCGGGTTCGCGGCGTGGACGCCGACTGCGCTTGCGGGCGGCGACGAGACGGCCGACGCCGAAGCCGCCGCTCGAGCGCAGCCGTCCGACGGCAATTTCGCACAGCCGCGTGCAGTGCTGACTGAGACGGCGGCGACGCTCGGCGCAACGGCCGTGGGTGCCGCTGACGACACGCGGGCGGCGATGGACGCGTACGCGCGGTCGCTCTCGACGGCACTGTGTCGGGTGACGGCGTCGGCCTCGAGCCCCGAGTCAGGGTCCGCGGACGCGTCGACAGCGGGCCGTGCTGGCGATGATCCCCGCGAAACGGCCGCCCGAGTGCTGTCCGGACGATCCGACGCCTCCTCGAGTTCGGACGGGGCGTCCGTCACTACGCCGGGGATCGCTCGTCATCTCGAACGCGCTCGCGACGCACTCGCTCCGCTCGTGGATCGATCCGAGACGGCGGCCGCGGACGGGACAGCAGGGGACGACGATGGGGCCGAGAACGAAACTGGACCCACAACACCCGGCCCCGCCCCGCTTACCCGTCTCGAGCGGGCAACACGTATTCCGTTCGAGGACGAACGGTGAGGTGAGCGAAGACGATGACCGACCGTTCGCGACCGACCTGGCCCGCGTACCCGCTCTCGGCGTTCGTCGCCGGACTCGGTCACTGTTACCTCGGTCGCTGGAAGCGCGGGCTCACCTGGTTCGGGCTGTACGGACTCGCGCTCGCGTTCCTGAGCGCGCGGACGCTCTCGGACGCGCTCGAGCCCGGGAATCCGTTCGTCGTGACGGCGCTGCAGTTCGAGACCGTCGACTACGTCGACGTCGCGATTCCGCTCGCCGTGTTGCTGGTCTGTCTGCTCGACATCTATCTCATCGGGCTGGCACAGCGGGCCGAATCCCGGCCACAGACGAAACCGCGGTCGAACGGCTCCTGATCGCGTATGCGCCCGTCGCCGTCGATTCGCCGGACCGTCCCTCGACTTCGCGGGCGAACAACGTATTTTCCAGTTCGGTAACACGACGGGCTGTTTTTGTAGCTGGGGGGCGAAGTGGACGTATGGGCCGTCTCGGGAGCCTCATGCTGAAAGGGACCGGCGTTCTCGTGCTCGCGTTTATCGCGCTGAGCGTGATCGCCACGATCGTGGGGATCCTCTTCTCCGTCGTCGCGACGATCGTCTCGCTGCTCGTCACCGTCGCCGTGCTCGGACTGCTCGTTCTGGGAGCGGTCGGACTGTTCTCGATGCTTCGTGACGGGTCGTCTGACTCGAGCACCGGTACGTACGAGTACGAGTCCGCCGACCGCACGCACGATCCAAAATCCCAGCTTCAGGAGCGTTACGTCGCGGGCGAACTGAGCGAGGCCGAGTTCGAACGGGAACTCGACCGCGTGCTCGAGTCCGACGACGGGCGCGGAACCGGCGGTCGAACGCGGACCGAACCCGACCGCTCGCGGACGAGGGATTTCGATCGGACGAACCGGTAGCGGACCGCCGCGACTGACGGGGGGTCCTGCGAGCGTACCCGGCGCGGAACCGACGGCGGCAAAGGGCTCGAGGCGCTACGCAGTGCTAATGGATGTCGAGTTTCTCGGCGGGGCCGGCGAAATCGGCCGGAGCGCGGTCCTGATCGACGAGACGCTGTTGCTCGATTACGGGATGGACTCCGGCAACCCGCCGTCGTTTCCCGTCGGCGACGCCGATCCCGAGGCCGTCGTCGTCAGTCACGGCCACCTCGACCACGTCGGTTCGATCCCCTCGCTGCTGTCGGGTGATTCGCGCCCGTCGATCCACTGGACGCCGCCGACGTACGACCTCACGATGGTGCTGGCCCGGGATACGCTCAAGTTGCACGGCGGCACCTACGACTGTCCCTTCACGGAGGCGGAACTCGCCCGCGTAACGCAGGTTTCGGAGACCCACGGCTACCGCGAGCCCTTCGAGGTCGCGGGCTACGAGATTACGTTCTTCGATGCCGGCCACGTCCCCGGCAGCGCCCACGTTCTCGTTGACGACGGCGACACCCGATTGCTCTATACCGGCGACTTCCATACCGAAGGCCAGCGGCTGCTCTCGGGGACCACCGCCCGGCCCGACGCCGATGTCGTGATCACGGAGAGCACGTACGCCGACACGACCCGGCCGCCCCGCGAGGAAATCGAACGCGAGTTCGCCGAGAGCCTCCGGACGACGATCTGGGAGGGCGGCACCGTCGTCGTCCCCGCGTTCGCGATCGGTCGCACCCAGGAGGTGCTCTGTATCTGCGAGGAACACGACCTCGAGTGTTACGTCGACGGGATGGGCAAGCGGGTCACGGAGCTCTTTTTGCGCGAGCCGAACCGCGGGTTCCTGCGCGATCCGGACCTCCTGCGGCGCGCGAAGGGCAACGCGCGGTTCGTCGACGGCCGCGACGGCCAGCGCGAACGGATCGCCGAACAAAACACCGTCATCGTCACCACCAGCGGGATGCTCCACGGCGGCCCGGCGATGACCTACGTGCCCGCCGTCCGCTCGCACCCGACGAACAAGATCGCCATGACCGGCTACCAGGTCGAGGGCACCCCCGGACGCGAACTGCTCGAGACCGGCAGCGCCGAGATCGACGGTCGGATGCTGCGCGTCAGCGCCCGAACGGAGCAGTACGACTTCTCGGCCCACGCCGACCGCGAGGGACTGCTCGAGTTCCTCGAGGCCTACCGCGGGTGCGAGGTGCTCGTCAATCACGGCGATCGCTGCGCGGCGTTCGCCGAGGAGTTGCGATCCGACGGATTCGACGCCCGCGCGCCCGAACTCGGCCAGCGCCTCGCGGTGTGACCGTCGACGCGCCGAGACACCGAAACGATCAACTACCTAATACGAGAAGTCGGCAGCGTCATGAATTCGTCCGCCCTCCCCCCGATCGTCGCCGGCGTCGTCGGCGCGATCGTCAGCGTCACCCGACGCCTCGCCGCGCTCCTCCTCGAACTGTCGTCGACTGGACCGTCGACCGAGGTCATCACCCGCACCACACTCGGCGGTCGCGCGCTGGTCTTCGCTCTCACGTACGGCGCGTTGTTCGGGCTCGCGTACCGGGCCGGCACCCGAACGGATCCGCGCGCCGACGGGCGGCTGACGGTCGTAACCGGCGTCGTCGCAGCGATCGGGTACCTCGTCGGCTCCGCGATCGTGTTTCGGGTGCTCTCCACGCGTCGCCATCCCGCGCTCGCCGGGCTCCTCGAACTCGGCTCCGGCGTCGCCGTCGGCGTGCAGTTGGCGGTCGTCACGTTCGCGGGACTCGCGCTCGCCCGCCGCGCGTAATGTGCGAGCGAGCGCGCGAGGCCGACTCGAGTCGTGAGCGCGAGGCCGCTCTCGATCGCCCGTCGTTCGGTCCGGAAACCGGCAGCCGTTGCCGTTCCTGTAACGCCTTTTGAGTCGTCCGTGGTGCGACGGCTATGCCCGCCGATTCGGACGACGATCCCGACGACGCCGACCTCGAGGAACTCGACCTGAGCGACGCCGAGGAGGCGGCCCTGCACGACCTGCAACTCGGCATCGAGCACGTCCACCGCGCCTACGGGACCCTCCTCGAGTTCCACCACCAACTTGGCCATGCGATGGACCGGATGAGCGACGCCGAGGACGCCCTGCGGGAGGCCGGCCACGAGGAGTGGGCCGACCGGCTCCGGGACGACCACCTCCCCGCGGGCGCGATCAGCGACCAGTGGACCTACGAACTCGTCGAGGAGTTCTCGACCGAGTTCCTCGAGGAGGTCGACGAGTTTGAGGGTTCGGTCAGAGAGGAACTGGCCGACGGGATCGATCACGTGACGGAGCGGCGGCAGAAACGCGCGCTGCGGGAGCGGGCTCGCAGATCCGACTCCGGCGAGTCGCCGGACTAATCGCGATATCCCGGCGTCACGTCGCGCGTCGAGTGAGAAGTATTTTCGCCGCGTTCCGCGTACGCTCGCACATGAGCGACCGGTACGACGCCATCGTCCTCGGGGTCGGCGGGACGGGCAGCGCGACCGTCGCCCACCTCGCCGAGCGCGGCGTCGACGTCCTCGGCCTCGAGCGCTACGACGTCCCCCGCGGCTACGGCTCGTCCCGCGGGATCGCGCGCAGCTTCCGACTCGCCGACGCCGAGGAGCCGGCCTCCGTCCCGCTCGTACGGCGCGCCGAGGAGCTGTGGGCGGATCTCGAGGCCGACCACGACCGCCAACTGCTCTATCGGACCGGCTCGATCGACGCCGGTCCGCCGGACGATCCGCTCGTCGACGGGGCTGCACGCGCTTTCGAGGAGCACGACCTCGAGTACGAACGCCTCTCGAGCGCGGCGCTCTCGGAGCGATACCCCGCCTACCAGCTCCCGGACGATTACGAGGCGATCTACCAGCCCGACGGCGGCTACCTCGTCCCCGAGGAGTGTCTCGTCGCCCACGTCAATCGGGCCCACCAAGCAGGCGCGACGATCCGAGCCCGCGAACGCGTCGTCGACTGGCGGCCGCTCGAGGACGGCGGCGTCCGCGTCGAAACGGATCGCGACACCTACGAGGCCGACAGGTTGGTCGTCACCGCGGGCGCGTGGACCGCGCGGTTCGTCGAGCCGCTCGCTGACGTGCTCGTCCCCGAACGGGAGGTTCTCGCCCGGTTCCAGCCCGAAGAGCCGGCCCACTTCGAGCCGGACCGATTTCCGGTCTGGAGCCTGCAGGTTCCGGAGGGGCGGTTCTACGGCTTCCCCGTCCACGGCGTGCCCGGCTTCACGGTCGGCCGCTATCACCACCACCGCGAGGAGGCCGTCGATCCCGACGCCTTCGAGCGCGAACCGACGCAGGCGGACGAGCGACTCCTGCGGGACTTCGCCGAACGGTACTTCCCCGCGGTCGCCGGCCCGACGATGCGTCTGGAGACGTGTCTCTTTGCGAATACGCCCGACGAACGCTTCGTCCTCGACACCCATCCCGACCATCCGCAGGTCGTCGTGGGGGCCGGCTTCTCCGGTCACGGGTTCACGTTCGCGCCCGTCGTCGGCGAAATCCTGGCCGATCTCGCCGTCGACGGCGAGACCGACCGCGAGATCGAGCCGTTCTCGATCGATCGCTTCTAGTTGCCGTCGAGGGCGCTACGTTTCGCCGCCGTCCCCGCCGCTCGAGTCGCGGTCCGGCTGCTCGGCCGCTCGGTCCGTCGCCGATGCGGCCGACGCAGTTGCGGGTTCGCGCTCCCCCTCGCCGCCGGTTGTGGAACCAGGTGTCGATTCGGGTGCGGACTCGAGTTCGGCGTCCCCGTCGACGGTCGGACTGCCGTCTCGCTCGAGGCCGAGAACCGAGTAGAGCCGTGCAGCGATGCCGTCCCACAGTCCGGATTCACCCGCGGCGGTCGGATCCGGACTCGAGGCGTCGTTCTCCCCGTCTGTCTGCGTCCGGTCGAAGACGAACTCCGCGTCAGATTTCGTGCCATCATCGGCCGCCTTCGTCCCCGTCTCCCCCTCGAGCGTCGGCGGTTCGAACACGTACACGACCCCCTCGCGGCGGACGACGTACCGGCCCGTCCGCCGGTCGAAGACGATCGGTTCGTCGACGTCGATCCCGAACTCCGCCAGATCCGCGAGCGTGTCGACGCTCGCGCGCTCGCCCTCGAGTTCCGACTCGGGGAGCGCGATCGATGCGATGACCTCCTCGAACTGGGCGCGGTCGTCGCGGTACGCGAGCCACTCGCGTTCGGCGGCCGTCGGCTCGGGGACCCGGACGGCCGCGACGGCGGCGGCGATCGTTCCGGCGAGTCCGAGTGCGAGGAGCCCCAGGCCGGCGAGGGGCGGATCGGGGTCGTCGCCGGCGACGGTGACCGTCTCGTACGTTTCGTACTGTTCGTCGTACGTGTCCGCCGTCTCGATCCGGTACGTGGCGCCATCGTGCGTGACCGGGATCCGGAAGCGGTCGCTCGCCGTCCGGTGTTCGCCGTCGACGGTCCCCTCGATCTCCCGGCGAACCTCGAGCGCGATTTCGGTTTCGCCGGGACTCGTGCCGAGATCGGATTCGATCTCGGCGATCCGCGCGTCGATCGCGGAGACGTTGAGGGAGAACGGCGCGGCGACGGATTCGCCGGGCGCGACGCCGTCCTCGCTCGCCGCGGCGAGGCGTTCCCGCTCGCTCCAGTAGACGAGGTCTTCCTCGGGATCGACCGCTCGGTAGCGGACGTCGACGGCGATATCGACGCTGACGTTCTCGCCCGCGTCGGCGTCGTAGCCGCCGACGAACTCGCCGTCGACCGTCGGCGTGACGCTCGTGTAGTAGAGCGGTTCGTTCTCGAGGACCGTTCCGGCGTCGTAGACCGCGGTCGATTCGTGGACGGTCGCGCCGTGGGAGAACGACCCCGTCGCAGTCCAGCGGTGCTCGAGTCGCTGCTCGGTTTCCGTCCCGGAATCGGCGTAGGCGCCGTAGGTCAGCCATCCGCCGAGCGCGGCCACGAGCACGAAGCCGACCAGCAAGAGGACGCCGTACTCCGCGAACAGCGCGCGGAGCCGTAGTCGTCGTTCCGCTGTCGTTCCCGTCGCATTCGATTCTCGATCCCCCGTTGCTGCCGATCCGTCGGTCGCGTCAGTAGGCGTAGTCATGTCAGTACCACCTCCGAACGATCGATCGCAGTCGACCGCGTCCGCCCCGCCGACGGGCCCGGTCCCGCCTCGAGCGCGGATCGACCGGCCCGAGCAGGAGCCGGCCCAGTCCGTAGAATCCGCCGCCCAGCAGCGAGACGATCGCGGCGTAGGGTACCCACGGGTGGACGGCGTACAGCGCGTCGATGACCGACGGCGGGAGGACGGCCAGGTACCGGTACTCCGTGACGTACGCCGGATAGTAGCCGGTCTCCGCCGGCGCCGTGATCGAAAGCGTCACGGTCGCCTCGTCGCGCGGACCCACCACCGAGGGGCCGTCGTCGACGGCGACGCTGTCGCTGCCGGGTTCGACGTACGAGACGACGGGAACGAACCCCCGATTCCCGATCGCGTAGGGAATCTCGTCGGTCGTTCCCCGCTCGATCACCATCGGCCGGTCGGAGTCGAACTCGGCGCTGATGACGTCGTAGGACTGGGTCCCGGCCGGGACGACCATCGCCGCGACGGCCGCGACGACGACCAGTAACGCTAACCCGCCCGCGATCAGTCGCGGATCGAGTTCCGAGTCCTCATCTTCGTCGCCGTCGCGCTCGAGCGACGATCGGATCGTCGTTTCGCGGCGCTCTCGAATCGTCTCGGCTACGTAGAGGACCAGCGATGCGGCCAGCAGCAGGTACGCCAGCCCGCTCGTGCCGACGAACGAGCGGATTCCGAACGTGACCGCGAGCCAGCGCTGGGTCCGCTCGAGGGTGTCGCTGAGCGTCGTGACGGCCGTCCCGAGGTTCGGAATCGTGACGACCTCGCCGTTTACCTGCAGGGCGGTCGCGACGATCTGGCCGTCCTGAACCGGCGGCTCGTCGCCGTCCTGGTCGGTGAAGGGGTTCGCGTCGCCCCGCGTGACGTACCCCCGGTCGGTTTCCTCGACGATCCGGTGGGTCGTCAGGCCCCCGCCGTGGAGTTCCTGCGCCTGGAAGACGACGACGTCGTCCGGTTCCGGCTCGCCCGTCAGGGCTGCGGGAACCGCGACGAACCCGTCGCCCGTCTCGATCGTCGGCTCCATGCTCCCGGTTTCGACGAACCCCAGAAGGATCGGCTGTCCGAGCAGTTGCCCGGCGACCAGCGCGACGACGGTGACGAGCACCAGCGCTTGCGCCCCCCGAACGACCCCCCGTCGAATCATCGTGTGCACCTGAGCCAATTATGTCGTTTTATTTGTCTGTTAGGGTCGGTTACCTGTTTCGCCACTATCCGCGAGTCGGGTTCGAAACCGGTTTTCGCGTCGCTGTTTACCCACATGCGTTGAAATACTGTCAGCCCCGTGCCCGTTTACGGAGTGACGCGATGAGCGCCAGCATTCCGACGACCGCAACGAGTGCTGGGTTGCCGCTGCTGTCGGCGGATTGGGAGTCGGCGTCTGAACCGTCGGCGTCGGTCGCGGCACTGTCATCGGCCGATCCGTCGGAATCTGCGCTCGAGTCGGGATCGTCCTCGGGAGATGCGTCGGGCGCATTCGGAACGCCGACGATACCGCTCGAGAGGGAATCAACCGTGACGGTCGCAGTGTATCGGTCGGTATCGGTCGGCTCGTCATCCTCCTCGGTTCCGTCGCTGTCCCCTGTTTCCGTCTCGTCGGCCGCCTCGAGCGCGCGACGTTCGGACGTGCCGTCTCTGGGGAGGTAGAACCCGAGCGCGGAGCCGTTGTCACTGCTCGACGACGCGTGTTCCGCGAACCGGTCGCGATCGACGGTAAACCGGTACTCGACCGATTCGATCGCCGCGGCCGGCGGCGCGTCCTCGACGGCAACGGCACCGATCGTCGACGCGTCGGCCGGCCGCGGGTGCGGTTGTGCTCGCTCGTCTCCCTTCTCGCGGCTGCGGTCAGCACGAACGTCGAAGGTCGCATCCTCGGCGTCGCCGAACTGGATCGTGACGCCCTCGAGGACGACGCTCTTGCCGACCCGGAGCGATCCGAGGTCGATCGGAACCGTTTGCTCGCGGACGTCGCTGACGGTAACGGTTCGAGTCTTCGAATCGGGTTCGACGACTTCTACCGCCGGCGACGGGCTCGAGGTCGACGAGTCCGCGCCGCCGTTGGAATCGGTGCCAGAGGACGAGTCGCCACCGTCGTCGTTCTCGAGACCTCTCGTGTGGAACCGGAGCGACTCGATCACGGCCTCCCCGGCCTCGAGATCGCGAGCGTCGACGACGAACCCGACGTGGACCGACTCCGCGGGCTCGAGGACGGCGGCTTCGTTCGCGCCTTCGATCGAGTCGCCACCGTCGGTTCGGAAGGTGACGCTTTCCGCGTCGTGCTCGAGCCAGACCGTCGCGGACTCGTTGCCCTCGTTCCTGAGCGTGACCACGTCGTCGATACCGGTCACCGCCCCGGCGGAGACGCCGTCCTTCTCGAGGGCGTCGTTATCGACCGTGAGATCGATCACGAGCTCGCCGTCGCCGTCGAGGTACGCGTAGGCGCCGTTCGGTCCGTCGTGCGGTTCGGCGACGATGCCGGTTTCGTTTCCGAGGTCGTCGTGTCCGTGTAGCTGGTCGCGCATTTCCGGGTCGTCCTCGGCCGAAAGAAGCCCTGCGTCGGTGGCGACGACGCCCGTGCCCACCACTCCGATCGTGAGCAAAACGAGCACGATCCACCGACTCGCCGCGGCGCTGGTCATCGAACTCGTCGCCCCCCGTTTGGTGGTACTCGCGTGCGCATCGTCGTCGATCAGTCCCGTTCTCGTGGTCGGTCCCCTCGCCCCGATCGTCGTTCGGTCCTGCCGGTCGATCGCGAATCGATCACTCGGCGCGTTCGCTGCTCTCGGCCTCGCTCACCCAGACGCGGACTTCGGAGACGAGCTGCCGATCCTCGTCGACGCCGTCGATGTCGTAGTCGACGTGCAGGTAGGTGACCTCCCGCTCCTCGACGACGTAGGTCGGCGGCTCGCGTTCTTCCTGATAGCTGACCGCCCGATTCTCGAGATTCCCCTCCGCGTGCGCCTCGGTAAACGAAAGTCGGTCGCCGACCGCCGGAATCGCCAGCGTGTCGGCCTCGTAGACCGTCTCGAGGAGTTCGTTCGTGCCCGCCTCGTAGACGTACAGCGAAATATGGTCGTACGTCGCCTCGAGCGTCGGTCCGCGATTTCGATCGGGCTCCTCGTCGTCGCTTCCGGAATCGTCGTCGGTCTGTGGTGTTGCCATACGTAAATTCGTCCTCGAGTAGCGTCGTTACTTGGAAAGCGTCGTCCGCAGTCGGTTACGCGGTCGGTTCGCGTGTTCTGCACCGACGGCGACTGCGCGCAGTCGTGCCGGTAACTGGTACTGGTATCGAAACAGGTGGCAGTGCGGTCTCTCCCCACCGTGAACTGCGAGCGCCGATCGGACGGCCCCGGTCGGAACTGTAACTGCGTGCGGTCGGCGTCGGCGCGGGCTCGCCACGTCCCACCCCCGTCGGACACGGCGATCTGCCGACCGCCGACGCCGATGCCGCCGTGGTGATCGGGTTCGGGGTTGCGATACGGGGTAGCTTCGATGTCGACTCTGCAGTCGGAATTGGAATCGGATTCGGGTTCGGGTGCGTGTCCGAATTCGGGTGCATCGGAGCGTCCCGCGGAACGCGGGTGCAGCCGTTCCGCAGGTCCCGCCTCGAGACATCCCCCTGGGGGCTCGAGGCCGTTGTGGTCGGGTCGGATCGCTCGACATCGTCGCTACCCGATTAGGCGGTACCGGGCTACGGTTATTGTAATACGGCTGTTGACTAGTTCTGGTTGCGGTCAATGACCCATGTTGGGTTCGTTCTGAGTATCATTGACCAGGATCTGACGGGGAAGAGCACGCCTGCTTGAAACCGATATTGATCTTGAGTGGAATCAGAACCATCCGGTCGACGCAAGGACTGAGATTGCCCCTCTAAATAGGCGATCGACACTGAAAAGAAGCGAATATACCGAGACCAATAACGGTCCCTCAGTTGGTGGGATCGTCGATCTCCGCGTAGACCGTCGCAGTCCCGTTGTACGAGTTGGTGGTGGAACCGTCGGGCTCTACGTCGACATCGCCCGTTTCGACGTAGACCCCGATAGATTCCGTCGTCCCGGAATCGATCTGGAGGGCACCCGCATCGCCGTCCAGCGGCGTGTCGCGGGCGCCGTCCTCGTACACGTAGACGTTTGCGAGTTCGTCGTTCCCGTTGACGAACGTACCGAGCCCACCGACGTAGAAGTGCACCGTGTCGGTGCCCTGATTGGTGACCTCGAAGACGCCGTCGAAGTGGTACTCCGAGTTGCCGCCAACGCCGTGGCCGCCGCCATCGTTGGTGATCCCGTTGATGTCGAAGATCTTCAGCCGACCGTTAGGATCAACTTCCGAGTGGGAACTGCTTGACTCGAGCGCCAGATAGGCATCGGCGTCGTCGGCCAGCTCGGCGGTAACGGTCCGCTCGGCCTCGACGCTGTCAAACGCGCCCGTACCGATTGCGGCCGCACTACCGGCGGCAAGGGAACCGACCCCGATGACGAATTTCCGGCGGTGCATCGTCAGTTGGAGTTGGCCTCGATGACGAGCGTCTCGCTGGCGTTTTCGTCAACGTCGTCGTTGAGATCGTCGACCGTCACGTCGAGGGTGACCGAATCACCGGGCTCAAGCTCGTCACTGTGGCTCAGTTCGAAGTCAACGGCACTCTGGACGTCGGTCTCGTTGATCGAAACGGTAACGTTCTCAGTACCCTGGTTCGTGATCGTCACGACGTCACTGACTTCGGTCACCGCGTTCTCGTTGAACCCTTCGCCGTCGTTGCTGTTCGTCGGGCCGCCGAGGTCGATCGTGAGCTCGCTATCGCTCGAGTCGTCCGTCACGTACTCGCCGTCGCCCGTGATCCCGAGATACGCGTCGGCGTCGCCAGCCGTCGAAACCTGCACGGTTCGGTCGGCCTCGACGCTATCGAACGCGCCCGTACCGACGGCTGCAGCGGTTGCCATTGACAGTGCTACCAGTGCGATGACGAATTTTCTCCGTTGCATGGTTGGATGTTCCGTTGTTGTCTGCGTTTGGTGGTCGTCTACCGCGAGCGGCTACACGTCGCGTTGTACGCCACCTCGTCGTTGACCCCCGTCGCGGGGATCACATTGCACCGGTGTCCAGCAAGGGATATTGTAATGCGCTCGTGGAGTTGATTTCAGCATTCGATGGTGGGCAGTCAATCCGCTGCCGACCGAACTGATCCAGCAGTGGTCGATCCGTTGACTCGAGTCACCCACTCTCAGCCGACCGTAGACTGTGGTCCCGCTGTAGTTGACTCGCGGTCAACCGCCTCGAGCCGGCACTGGAGACGCCCGCCTATTCACAGTTGACCGTGGGTCAACTGGGTACTGACAACGTAGTTTGAACCGGTATATCGTCGGTTGAACGGCTCACCGATCCGGTAGTTGTCCCGTTGACCAACTCGATAGAATTCCGAACGAACGGGAGTTCCGATAAGTTTCGGATTGATCAGACGCAATTATTTATTGGTAGGCCAATACTTTTATTCCATGGTGTGATACGGCCTATCCGTAATGGGGGCGACTCACGCGAAACCGTCCGGGGGAACTGACTCATCGAAAGCGAACGTGGACACGAAATCGAACACGGAACTGGGGACGGATGCAGGTGACAGGGCAGGCAACCAATCGGATGCGACCGGCACCGAACCGATCCTCACCGAGGACGAACTCTTCGAGATCCTCTCGAACCGACGTCGGCGTCACATCCTGCACGAGCTCATGCGCGAGGGGGACACGCTCGACATCGGGACCCTCTCCCAGCAGATCGCCGCCTGGGAGGACGGCCTCGAGCTCCACGAGGTGACCAGCAGCGACCGCAAGCGCGTCTACACCGCCTTGCACCAGTCGCACCTGCCGAAGATGGACGAGGCGGGCGTCGTCGACTTCAACCAGGACCGGGGGACCGTCTCGCCGACGCCGGCGCTCGAGGACGTCGAGATCTACATGGACATCGTGCGCGGGCGCGAGATTCCGTGGAGCGATTACTACCTGGGGCTGACGGGGCTGTCCGGCCTACTGCTCGCAGCCGTTTCTCTGAGTCTCGGCCCGTTCGCGGCGATCTCCCACGCCTCGTGGGGCGTCTTCGTCGTCGTCGCGTTCGGCATCTCGGCGCTCGCACACCGGTACTACGCGCGTCGGAACCGGCTGGGGATCGCCGAGGAGCCGCCGTCGTCGGATCTCGAGTTCGAATACCGGGATCCGACCGACGCCGGAACCGAGCGGTGAGACGAGCGGATTCCGACGGGCGAAAACGGACGTGCCGACGGCTATGCCGATACAACGGGTGAGCGACAGTCAAATAGCGGATCGATACCGACGCCGGAAGCGGCGACAGTCATGAAACGGACGCGACGCGCAGCGCTTGCGATGCTCGCCGGCTCGAGCGGCCTCCTCGCCGTGGACACGCTCGGATTCTCGAGCGGCGGCGCCGAGCGTCCCGTCGACGTCGAGGTCGTCAGCGACGCGGACGCGTACCTCGGACTGGTCGACCGCGACGACTCGACCGACGGCGTCGAAACGGGCGGCGTTCTGTTCGAGGAATCGTCGAACGACGACCGCTATCCGCCCGCCTCGTTCGAGGTCGTCAATCAGTTGACCGAGCCGATCGCGCTCTCGCTTACGCTCGGGGACGATCGGCTGCGGTTCGTCGACCTGAACGCTGAGGGTCGCATCGAAGGCGATCACGGACGGCGGCTCCCCGACGCCGACCTCGAGCCCGGCGACGAAATCGCGCTCGCGATCGATCTGTCGCTCCCGTCGGAACGTTCGACGGCGATCGACCTCGACTCGATCACGACGACGCTCGAGATCGACGCTGCGGGGTCGGCGACCAGCGTCGAGGCCGAACGAACGCTCACCCTCGTCTCCGACGTGTGGGCCGTAATCGACTGCTGCGCCGCCCGCGGTTTACCCGAGGGGCTGGTCGTCGTCAGGAACCGTCGACTCGAGGACGACCCATCGCTGGTCGTAGAGTGGATCGACTGCGGGGACGGGACGGCTTCCGTCCTCCGCGAGATCACGTCGTTCCCGCCGCCGAAGCTGAAGCTGTCGCTTTTCGACGATCGTCGGTCTCGAACGGGCGGCGCTAGCGCTCGTCTTCAGGCGGCCGGGAACGACGCGGAGTCCGATCCGGAGCGCGAGACTGAACCGACCGTCGCTTCCGCGGACGACGTCGCCCTCGATGTCGATCGTGGCGGACCTTCCCGTTCGAAGTCCCGAACGCGTTCGACGGCGGATAGCGCCGGTTCCAGTACCGCCGACGGCAATCGATCGGCAACTAGATCCGACGCCGACGATTCGTCCGCCTTCGTCGTCGAGATCGATCCCGAACCGGACGCCGACGCCGAGGGGGCCGACTCGAGACGCGTCGAAACGGTCGACGTGTCGGCCGATTCGATTTCCGGAGAGAGCGGGGGGTGAGGTGAGGGATGGGATGACCGTCGTTCCGGCGTTCGAGCGACCGCTCTTCTCCACTCGATAGGTCCTACGACAGCGGCTCGACGACCTCGTCCGCGAACCGCTCGAGCGCGCGCTCGCTGTCCTCGTTCTCGAGGCCGACGATGACGTGGTCGACGCCGTACTCCTCGAGGCGCCGGAAGTAGTCGCGGAACCACTCGACGCCGGCCCGATAGCCGAGGTGTAACTGCTCGGGTTGCGCCGCGGGATCGTCGGCCAACTCGGCGCGAACGGCCATCGCGTAGGGCTTGTCGCCCGCGTCGGCGCGCCAGTCCTCGAGGTAGCCCTCGAGCGTCCGCTCGGGGAGGTGGTAGAAGAGCCAGCCGTCGCCGTGCTCGGCGATCCACTCCCGGGTCTGGCGGGCGTTTCCGGTCGGCAGCATCGGTATGGTCTCCGTCGTGGGCTTCGGAACGACCTCGAGTTGCCCGTCGAGCGAGCCCCACTCGCCCTCGAGATCGGGGAACTCCTCGCGCCAGAGTGTCCGGACGGCTTCGAATCGTTCACGAAACACCTCGCCGCGCGCCTCGCGGTCGACGTCGAAGGCCGGGTACTCGGGATCGCGGTCGCCCGAGGCGACCCCGAGGACGAGCCGCCCGTCCGAGAGCCGGTCGACCGTCGCGGCCGATTTCGCGACGTGGATCGGATGGCGGAGCGTCAGGACGACGCTCGAGGTACCCAGTGCTACCTCGTCGGTGTGGGCGGCGACGTGGGAGAGCCACGGCCACGTGTCGAACGTCTGTCCCGCGTCGCCGAACTGCGGCCAGTAGGTCGGCACGTCGCGCGCCCAGAGCCCGGCGAAGCCCAATTCCTCCGCGCGTTTCGCGAGGTGGACTTCCCCGTTGACGTCCGGCGTCGACCGGTTCGCGCCCGTGATCGGAAATCCGGCGCCGAAGGTTAGCCCGTCCGCCTCGAACAAGCGTCGATAGCCGGCGTTCGCGTGTCCTCGAGTCGGCATTCGCTCGAGCTATCGGCTCCGGGCGGATGTCGATGTCGGTACCGGTTCGCGAGAAGCGGCTGCGCGTCGGTCCGGTCCCCGCCGCTCGACATCGGCGAGCGATCAGATCTCGACGGTGAACGGCGCGAACTCCGCGGCGTTGCTCGCGAAGCCGCCGAGCAGCGCCGCCACGCCCTCGAGGTCGTCGGTGTCGATCAGTTCCACGGGCGTGTGCATGTACCGGTTGGGGACGCTGACGACCTGCGACGGGATCCCGCCCGCGGCGGTGAAGAAGCCGTCGGCGTCCGTCCCCGTGCCGCGGCCGAGCGCTTCGACCTGCACGTCGATCCCGCGATCGTCGGCGACCGAACGGAGGGCGTCGAAGAGGACCGGGTGGTTCGAACTGCCGCGGCCGAGCGCCGGGCCCTCGCCGAGGCCCATTTGACTCGTCTTCCCGCTCGGCGCGGAGGGGTAGTCGACCGCGTGGCCGACGTCGACGACGACGGCGGCGTCCGGCTGGAGGTCGAAGCCGACCATCTGCGCGCCCTTGACGCCGACTTCCTCCTGAACGGTCGAAACGGCGTAGACGGTCGCCTCGGCTCCGGCTTCGACAGCCGCCCGAAAGCCCTCGGCGGCGGCCCACGTCCCGACGCGGTTGTCGATGCCGCGGGCGGCGAGGCGCGTCTCCGAGAGCCACGACACCGTCGAAGAGAACGTGATCGGGTCGCCGATCTCGAGGCGCTCGCTTGCCTCCTCCTCGCTTTCGGCGCCGATGTCGATCCAGAGGTCCGACACCTCGGGTTCGTCGTCGTCCTCGCGGAGGTGGATCGCCGTCTGGCCGACGACCCCGTCGACGGGTCCGTCCGCAGCGTGGATCGTCACGTGCTGGCCTCGAGAGATCGACGGGTCGCTGCCGCCGATGGGCCCCGGCCTGACGAAGCCGTTCTCGTCGATCGACCGGACGATAAAGCCGATCTCGTCGGCGTGGCCGGTCAGGGCGATCTCGGGGGCGTCGGCCTCGCCCTCGTGTACGGCGATGGCGTTGCCGTAGTCGTCCGTCCGTACCTCGTCCGCGAACTGGTCGACGTACTCGAGCCAGACGCGCTGGCCGCGCGTTTCGTACCCCGACGGGGAAGGCGTCTCGAGCAGGTCGACGAGAAAGTCGCGCGCTGTCGATTCCATACGGTACCTTGCGCAGGCGGATTGAATAGCTGTCCGATACGCCGTGCGTTTTGTGCCGGTCGTCAGCTGAGCGGCCGGGCCTTCTCCCCCTTCGCCGCGAACGGTCGATCGGCTACGCGGCGCGAAAAATCTACCAGCGACTCGAGTAGCAGACGGGATGAACGCAAAAAATAACTGCAAAGCAGCGGGTCAGCAGGTCAGCGCGGCCCGATCAGTCGTCGGCGGGCGCGGCGCCGCTGCCGCTCTCCTCGGCCTGTTCCTTCGTCCAGGCGAGCTTGCCGCCGGCCGCGAGGATGTCGCGCTCGCGTTCGGAGGCGTCGAGAACCGCCGTGTACTCGTCCTCGCCGTTGACGCGGACGGTGAACTCCTCCTGGCCGGAGGTGACGCCCTCGTAGACGTCGTCGACGATCTCGATCTCGTCGCCCTGGTCGATGTTCTCGTAGGTGTCCTCGTCGATCGTCAGCGGCACGATGCCGAAGTTAAAGAGGTTCGCGCGGTGGATACGCGCGAAGCTCTGTGCGAGGACGCCCTCGATACCGAGGTACATCGGACACATCGCGGCGTGCTCTCGCGAGGAGCCCTGGCCGTAGTTCTCGCCGGCGACGAGGAAGCCGCCGTCGGCGTTCTTGGCGCGCTCGGCGAAGGTGTCGTCGACGCGGCTGAGGGTGAACTCCGAGAGCTTCTCGATGTTCGACCGGTACATCAGGATGTCCTGCGTCGCAGGAATGATGTGGTCGGTCGTGATGTTGTCCTCCATCTTCAGGAGGGCCTCGCCCTCGATGTCCGCGTCCAGCTGGTCCTTCAGCGGGACGTCGCCGATGTTCGGGCCCTTGACGAGTTCGTCGTCGACGGCCTCGTCCGGCGAGATGAGGTCCGTCTTCGAGCCGTCGTACTCGTCGGGAAGCTCGACGCCGGGCGCCTCGAGGTCGCCGAGTTCGTCGGCGAGGTCTCGGGGGTCGACGATTTCGCCCTTGATGGCCGCCGCGGTGGCGACCTCCGGCGAACAGAGGTAGACGTTGTCGTCTTCGATGCCGGAGCGGCCCTCGAAGTTACGGTTGAACGTCCGCAGCGAGACGGAGTCGCTGGCGGGCACGTGACCGATGCCGATACAGGCGCCGCAGGTGGCTTCGGAGAAGTTGACGCCGGCGGCCATCATCTCCGCGACCCAGCCCTGGCGGGCGAGCATCTCGGAGGCCTGCTTGGAGCCGGGGGCGACGATCATGTCGGTCTTCTTGTCGACCTCGCGGCCCTCGAGCATCTTCGCGCCGGGGAGGATGTCCTCGTAGCCGCCGTTGGTACAGGAGCCGACGATGACCTGGTCGACGTCCTGGCCGGCGACCTCGCTGACGGGGACGACGTTGTCGGGCATCGACGGCTGGGCGATCAGCGGTTCGAGGTCCGAGAGGTCGACGACGATCTCGTCGTCGTACTCGGCGTCCTCGTCGGGCTGAATCTCCTCGAAGTCGTCGGCGCGGTCGAGGCGCTCGAGGTAGTCTTTGGTCTGCTCGTCGGTCGGGAAGATCGACGAGGTCGCGCCGAGCTCGGTGCCCATGTTGGTGATGGTCATGCGCTCGGGCGCGGTGAGCGACTCGACACCGGGGCCGGTGTACTCGAGGATCTTGCCGACGCCGCCCTTGACGCTGAGTCGGCGCAGCAGCTCGAGGATGACGTCCTTCGCGGTGGCCCACTCGGGGAGTTCGCCCTCGAGGCGGACGTTGACGATCTCGGGCATCTCGATGTAGTACGGTGCGCCGCCCATGGCGACGGTGACGTCGATCCCGCCGGCGCCGATCGCCAGCTGGCCGAGCCCGCCGGGGGTCGGCGTGTGGGAGTCCGAACCCAGCAGCGTCTTGCCGGGCGCCGCGAAGTTCTCGCGGTGGACGTTGTGGCAGATACCGTTACCGGGGCGAGAGAAGTACGCGCCGTATTTGCCGGCCGCAGATCGCAGGAAGCGGTGGTCGTCGGTGTTTTTGAAGTCGAACTGGTAGGTCTGGTGGTCGCAGTACTGAGCGGCGATTTCGGTCTGGACTTCGTCCAGTCCCATCGCTTCGAACTGGAGCCAGACCATCGTGCCGGTCGTGTCCTGGGTGAGCACCTGGTCGATCTCGATCCCGATTTCCTCGCCGGTCTCGAGTTCGCCGTCGACGAGGTGGTCGTCGAGAACCTTTTCGGTGAGAGTCTGTCCCATAGCACCCGGAACTCGGCTTTCCGGCGTGATAAATCCAGCGTGTTTCCATGAGGAACGACCGTGTTAATCACGTCCGTCGCGGCAGTTTTCGAGTAAGTATTGCCGCACAACTGTACGTCCATCAACCTCGTCCTATTGTCCCGTCATTTGACCCGTTCCGGGACGGCCTTCGGGACGATCGAATCACTCCCGTGGATTTCGATATCGTCCGGAAGACGGTAATGCGCGCTGGTGCCATCCGATCCGGTTCCGGACAGCACCCTGCGTGTCGACCGCTCACGGGGTCGACGCGAACGGACACGCTTTTCTAGACCCTCGCTGCTACTACCGACATGTTCCGTTCCGGTGCGTTCGTCGCCGAGCACGTCTCGCCGACGACCGACGAGCAAGTCCAACCCAACGGCGTCGACCTCACGCTCGACATCGTCTTCGAGCAGTTAGAGCCGGGTCGCATCGGCCGCGACGGCAAGCAGATCGGCGACCGCGTCGCCCGCCCGCTCGAGGAACTCGAGCAGAAAGACCCCGACACGTACTACCTCCCGAAGGGGGCCTACGTCGCCCGCTACGGCGAGCGGATCGAGATTCCGGAGGGCCACATCGGCTTCGTCTACCCGCGTTCGTCGCTGATGCGAAATTCCTGCATGCTCAACACCGCCGTCTGGGACGCCGGCTATGAGGGCCGCGGCGAGGGACTGTTGCAGGTCCACCACGACGTCGAGATCGCGCGCGGTGCGCGAATCGCCCAACTCGTCCTCGCCGAAGCCGACCACGAGGACGTCTACGACGGCAGTTACCAGGGCGAGAACCTCGAGTAGCTCGATTCGGACGCCGGTCGTCCATCGCACCGCAGGTCACTCGTCGACCATCGCACGTCACTCGTCATTCGTCGTCCATCGCCTGTCGCACGTCATTCGTCGCCCATCGTCCGTCACTCGTCGCCCGTCAGTTCCCATCCGATACGTCCGGATTTCCCCGTCACGTACGGTTTTGCCGTTCGCGATCGTACCACGAATCGCATGATGGCGACCACCCACGTCTTCGCCGCGCTCGCTCTCCTCGCGCCGGTCGCCTACGCAGTCCCCGGATTCGCGACGCCGCTGGCCGCCGGCGCCGTCCTCGGCGGTCTCGCACCCGATTTCGACCTGCCCCTCGAGCACCGGCGAACCTTCCACTTCCCGCTTCTCGGACTCGCGGTCGCCGTCCCGACCGCCGCGCTTGCGATCGTCGCCCCCTCGACCACGATCGTCGCCCTCGCGGCGTTCGCCGTCGCCGCGTGGCTCCACGCCGCCAGCGACGCGATCGGCGGCGGGCCGGAGATGGATCCGTGGAACGGGCGCACCGAGCGGGCGGTGTACGACCACGTCCGCGGGCGGTGGATCCGCCCGCGTCGCTGGGTCCGCTACGACGGCGCCCCCGAGGACGCCGCGCTCGCGATCGGCCTCGCGGTCCCCGCGCTCGCCGTCTACGACGGCTGGGTGACGGCCGTGCTACTCATCGGGATCGTTGTTTCCCTCGCGTACGCGCTGGTTCGGCGCCGATTGGTCGACTGGACCGCCGACTGGAACTGGCTCGAGTGAATCGCTCCTCGCGGGAACGACGAACCCGACACCCGAGCGCCTCGAGCGTCGCCGGAGCCGCCGTCGGCGCAAGTCGGAACGCTGATACCATCGCTGTTCGAGCCACCGATATGATCGATACGTTTCTCGCACGGACGGCACACCTGGTGTTCGCCGCG
This sequence comes from Halopiger xanaduensis SH-6, assembly GCF_000217715.1. Taxonomy (GTDB): domain Archaea; phylum Halobacteriota; class Halobacteria; order Halobacteriales; family Natrialbaceae; genus Halopiger; species Halopiger xanaduensis. Next base: position 2,887,116 of record NC_015666.1, read on the forward strand.
CTCTGGGCCGGCAGCGTCTTCTACGTCGCGTTCGTCGTGCTGCCGCTCGCCCGCGACGGCGAGTTCAACACGACGCGACCGCTCGAGGCGATTTCGGGCAAACTCACGACGATCTCGCGCGTGAGTTCGCTCGCTCTGCTGCTTTCCGGCGGCCACCTCGCGGGCCGGGGGTACACGTTCGAGAGCCTCGTCGGGACGACGAACGGCCGGCTCGTGCTCGTGATGGTCGGCCTCTGGCTGGTCCTGACCGGACTCGTCGAGGTCGGCAGCAAGCGCCTCGAGTCGGGACTCAACGGGAAGAAACTGCGCGAACCCGCAGCAAACGTCCTGGGACTCTACCGCGTGGCAGCTGTCGTCGGAATCGCGCTCCTCGTGGTCGCAGGCGTGATCACGTCGGGCGTTGCTGCGTCTCTCTAACTCTCCGGGAAGCAGTTCGACGGGTGCGGCTATCGTCGGCCAGTCGTCCGAGCGACCGTCCGACAGCGAACTGAACGCCCGGTGGATTCCGCACGATCTGTTCAACAGCTATCATACATTCTTGCGAAAGATACTTAGTCGGTTACTGTAACGTACTCCCATGATGTTCAGGGGCAAAGAAATCGCACTGTCGCTGCTCGCGGTCGGGACGGCCGCGGTCGCCGGCTACGTGCTTCAATCCGAGCGATCACAGACGGGCGCCGCACGGTCGAAGGCCGACCTCGGCGCGCGGATCGTCGGGCCGAGCGAGGTGCCCGACGACGCAACCATCGTCGACGCGTCGTCCCGCCAGCTCGACGAGATTCCCGGCGCGCGACGCGCGCTCCAGCGCGCCGTTCGCAACGACGCCGCCGACGAGTGGGAGCACGTGACCCTCGAGCAGGACGGCGCCTGGTCCGTCGTCGACAGGATTCGCGGCTCGTTACCGTACTACGACGGAAATGGCCACGAGTACAACGGCGTCTACGTTCACTACGACGATCGCATCCTCGTCCTCGACGCGATCGGCTGGGCCCGGCTGCAGGAGCCGCTTCAGTAGGCCGATAGCTCGGTACCCGCTCGCGTTCACGTTCAGTACCGGTCTACTCGCACGCGTTCGGCGACGGTCGGCTCGAGAGCGTTCGTTTGCGCTCCGTTCGTAGTCGTCAATTCTTCTCCGTTCTTCTTGTAGGTCGTCCAGTTTCCGACCGCAGGTCGCGAACGCGGAATCACAACCACTACCACTCACCCCCGCGGAACTCCTCTCATGCAACTGGGCGTAATCGGACTCGGACGCATGGGACAGATCGTGGTCGACCGCACGCTCGAGGCGGGCCACGACGTCGTCGCCTTCGACCTCGACGCGGAGGCCGTCGCGACGGCGGCCGACGCGGGCGCCGACCCCGCGGAGTCGATGGAGGATCTGGTCGACCGCCTCGGCGACGGCAAGCGCATCTGGCTGATGGTCCCCGCCGGCGAGGCCGTCGACGCGACGCTCGAGGAACTCGAGCCCCACCTCGATGCCGACGATGTGGTCGTCGACGGCGGCAACTCCTACTTCGAGGATTCCGTGCGCCGCGCCGAGTCCTGTCCCGCGGCCTACCTCGATTGCGGCACCTCGGGCGGCCCCGCGGGCGCGGAACTGGGCTTCTCGCTGATGGTCGGCGGCCCCGAGTGGGCCTACGAGGAACTCGCGCCCGTCTTCGACGCCGTCGCGACGGGACCGGACGGCCACGAGCGCATGGGGCCCGCAGGCTCGGGCCACTACGTCAAGATGATCCACAACGGCGTCGAGTACGCGCTGATGCAGGCCTACGGCGAAGGGTTCGAACTGCTGCACGAGGGGCGGTACGACCTCGACCTCGAGTCGGTCGCCTCCGTCTGGAACAACGGCGCGGTCATCCGCTCGTGGCTGCTCGAACTCTGCGAGGAGGCGTTCCGCGAGGAGGGTAACGACCTCGGCACCGTCGCCGACCGCGTCGAGGGCGGCTCGACCGGCACCTGGACCGTTCAGGAGGCCCTCGAGCAGGAGGTCCCGCTACCGCTGATCTACACGGCGCTGGCCGAGCGGTTCGGCTCGCGGGCCGACGACGGCCGATTCTCGCGCCGACTGGCGAACCGGCTCCGATACGGCTTCGGTCGCCACGAGGTTCCGCGGCGCGAGTAAGGTACCTCGAGTGCGAGTTCGCTTTTCGATCCGTCGCCGGGATTCTCGCAGCCGATCGTCGCTCGAGCGCGACGCCCTCGGAGAGAGACACACCACCGTTGCAAGTGAAACTGGAAAGCGCGGGGAGGGGGACGGGGTGGTGAGCGGTAGTGTCGGCAGGTCGTCGATCACACGAAACCAACAAATTCGGTTTAGCAGACTACTTGGCGCCGTGTATCCGGGATACGGACGGATCGCAATTATTGTCAGCGCTTTAGATGAAACCGTGGACTGTTCTCTCTAGCAGTACCTAGAATACTAGTTTCACTTGAAACAGTGGTGTGTCTGAGTTCACTTGCATCAGATGAAAAAGTGGTTTTAAATAGTACATCTCTCTTGGTAGGGGTATGCCTCGGTTCGAGCGGAAGCAGAACATCTTCAGAAACAAGGACGCCCTGGGGGAGTCGTACCAGCCCGAACGGATCGAAGAACGGGACGAGGAGATCGAGGCCTACATGGACGCGCTCCAGCCGATCATCGACGGGTGGGAACCGAACAACATCTTTCTCTACGGCAACACTGGCGTCGGCAAGACCGCCGTCACCGAGTACCTCCTCGACGTCCTGCAGGAAGACGTCACCGAGTACGACGACGTCGACCTCTCCGTGCTCAGCGTCAACTGCAAGACCCTGAACTCCTCCTACCAGGTCGCGATCGAACTCGTCAACACCCTCCGCCCCGACGGCGCCGAAATCAGTACCACCGGCTATCCGCAGCAGACCGTCTTCAAGAAACTCTACAGCGAACTCGAGGCGCTCGGCGGCACGGTCGTCATCGTCCTCGACGAAATCGACTCGATCGGCGACCGGGACGAACTGCTCTACGAACTCCCCCGCGCCCGCTCGAACGGCTACCTCGAGTCGACGAAGGTCGGCCTCATCGGGATCAGCAACGACTTCAAGTTCCGCGAACAGCTCGATCCGCGGGTGCAGGACACCCTCTGCGAGCGCGAACTGCAGTTTCCACCATACGAGGCGGACGAACTGACCAACATCCTCGAGTCCCGAGCCGAGGTCGCCATCGCGGAGGACGCCTGCGAGACCGGCGTCTTGAACCTCTGTGCCGCCCTCGCGGCCCGCGACAGCGGGAGCGCCCGACAGGCGCTGGACCTGCTGCGACTCGCCGGCGAAGTCGCGGAGAACAACGACGACCCGACGATCCGCGAGGACCACGTTGATCAGGCCCGCTCGAAACTCGAGCAGGAGCGCGTCGAGGAGGGCATGCGGGAGCTGACGACCCACGGTCGACTCGCCCTGCTGGCGGTCGTCTCCAAGGCTGCCAAGGAGTCGACGCCCTGCCGGACGCGAGAGCTCTACCAGGAGTACGAGTCGCTCTGCGAGTCCTCTGGAACAGACTCGCTCGCCCAGCGATCCGTGCACAACCACCTCTCGGACCTCCGGATGCTCGGCATCCTCTCCGCGAAGGAGAACCGCAGCGGCTCCCGGGGGAACTACTACAGCTACGAACTCGATGTCCCCTTCTCGAGCGCCGTCGACGCGATGGCGGACGTGCTCTACCTCGACGACGAAATCGAGACGATCCGCGACATCGCCCGGATGAACGGCGTGGCCTGAGCCGCCCCCGCTTCACACACCACCTTTTCGAGTGAACGGAACGTACCGTCCCGCTATCTTCCATTTTCACTTGCAACGGTGGTGTCTCCGTGGCGGCATCGATGGGCCGAATTCTCCCTGTCTCGAGTTCGGGTGCCCCGTCTCGAGGCCGAGCGACTCGCAAACGGACCGCGTTACCGCTCGCGGATTCGACTCGAGTTTCACGTGCATCGGTGGTGTGGGTCGTTCACATGAAGGAGTGGTGGGGACCGTTCACGCGCACTTGTGGTGTAGCTCACAATTCACTTGAAACGGTGGTGTGTACTCGCGAGCGGCGGTACAGGGCTGTTGCACAGCGATTCGACCCCTTCGTCCGTCGAACCAGTCTCGTCCCGCTAGTTACCACGTATTTTATACGAACTCCCGCACACGGGACGAGTATCAGCGACGGATGGGAGACGAGAAACTCACGATCGCCGTTCGATTCTTCGGCGGCGCGGGGAACTACACCGACGTCCTCGAGCGGTTCTGCAAACACGTCCTCGCGGACTCCCCGTCCGAAGCGGCGGCGATCGACTGGATCAGATCGAACACGCGGGCGACAAGCGACGACGGGATCCGACGTCGACTCGCGTTTCTCGAGCGCATCGGCCTGCTCGAGATCGAATCCGGCCGCATCCGTCTCACGCAGCGCGGCATGGAGTGGCTCTCGGAGACGGATCCCGCGGTGCTCTACGAACTCCTCGCCGAGCACGTTCGCGGGTTCGACACGATACTCGAGGCGCTGCTCGACGGACCGAAGACGGACGCCGAGTTGGGCGACGCAATTGAATCCGAGCACGCCGAGGTCGACTGGAACGACGCCGCCGGTCCCGCCCAACACCGCGGCTGGCTGCAGAGTCTCGGCTACGTCGAGCGATCTGACGGCGTAAACTCGCTCACCGATCCCGGGCGAGAACTGGCCCGCCGCCGTACGTCCGACGCTCCCGATCTCGAGCGCGGCGAGTTCTACACCCAGTCCGAACTCGAGGCGGTGCTCGATACCAGCTTCGGCGCGTACATCAAGGGGATCAACCCCCGAACGGACGAGAACGGCGACCTCGAGTTCGTCGTCGTCAAAGCTCGCGAGGACGGGCCGTACGCCGACGACCTCGCGGACGAGCGGTTCACCTACATCGGCGAGGGGCTGCCGGAAAAGGGAGATCAGCGCCGCACGGCCGCAAACAACGCGCTCGTCGAGCAAGCTGAACGATCGACCGTTCCCGTCTACTTCTTCTATCATCCGGCGGACCGCGACGACCTCCGATACGAGGGCTTGGTCGACGTCGTCGACGCCGAGTACGTCTCCCGAGACGGTCGCATGGTCTACGAGTTCACGATGGAACGGCTCGACCTCGAGCATCCGGCGGCGTTCCAGACGCTCGCGGCGTCCGTCACCGACGAAGCGGACGACGATACCGAGGAACCGGCGTTGACCGACGCCGACGAGGACTATACGACCGTTCAACGACGCGTTCGCTCGAGCGCGTTCCGATCGGAAGTCAAATCCGCGTACGAGCACCGCTGCGCGATCTGCGGCGCCGCGCGCAAGGCGCCGGACGGCACGCGCGATATCGAGGCCGCACACATCTATCCGAAGCGCGAGAACGGTCGCGACACCATTCGGAACGGACTCGCCCTCTGTCGGCTCCACCACTGGGCGTTCGACGCCGGCTGGCTGGCGATTTCCGATGACTACCGCGTGTTGGTCGCGGATCGACCGAATCTCGAGGGGTACGAGGAGTTCGCCGCTCTCGAGAACGAGGCGCTGAAACTTCCCACCGACGAGAACAAACGCCCGCATGCGGCCTTCCTCGCTGCGCATCGAGAACGACACGGATTCGAGTAGCCGCCCGTCTCTCGTCGGATGCTGGACCGAACCGGACTACACCGGCTCCCGAAGCGCCCACACGTCCTCCGTCGGCTCGAGCCGACTCGGCTCCTTCCCGCGCTCGGTTAGAATCCCGGTGTGGTACAACATTGCCTTCAGTTGGAACACCGTCGGCGAGTGGTAGACCGATCCGTCCTCGAGCGGCGCCCGCCGCAACTCGCCGTCTCCGGTCAGCACGCGGCTCCGGACGTCGTCGTCGCCGCGGACGAACAGTTCGACTGTGAAGGTCGGGTGCAATTCGTGGAGGTACTCGACGACGTCCACGAGCGACGGCTCCGGAATCCCGTCCTCGTGCATGTGCTGGAGTTCCGTCACCAGCAGCTCCGTGGCCGGATACTCGAACACGACGCGCCGAGCGAGCTGTCCCCACTGCGGCGCGAGGTCGACGAACCGCTTTCGGGAGCGGAACCACTCCTCGAACTCCGCGAGGGCCGACTCGACGGAGCCGCAGCGAGCCTTCGCAAACCGGACGACCTCCTGCCCGAGGGAGGTCAGTTCCACGCGCGGCCCGTCCTCGATCAGCCCGAGGAACGCGGCGCCGCGTCTGGCGTCCGTCACCGCGCCGACGACCTCGTACTCCGACAGCAACGTCGCGGTATCGCCGTCGGCGTAGTGCGCCAGCGGATAGCCGAGGTAGTTCTTCGGATGATTTAATCCGAACGAGGCGTCGGCCACACCCTGCGTCCCGGCCTGGAAGCGAAGCGCCGTCGCCTCGGTCGACGTCCGGTTGCCGACCACCCGCGCGGTCTCGAGCACCTCGACCTCGCCGGTCGCGTCGACGCCCAGCACGCCGACGTTCAGTTCCCGCGCGAGGGTGCGATCGGTCTCCGAAACCGTGTCGATCGGCGCGGCGAAGTAGGCCGCGTTGGCCTCGTGGAGCCGGTCGTAGGCCTGCACGATCCCGAGTTCCGTGTCGACGCCGCTGCTGGTCTCGCCTTTCGCCTCGATGGCGATCAGCGGCGGCTCGTCGCCGACCCGCTCGACGGCGACCAGTTCGGACTCGAGGTCGCGCACGCCCACGAGGTCGGGGAAGCCGCCGCCGATCTCGACATGGTTGAACGGGGCGAGCCGGTCGCGGATCTCCGGTTCGATGGGCTGGCCGGGAAGCCACTCGTTTTGCGAGAACTGCGTATCGGCGACGACGTAGGAGTGTGCCGCGCCGTCGTCCGGAAAGAGCCGCCGCTTGGTGTGGGCCAGCACCTGCGGTTCCGACAGCGACCGGGCCGCGCTGCTCATGGCTCCCGATTCGTCACATCTCACAATAATGTTCCGGCGGCAGATTAGTCGGGAGTCGGCAGTCGGCCGAGATAACCCTCTCCGTCGAGCATCGGCAAGCATCGGGGATTCTTGTTTCCACGCGTCGTCCCGGTCCGTATGGGAACGCGCGTACACCTCGACGATTGGGACGCCGTCCGCGAGCAGCTGCGTCGGTTCGGCGAATCCGGCGACGTGACCGCCGACGGCGAGCGTATCCGGGTCGAATTCGGATCCGCACACGTCGACGTTTCCCGGACGGGACGCGTCAGCACCGGCATGCCGTTACACGACTTCGAACAGGACGAGCCGGTCGACCTCGTCGTCGACCACGAATCGGGCTCGCTCACGGTCGAGGGCGACGACGTGAGTTACACGTTCAGACGGCCCGGCGGCTGAGGCCACCGGTCCACCTCCTTAATCGAACGCTCCGTACCCGTACTCGAGTTCGCTGCCGATCCCGGCGAAGACGCTCGCGGCGCCGAGTAGCGCGAGACCGACTCCCGCAATCCAGACGGTCGACCCGCGAGCGAAAAGCGCGGCGAGCCAGAGGCCGGCGACGAGCGCGAGCCCGCCGACGACGATCAACTGCACGAACCGCTCCATACGACTGCCTTCTCGAGGGCGGCTCAAGTAAGTCGGCGGTCGGGTCGGGTGCCTGCCGCGTGGCTCCGTTTCGATAGTCGAAGTCAAGCGTTTGTGTCCGCGGCCCGTGTATCCTCCCATGACCGAATCCGACGCCGAAGCAACGCTCGTCTACGACGACGACTGCGGCTTCTGTACGTGGTGGGCCGAATACTTCGACGACCGGACGAACGACGTCCGCATCGTCGGCTTCAGCGACCTCACGCCCGAACTGCGCGAGCGACTGCCCGAACACTACGAGGCGTGTTCGCACCTGATGACCGACGAGGGCGTCTACTCCTGCGGCGCCTCGATCGAGGAGACGCTCGCTCGCGTCGAAGGCGGCGGCGTCCGCGACGTGGTCGACTTCCTCCGCAACTTCGAGGACTACGGCCGCCTCCGCGAGACCGGCTACCGCTGGGTCGCGGACAACCGCGATCTGTGGGGCCGTCTCGTCTCGAAGACGCCGCCGGCGAGGCGAGAGTCGGAGTCCGAATCCGAGTCGGAATCGAACGACGAGCGCTGAACCGACGGCGCGATCGATCCACCTTCCGGTCGGATACACTCGAGCGTCCAAACCGAGAAAAATCGTCGAGCGGGTGGGGCTACTCGATCTCGATCGTCCACTCGTCGTCGGATTTGACCGACAGGTAGCCGACGCCCTCGAACTCGAACTCGGAGGGGTTCTCGATGCTGGCGTCGTGGAACACGAAGATGGGATCGTCCGTTATCGGGTAGATGTCGGCGATGATCCGTTCGCCGCTGTACTCGCCGGACGGCTGGTACGAGCCGTCGAACTCGAACGGCCCGTGGACTTCGTTTTCGGATCCGTCGACGGAGATCGGCGGTTCCTCGCCGCTCTCGTCGCGCGGCTGGCTGATCGTCACCTCCCAGTCGCCGTCGGCGACGACGCTGAGGACGTACGTCCCCTCGACGACGGGATGGGCTGTCTGCCCCTCGTACTCGCCGGACGAGTCGACGAACTCCGATTTGACGAACACGACGGTCTCCGGCTCGTCTTCCGACTCGTCGTCCGCGTTCTCTCCGTCGTCGTCAGTACCGGTTTCTGCCTCGTCGTCTGTCGCGTTTTCAGCCCCGTCGTCCGTCGCGTTTTGTTCGTCGTCGATACTGGATCCGTCTTCGCCGTCTTGATCGTCTTCAGCGAGGCGTTCTTCGGGAATGAGCCGGACCTCGAACTCGTCCTCGCTATCGTCTTCGTTCGCGTTCTCGCCATCACCGCTCTCGTCATCACCGCCCTCCTCATCATCGCGCTCGTACGTCGCGTCGATGACGGTGAGACCGCCATCGATGGAGACGTCCTCGATAGCGTCGTTTCCGCTGCCGGAGAACTCCTGATCCTCGGGTCCATCCGTGTCTTCGTCGTCCTCTCCGTCCTCGTCGTCACCGTCTCCGTCCGCGGACGCCTCGGTGTCGGTATCGGTCTCGTTGTCCGTTTCGTTCCCGTCGGCGTCGGCTGCTTCCTCGGTGCAGCCGGCCAGCGGAAGTGTGAGTCCGCCCAGTGCTGTCAGTTGTACGACGCGTCGTCGTTTCATCCGACCGTCGATACGCCCAATCGCGACGTAAGAAATGGGCGCGTTGTCGACTGATAAGCCACCTGTACGATCATCCGACGGGTTTCGCCCGACTGATACTCGATCGCTACGTCCCGTAGTGGTCCGCTTTGCGATCCCGCCCGACCGCACGCTACCGCCGCTCGACGCCGCTCGAGCCATCACCATCCATAGCACTCGACTGCGGTGCGTCAACTCGCTCCTACACGTAGATTCGATGACGATTCCGCGTCTTGAGGCGGATCGAGGCGGGTCGAGCCGCCGCAAACTGCGAACTCCCCCGTCGATCACCGAAGCGGCCGCCGGCGAAGCCGCACCTCGGACGACGAGACGGGGGAGACGTAGGTGCCGACGCGCTCGCGGCGCCACCACCGTCCCGTCTCGGCTCGCTCCGCGGGCGTCGTGTACCGGTAGCGGTAGCGAATCGCGCGGACGTGCTCGGGCGTCTCGCCCGCGTCCGCGAACGGGTCCTCGGCGAGCAGCCCACGCACGGCGTCGTCGCCCTCGAGCACCTTCTCGAGTAAGCGCAGAAACCACGGGTGGCGCCGCGGCGACGGACTCATCGCGGCGAACCAGAGCTGCCAGTCGAGTCGCAGGTGGTACGGCGCGACCTGGGGCGGCCGCCGCTCGGGGTCGGTCGGCTTTCCCTTGAACCGGTACTCGTGCCACTCCGTGTTCTCGGTGATTTCTTCGTCGGTCGTTCCCTCGATCACGATCTCGTAGCGGTCGCGCGTGATCGAGCCGAACGCGCCGTAGGTGTTGACCAGGTGCAGCGGGTCGAACGCCGTGTTCATCGTCTGGCTTCGCGAGAGCATGTTCCGGGCCGGCCGCACGCTCAGCGCGAGGACGAAGACGGCCAGCAGGATCGACAGCGCCTGCAGGTACGTCGGCGTCGGGGCCGCTTCGGGCGCGGCGATCGGAAGCGGGAACGGGAACGCCGCCTCGAGCGCGCCGTCGCTGAAGGTCGCGATCGCGAGGACGATAGTCAGCGCGTTCAGCCACGCGAAGTTACCGGTGAGCATCAGCCAGCCCATGAAGCCGATCGTCGCGGCGCCGGCGAGCGAGGACCAGGGCTGGGGCGCGAAGTAGAGGAACGGGATCAGTAGCTCGACGGCGTGGTTGCCGAACGTCTCCACGCGGTGGAACCGATCCGGGAGGTGATGGGCGAACCAGCTTGCCGGGTTCGGAATCGGCTGAGTCTCGTAGTGGTGGTCCATGCAGCTCAGGTCGCGCCAGCACTCGTCCCCGCGGAGCTTGATCAGTCCCGCGCCGAACATGTTGCGGAACAGCACCCACTGGACGAGGACGAGCACGACCACCGGCGGCGCCGCAGAGCCGGCGCCCAAAAAGATCGCCAGAAAGCCCGTCTCGAGCAGCATCGATTCCCAGCCGTAGCCGTAGAAGACCTGCCCGGCGTTGACGAAGGAGAGGTACAACGCCCACATCGCTGCCCACAGCACCATCGAGACGGGCGTCGCGTAGGCGTCGGGGACGACGGACCAGTACGGCGCGGCGAAAAGCGTCAGCGCAGCGAGCGCGACGCCGGTCCAGGCCGCGACGCCGATGACGCGGTCGCTCGGATAGTAGTAAAAGAGGCTCGGCCGATCCCGGAACGAGACCCCCTCGACGTACCGCTCGAGGGGGAGCAGGCCGTCCTCGCCGGCCAGCGGCCGGAACTGGAAGGCCGCCACGAGGAAGGCCAGCAGGTACAGCAGGGCGAGTCCCCGCTGGAACAGGAAGCGCACGAGCCAGAACTCCTCGCCGTGGAGCATACCCGAGTGTGGGTTTCCGAACGGAAAAGGCGTGACGGGAGCGCTCGAGGGCTCGAGACTCGAGCGGGCGGCTCGGTCGCCGGCCGCGTCGATCTGCGGCTCGGTCGCGGCGTCGCGTTACGCTACCGCTCGCCCTCGTACTCGGTGAACCACGAGCGGACGACGCCGCCCAGCGCGCCCGTCGTACTCCCCAGGTTCAGGATCTGGTAGCCCGCCTCGGCCTTCTCGTTGACGTCGTCCATCCCGAAGCCGAGGCCGCCGAGGGGAACGCCAGCCTCGAGCGCTCGTTCCTCGATTTCGCCGACGTGTTCCGCGACCTCCTCGTGGCTGGGCTCGCCGGGATGGCCCGTCGAAACTGCGAGATCGAGCGGGCCGGCGAAGACGAAGCCGAGTTCGGGGACCGCCAGAATGTCCTCGAGGTTCTCGACCGCCGTCGGGTTCTCGATCGTCACGCCGACGACGATTTCCTCGTCCTCGGTGGCGGCGTAGTCGTCGGTCGTCCCCCACCGGCTCGCGCGCGGGTTGGCGAACCCGCGCTTCCCCGGCTCGCCGTCGTAGGTGAACCGCGCGGCCTCGACGGCCTGCCGGACGTCTTCAGCCGTTTCGATCCGCGAGACGAACACGTTCCGAGCGCCCGCGTCCAGCGCCTTCCGGATCATCCCCGGATCGGGTTCGGGCAGCCGCACGAGCAGTTCCGTCCCGGAGACGTCCGCGGCCCGGAGCAACTCCTCGAGCCGCTCGCCGTCGAAGGGACTGGGCCCGGCGTGTTCGAGGTCGATCCAGACGAAATCGAGGCCGAGTTCGCCGTAGAACTCCACCAGCGTCGGGGAGTAGGTGTTCTCGAGGACGCCCAGCGCGACCTCGTCGTCTGCGAGGGTTTGTCGGAGCACGTTCGTTCGCGGTGACATCGCCATGTTGGACGGTCAATTCCCCCGTCAATAAACCTTCCAGCGGCGTCGGCAGCGTCTCGGCGGCCGAACGACTTTGCACCGCGACCGAGAACGACTCCCATGGACCTCGTCTCGATCGACGATCGAGGTCGAGTAGCGTCCGCTCGCGGTCAAAAGCGTCGCTCGAGCACCGTCCCGTCCTCGCCGACGGCGACGGCGCGATCGGCGCCGATCGAAACGCCCAGCAGCGCCGCGGCCGCGTCGGTTTCGATCCGTTCCCACGACGCCGATTCGGCGGTGCGCTCGTGGATCGTTCCGTCCGCGCCGCAGGCTACCGTTCGATCCCCGCGGCGTGCGATCCCCGGCAGCGCGACGTCCGCGACCCGCTCGGGCGTCCACGTCCCCGACGACCCGTAGCGGTGGACGACGCCGTCGTCCGCGCTCACCAGGCAGTCGTTCGGGCCGCCCGTCGCGACGTCCTCGAGCGTCCCGTCGGCGCCTGCGGGACCGATCCGTTCGAACGACCGACCGCCGTCGTCGGTTCCGAAGACGCCGTCGTCGGTGTCGCAGCAGTAGCCGACCGCGTCGTCGGCGAGCGCGATCCCCGACAAACTGGAGCCGCTGCCGGGTTCGATCGGCTCGGCCCACTCGAGGGGGCCGCCACCGGTCCCGTTTTCGCCCGCATACTGGCCCCTGAGAACTTCGCCGGAGCCGTTGATCAGCAACACGGTCTCGTCGCCGGCCGGTCCGCCGACGGCGAGTCCGAGCAGGTTGTCGGTCAGCTCTGCGGGTGCCGTGTGATCGGTGTGCCGGCCCGTCTCGGCGTCGATCCGGCCGACCGCGCCGCTGTCGCCGGCGATCCAGACCGCTTCGCCGTCGGCGGCGGCGTCTACGCCCCGCAGGTCGTTGCCCTGCGCGGCGGGGCCGGCCTCGAGGACCGTCGTCCACCCCTGTCCGCGGTCCGCGACGACGAGACCGCCGCTGCCGACCGCGTACGCGCCGTCGTCGGTGACGACCGCGTCGAACAGCGTTTCGGTCGCGGGGACGGCCACGGTTCGCCACTCGCCGTCGCGCTCGTCGGCTTCTTCGCCACCTTCGCTCCCGTCGTCGCCTCGAGCGGCCGTTTCGTCGGACGACGGGGGTCCGTCGGGTGCCGGCGGCGCTTCGCTCTCGGATTCGACGGACGCAGTCGCGGTCTCGCCGGCGCTCGAAACGCCGGTTTGTCGACTCTGGACATCGCTTTCATCGACGGAATCGGTCCCCTCGAGCGACGGCTCCTCTTGGTTCCGTTCGGATCGCCGTTCGTCGGGCGGTCGGTTGCCGATGTGTCGATCGTCGGCTTTCCGTTCGGCGCGCGTTCGTTCGTCTCGAGTCGCGCCGACCCCGCCCGAGAGGTAGAGCGCGACGGGTGGCACGACGTACGACGCGAGCGCGAGGACGACGAACCAGCGGTTGACGAACGTCAGCGTCCCGAACGCCGTGAGCCCGGCCGTCGCGACGGCGTGTACCCACGTCTTCGTGTAGCGGCGAAAGAAGGGGACGAACCCGTCGTCGGCGACCGCCGAATTGCCCTTGTGCGCGGACATAGCGAGTGGAAGCGTCGCGGCGCTACTGCGTGCACGCATTCTTCGGATTCGCGGCCAAAAGCGTGCTGCAGGCGAGCGCGATCCACGTCCTCTCGAGGGAGTCCGTCCCTTAGGGCTCGCTACCCGGCCTCCAGCGCTACCGCGAGCGCCGCGTCGTCGCGACCGTGACGGTGAGAACGCCGTTGTTGTAGACGGCCTTGCCGTCGGTCGTAAACGCGCGGTCGCTCCGGGGCGGCGTCTCCGTCCGATCGTAGACGCGGCCGTCGTGCTCGATGCGGATCCGGAGCCGACTCGAGCCGACCGCGACGGTCGCGTCGTCGATCGACGCCGGGAAGGCGTCGACGGCGATCGTCAACTCGCCGGTCGATCGGTCGTACGTCCGCTGGGTCGGAAACGTCGGTGCGGTCGTGGTAACGGTGGACACGCGACCGGATTGCAAGGGGAGTCGGAAACGTCCCCGCCTGCACGACTGTACCCTTGATACTGGTGTCCGATTTTGCACTCGCTCGAGCGCGTCGAACCCTCAGAGGTAACCCAGATCGGCCAACCGGTCCTTCGTCCCGTCCCGAATTTCGACGTCGTCGGTCCCCGCCTCGTCCGTATCCGATTCCGTGAGCGGCTCGAACCGGCGCTCGAGGTGGTCGCGCATCCGCTCGACGACGTCGGGCTGGGCGTCCGAAACGTCGGTCCGCTCCCGCGGATCCGTCTCGAGGTGGTGCAGGCGCTCGAAGCCGTCGTCCCCGCGGACGTACTTGTACTCGCGGGTCCGCACGGCGCGCAGTCGGCGGTCGTACTCGCGGACCCGGTCCGGAATCTCCCCGAAGCGGGCCTCGAGGCGCTCGATCGAGGGCTGCGGGGCGGCGTACTCCGCGAAGACGACCTCGCGACGCTCGGCGTCGGACTCGGGGTGGAGCGACCGGCCGGCACTCTGCTCGCGCAGTTTCGGATCGTCGATGCCGGCCGTCTCGAGCAGCGTGTCCGGCAGGTCGATCAACTGGACCAATTCGCGGCGCGTCCCGCCGTCGGTGAACGGGCCGCCGTGGAGCACCAGCGGGACGTTGATCAGCGTGTCGTAGAGGTTGTACTGGTGGCCGAAGAAGCCGTGCTCGCCGACGTGTTCGCCGTGGTCGCCACAGACCACGAACAGCGTGTCCTCCCACTCGCCGGCTTCCTCGAGGGTCGACCGGAGCGCGGCGATCTGGTCGTCGACGTAGGCGAGCTCGGCCCGGTAGAACCCGCGCAGCATGGCGAACTCCCGGCCCGAAATATCGTAGTCCTCGCAGTCGTAGGCCCGGGGATCCTGTCTGATCGAGGCCGCTTCCTCGTAGCTGGCGCCGTCGGGGAGGAACTCGGCGGCGTACTCGCGGGGCGGGTCGTACTCGACGTGGGGTTCGATGAAGTTACAGAACAGAAAGAACGGATCGTCTCCCCGCTCTGCGAGCCAGTTGCGGATCCAGGTCGTCGAGCGATCGGAGCCGTCGTCGCCAGCGGGCTGGACGACTTCGCTGTAGAGGATGTTAGCGGCGTTGACGACCGGGTTGCCGTCGAACAGGCGCTCCCGCGTCGCGACGAGTTTCTCCCGGAGGTCCTCGCCGCGGACGACGGCGCCCATGTCGGCGTCGGACTGGACGTACTGCCAGCCCTTGCGGAGTTCGTCGAAGCCGCGGTCGAAGCCGAACTCCTCGGTGATCCAGGTGTTGTTCGAGACGCCGACCGTCTGCACGCCGTTCTCGGCGAACGCTTCGGGGAGCGTCCGGAGGTCGTCCTCGAGAAAGAGGTGGTCGCCGTGGGTCCCGTGCTCGGACGGGTAGGTTCCGGTGAACATCGAGGCGTGGGAGGGCAGCGTCCACGGCGCGGCCGCGAAGGCGTTGTCGAAGGCCGTTCCCTCCGCCGCGAGTCGCGACAGGCTCGGAGTCGTCCGCTTGTCGATACTTTTCGCCCGGGCCGTATCGAGAACGACGAGAACGACGTTTCGTACGTTCGAATGTGACGTCGATTCACTTCCGTTAGAGTCGTCCATACCTGATACACATTGGGCGCTCGCGGGGAAGGCCACCCGCCCCGAATATGCCGGGGAAAGGCGGTTACTGCGGATACGGTTAGATCCAATTCCACATGGCCCAGTCCCAGCCACGACCCAACATCGTCCTCGTTCACTGCCACGATCTCGGGACGTATCTGGGCTGTTACGGCGCGGCCGTCGACACGCCGCGGATCGACGCGTTCGCGGCCGACGGCGTCCGCTTCGACCGCCACTTCGTGACCGCGCCGCAGTGTTCGCCGAGCCGCTCGAGTCTGATGACAGGGCGCCACCCTCACCAGAACGGAATGCTGGGGCTCGCACACGCCGGCTGGGAGATCGACGAGGACGAGCAACTGCTTCCCGAACTGCTCGGCGCGGCGGGGTACGAGACGCACCTCTTCGGGCTCCAGCACATTACCGAGTACCCCGATCGGTTGGGTTACGACCGGATCCACTCGGAGAATTCCCTGACCGCCGACGGACCCCCGTCCGTCCACGAGTCGGCCCGCGCTCGAGAGGTTGCGGCCGACTTCGCCGACGCGCTCGCGGCCGGCGGCCTCGGCGAGCCGTTCTTCGCCTCCGTCGGCTTCTTCGAGGTCCACCGCATGGAGGAGACCGACGGGTTCGGCTTCGCGGACGACCGCTACGAGACGCCCAGCCCCGACGATGTCGACCCGCTCGAGTTCCTGCCGGACGATCCCGGAATCCGGTCCGATATCGCCGAAATCCAGGGGATGGTCGAAGCGCTCGACGACGGCGTCGGGACCGTCCTCGACGCGCTCGAGGACGCGGGGCTAACCGACGAGACGCTCGTCGTCTTCACGACCGAACACGGACTCGCGATGCCCAGGGCGAAGGGGACCTGTTTCGATCCCGGGATCGAGGCCGCGTTCGCGGTTCGCTACCCGGCCGGGTTCGACGGCGAGCGGGTCGAAGACGCCCTCGTGAGCAACGTCGACGTCTTCGCGACGCTGCTCGAGATTGCGGACGCACCGGCGCCCGAGAAGGAGATCGCCGGCGAGAGCTTCGCCTCGCTCCTGCGCGAGGACGGGACGTACGAGCCCCGCGATCGCATCTTCGCCGGCATGACCTGGCACGACCGCTACAACCCGGTCCGAGCGATCCGAACCGACCGCTGGAAGTACATCCGGAACTTCTGGAACCTCCCGGACGTCTACCTGACCAACGATATCTACCGCAGCGACGCCGGACGCGAGGTCCGCGACGAGTTCTACGACGAGCAGCGATCCCACGAGGAACTGTACGACCTCGAGGACGATCCGCTGGAGCGTGAAAATCTGCTCGCGGAGGACGTCCCGGACGACTCAGAGATCGCGGACGTTCACGACCGACTCCGGACCGAGTTGGGCGACTGGATGGCGTCGACGGGCGATCCGCTGCTCGACGAGCCCGTGCTGCCCGAAGAGGTGGACGACGCGCACCCGTGGGCGGAAGACGGGCGACACTGAGCGGGCGGGGTCTCACCCCGTCGTTCGGCAGCGGTTCGTCGACGGCTGGCCCTTCCGCTCGCCGGCGAAGACGACGAAGATGTTCGCGGGCACCTCTTTTCCGGGCGACCTCAAACTCACGCTCGATGAGCGACTGGGAGGCCGAACTCGAGCGGTTGGTGGCCGAGGTGCGCGAACACGAGGGTATCGCTGACGCGTTCCTCGCGAAGAGTTTCACCGACCGTCTCGTGATCGTCGACGTCGGCGACGGCGAGACGGTTCCGGCGGACGTAACGGACCGACTCGCCGATCACGACGTTCGCAGCGCCGACGACGTGTACGACGACGGCGGTGCGTTCGTCGGCCACGTCGGGAACGGAACGCGGCACCACTTCGTCGACGTGCAGACTCGCGGGGAGCACCAGTCCTACGTCGTCGATTAGGGGCGATTCGACCGAAATTTCGACCGACCGATCTACCTCGAGTCCTCGGCTTCGGCGACGGTCAGGAACCGATCGAGCGATCCGGCGACTAGTTCTCGAAACCGCTCGTAGTCGGCCTCGAGCGCCACGTCCCCGTTCGGTTCGTCGCCCGTGACGCCATTCCTGTCGGCGACCAGCGCGCCCCTGGCGAGGTCTCCGTCCGTACCGACCTCGAGCGGGTAGGATTCGGTCTCCAGCACGTTGCCGTCCACCAGCCCTGCAACCGCGAGCGCGTCGTGGAGCGCCGCCGACTCGATGCCGTACCGCTCGAGTCGCGCCGCGTCGTAGTAGGTGAGCCACTCGCGGATCGAGTGCGCGAGGGCATCGTCCCGATCGCGGCCCTCGTCCTCGGAAAGCGACTCGAGGCGCGCCGGCGGGACGGTAGCCTGCGTCGTCACGTCGAGCCCGACCAGCGTCGGCTCGCAGTCCCGGACGACCCGCCGGGCGGCGTGCGGGTCCGAGTGGAAGTTCGCCTCCGCCAGCGGCGTGGCGTTGCCCTGCGCGAACGCCGCTCCGCCCATGACGATCAGTTCGTCGAGCAGGTCGGGCAGCTCGGGCTCGAGTGCGTGGGCCAGCGCCACGTTCGTCAGGGGCCCGATCGCCGCCAGCGCGAGGTCGCCGTCGTGCGCCCGCGCCTGCTCGACGATGAACCGCGCAGCGTGGACGTCGGCGGGCTGGGTCGCCGGCGTCGGCTCCGGCAACTCGCCCCGAATGCCGCCCTCGCCGTGGATCTCCTCGGCCGTCTCGAGCAGGACGTTCAGCGGCCGGTCCGCGCCCGCTGCGATCGGGACGCCGGTCCGGTCGACCGACTCGAGGATCGCGCGGGCGTTTCTCGTCGTGTCGGCGACTGGCGCGTTCCCGTGGACGGTCGTCAGCCCGACGACCTCGAGGGCGGGATTCTCGAGGGCCAGCAGGAGCGCGACGGCGTCGTCGCAGCCGGGGTCCGTGTCGATCACCACCGGGCGCGTCGTCATGTGGAAATCGTCGGAGAGCCGCGCCGATAAACTGTCGGGCGGGAGGTGACGGCACGTTCGAAATCTCGGCCTCTCAGTTCTCGTCTATCTCCTTTACTACGGTCGCGGGATTCCCCTGAACGACGACCCCGTCCGGTACGTCCTCGGTCACGACCGCTCCCGACGCGACAACGCTGCCGTCGCCGATCGTCACCGGCTTCGCGTACTCCGGCCCCTCGATTCGCTCGGCCGCCTCGAGCGGATGGGTCGTCCCGTCAACGGAGACGCAACGCACCTGGGGCCCACCAAGCATTAACCCCGCCCGCGGTGTCGTCGCGACCGCCATGGCAGACGACCTCGAGAATCCAGCGGAGGAACTGCCCGCGACCGCCGGCGACCTCGCCGAAGCGTACCCGGACGTCTGGGACGCCTACGCCGACCTCGGCGAGGCCGCCGCCGAAGCGGGACCGATCGACGACGAGACGAAGCGCCTCGTCAAACTCGGGATGGCCGTCGCCGTCCAGTCCGAGGGCGCCGTTCACTCCCACGTCCGGCGCGCCCTCGAGGAGGATATCTCGCCCGAGACGCTCAAACAGGTCGCCGTGCTTTCGATTCCGACGGCGGGGTTCCCGCAGGCGATGGCTGCGCTCAGCTGGATCGCCGATATTACGGACGACGATCGCGAGACGACCCGAGAATAGTCCCTTCCCCTCGTCCCACCGAGCACGCGAGTTCGACGCCCCTAACACGTCACCATCCGTGACTCGAGGTATCCACCGATGGCCTCGATGCGCGCGTTCCGGCTCGCTTACGACGGCACCGACTACTACGGCTTCCAGCGCCAGCCCGACGTCCCGACCGTCGAGGACGCCGTCTTCGACGCGCTGCGCTCGCTCGAGGTCCTCGACCAAGACGCCGACAAACCCGACGGCTACGCCGCCGCGGGCCGAACCGATCGGGGCGTCTCGGCGCTCGCCCAGACGATCGCTTTCGAGGCACCCGACTGGCTCGAGCCGCGGGCGCTGAACGCGGAACTCCCCGCAGACGTCCGCGCGTGGGCGAGTGCGGACGCGCCCGACGGCTTCCACGCAACGCACCACGCGAGCCGCCGCGAGTACACCTACCACCTCCACGCCCCGCCCTCGAGCGTCGACGACGAGCGCTTCGTCGCGGCCTGCGACGCCCTCTCCGGCCCGCACGACTTCCACAACCTCACGCCGGACGAGCACAATACGGAGCGGGCGCCGACGCTCGAGGCGACTCGCGACGGCGACTACCTCGTCCTCACCGTGACGGCGGGCGGCTTCGCTCGCGAACTGGTTCGGCGACTCGTCTCGCTCGCCCGTCGTGTCGGCACCGGCGACGCGTCGCTCGAGGCCGTCGATCGAGCGCTGGCCCCGGAGCCGCTGCCCGGCCACGAGGGAATCCCGCCCGCGCCGCCGGAGCCGCTCGTGCTGACCGGCGTCGACTACTCGGATCCCGACCTCGAGTTCGAGATCGACGAGCAGGCAGCCGAGAGTGCCCACGACGTGTTCGAGACGCGGCGGATCGACCGCCAAACGACGGCGCGGGTCGCCGGCGATATCGCGGCCGGCGTTCGGAGCGTCGACCGTCCGGACGAGTAGTCGAGACGCGAGCGTTTTTCACGGCGGCGTTCGCACGACGGCGCATGGAACTCTCGCCGGACGAATACGGCGCCTACTGGCGCGCGTCGATCCGCATCGCAGCGGGACTGCTCGTCATCGCGCTGGCCCGGACGATCACCGCGCCCCTGTTCGCCTACTCGAATCTCGGTGCGGTCGGACTCGGCGTCGTGCTGTTCGTGCTCCTCGTACTTGCGGGAACGTTCGTCGCCACGCTCGGCCTCGCTCGCGTCGTCCGGACCGCCGTCGACGCGGAGATGCGGGGCTGAGCCGCCGCGTGGCTGTTCTCGGTTACGTCGTGCTATCAAATACATGCTCAGCTACGCCCCGCTCTCGAGTGCCGCTGCTCTCGTCTGCCCCCGACCGTTTCCGGCCGATGAGTGACACCGATGTAACACGCTAGTGTGTCCGTACCGTCACCCCGGGGTGGCACGGACCGCCCGTCGATTCCGACGGTTGGGTCCGGTACGCCACACGCCCCCATATTCGTGCGTAGGTTGGCGTTTCGGTCCGTTACGAGACCGCTACGCAGATCGGGGCTGAATAAACGAGCCGACAATCCGGGTAACTGACTGGCCCGTTTTTCGTCTCGAGACCCCCGGTTCCGACTGCCGTATGACACTCTCACGACGCTCGACAATCAAGACGATCGGCGTAGTCGGCGCAGGATCGGCCCTCTCGAACTCGGTCCTCGCGGTCAACCAGCACGAGGACGACGAGCGAGACGAATCCGCACAGCCCGACGAGGACGAGGAGACGGGCGCGATCCGCGTCGCCCATTTCTCGCCCGACGCACCCGAGGTAGACGTCTACGTTAACGACCAGCAAATTCTCACGGAGGTCGCGTACGACGACGTCTCGCCGTATCTCGAGATCGTCCCGGGGACGTACACGCTAACGATAACGGCCGCGGGCGACGAAGAAGCCGTCGTCTACGAACAGCAGATCAACGTCGGCTCGGGCTACTACACGGCCGCCGCGATCGGCGAACTCGAGGCCGAGGACGAGGCGGACGGCCTCGGCTCCGACGAGGGTGACGCCCTCGCGTCCGATAGCGACGACAATAGCACCGCCCTCGAGGCTGAAGACGACGAGTACGGCAACGAGTCGGCCGCCAACGAAACGGACGGCGGCTCCAACGCCACGGACGGTGAGACCGTCCTCGAGGCTGAGGAGGAGTCCGACGCTAGCGAGGACCCGCTCGGCGAGGCGGGCACGTTCGACGTCCTCCTGCTCGTCGACCGACCCGAAGAAGAGGTCGACGACGCGATCAAGGGCGAGGACGCCGGCCAGGTCCGACTGGTCCACGCCTCGCCGGACGCCCCGAACGTCGCCGTCGCCGTCGACTCCGGCCAGGTGCTCTTCGAGGACGTCGCGTACACCGAGCCGTCGGGGTACGTCGGCGTCTCCGCCGGCGACGTGACGCTCGATATCTACGACGCCGCCGACGTGGACGGCTCCGTCATCGGTGGCATGGAAGCCGAAGGCGACGACGAGTCCAGCCTCAACGCCAGCGACGGTGAGTCCGGTCTCAACGCCAGCGACGACGAGGCCGGCGATGCGGACGACGATGACGATTCTGACGTGATCGGCACCGAGGAACCCGAACCCGTCGCCTCCGTCGACGTCGAGGTCGACCGGGGGCAGGGCTACACGATCTACGCGATCGGCTACCTCGAGTCGGCCGACGACCTCGGCGGCGACGCATCCGACGAGGAAGCCGGTGTCGACGCCAACGAGACTGACAACGATATCGGCAATGAGACCGCCGGTATCGGCAACGAAACGGACGACGGCAACGAGACCGATACCGATTCGGACCTCGGCAGCAGCGACGACACGGCCGACGAAGACGACCGCTCGTTCGATACGATCGTCCTCCCTGACGGGACGATGGACGCGACCGACGCCGACGATGTCGACGACGGCGACGACAACGACGCCGCCGAGGAAATAGACGAAGAGCCGATGGACGACGCCGAGGACGGTTCGGCCAACGAATCCGAATCAGCGCTCGACGACGATTCGGACGTCGGCAACGAGTCGGACGCCGACGACGAATCGATCACCGACAACGAGTCGGCGGCCAACGAGAGCGACGCCGACAGCGACTACTGAACGGTGCTGTCCGCCGCCCGGCGCTGACGCTGCGCCGCCACGCCGACTGCGCTTTCTTCCGGTAGCGGGTCGCGTCACTCTACTGGGGCGTTCTGCGCTGTTTTCCGCGCATAAACCGCGACATACAGTCGTCGCGGTCGGTTGTAGGGCGTGTTTTCTGCTGGTTCACTCTCCCTACGAAAGAGGCCTCATCGCATCGGTGAGGGTTCGCTTTGGTATCGTACTCGAGCCCGCCCGGTGACGAGTGCAGCAGCGAGTCTGCACTGCTGCCCCTGCTCGGCCATCGTACTACCGGCGCCCCACTACTGCTACTGCCGCCGCCACCGATTGCGGACCTACGGCGGCCACCGCTACGACGACGGACCCCACGACACGAATCGGTCGGCAACTCGACTCGAGACGCCCGACGCTCGCAACCGACGAGATAACTCGTCGCGCTCTCGATCGACGACGGGCAACTGTCCATCGCACTCGAGAAGCGCTGCTGCTGTAACCTGAGAACTGACGACCATCGGTACGCCACCGCCTCCGCATCGGTCGTTGCACCGGAACCGGTCAGAATAGCGCCGAAAACCAGGAGTTAGACGTCGACGTACTGGTCGACCCACTCCTGGCGCTGCTCGAGTACGCGCCGGCCCTTCGGGGTCAGCGCGTAGTAGTTCGTCCGTCGATCGAGTTGTCCTTTCTCGACGAGTTCCTTCTCGACAAGTGTATCGAGGTTCGGATACAGCCGGCCGTGGGTTACCGGCTGATCGATGTAGCGGTTGATGTCGTCGAGAATCTCTTGTCCTGACGGACGGTCTTTCCCTGCGATGACGTACAGCAAGTCACGCTGGAATCCAGTTAGTTGATCCATGGATCACCCTCTGAGTCCTAACGTTCACCGATCTGTGGCTTTGTTATAGAGCTGGTACGTCCCTGCCGCGACCGAGAACGCAGTACGTAGGGCGAATATGCTCCGCTAACCGGGACGGATTCCGGTCCATAAGTCCGTTCCGTGACGGGTCGTTTTTCATCCCGCCGTCCCTACGGCTCGGTATGCCATCGGATCCGCTCGCCTGGGACACCCTCGATCGAGACGTCGTCTACTCCTGTCCGGGGTTCGACGTCGTTAACGAGTCCGTTCGCCTGCCCGACGGCGCCGAAACCGACTTCGATTACGTCTCCGAGTCCGAAAGCGTCTCCGTGCTCCCGTTCACGCCCGACGGCGACGTCGTCTGCATCGAGGAGTGGCGTCAGGCCGTGGACCGCGTCAACCGCAGCCTCCCCGTCGGCGGCACCGAACCCGAAGACGACGACCTCGAGGCGGCCGCCCGGCGCGAACTTCGCGAGGAAACCGGTCACGAAGCCGAGGAACTGGAGCCGCTGGTGACCGTCGAGCCGGCCAACGGCATCGCCGACTCGGTGGTCCACTTCTTCGTCGCCCGCGGTTGTCGGCCGACCGCGGACCAGCAGCTCGATCACAACGAGAGCATCAGGGTGACCCCGCTGGCGTTCGACGACCTGCTCGCAGCCGTCCGCGACGGCGAGATCCGCGACGGGCGCACGGTGCTCGCGCTGTCGTACTACCAGCTGCTCGAGGCGTCAGCGTAGTCTCCGTCCGGGTTCTGCTCGGTGCCAGCCGCTCTTTTGGTCGAGAGATACGATCGCAGCCGGCCATCGGCAGCAACGATCGCCGCTGCAGTTGGACGCAGTTGTCCATAACCGATTCCACCGCCGGCTACAGTGGAACTATCGACGATAGCCACAACGCTACCAACACCGTCTCGCGGCGGACTGCAAAAAAGCGACCGAATACTCGCGACGACCGGATAGCGGCCGCCGACTCGCCGGTGCGCCTACTCGAGCGATCGATTACTGTCCGGCCCCTTCATCGTCGCTCGCGGTGTCCACGCCGCCGACTTCTTCACTTTCGTTGACCGACTCGTTTCCGGTTTCGTTCTCGCCGGTCGCGTTCTCCTCCGTGGCGTTTCCGCTCGTCTCGTTGCTCGCCGTCACGTCCTCGAGATCGCCCGGGTCCTCGATGGTCATGTTCTGGGCCTCGAGGGTTTCGATGCCGACGTGTGACGAGGAGGCCTGCGAGACGGTTTCGGCGCTCGTGGAGCCGATCTCGGTGTCCATCTCGGTCTCGTTGGCCGTCTCGTTCTCGGCTTCCATGCCGGTCTCGTTGGCTGTCTCGTTGGCAGCCGGCTCACCTTCCTGCAGGCTCTGGATCGACATCTGGTCGATCACGACCTCGTCGACGTCGAACTGCTCGATCGTGAGTTCGTCGATCTCCTGTGCGGATTCGTTGCCGGCGGTCGCGTTCGACTCGTTGGCGCTCTCGTTCGTGTCACCGCCGCCGTCTCCGCCGCCGCCGAAGATGCCGCCGATGAAGTCGCCGATCTGGCCGAGGATGCCGCCACCCTCCTCAACCTCGAGGGTTTCGACGGACATCTCCTGGACGTCCATCGTCTCGATGGTGAGCTCCTGAACCGCGAGTTCGCTCGTGTCTTCCTCGATCAGATCCTGCCCGCTGCTTTCGTTCGTGTCGCCGGCGGTCATGCCGGTCTCGGTCTCGTTGTCAGCCGTTTCGTTGTCCTCGGTGGCGTTCTCGCCCGTCGCGTTTTCGCCGCCGTCGAACTCGAGCTCTTCGAACGAGACGTTCTCGAACGCGAGCTGTTCGATCTCGATGCCGGAGAGCGTCACGCTCTCTCCGGTCGCGTTCGTTTCGTTGGCGGTGGCGTTCGTTTCGTTTGCACCCGCAGTCTCGTTGTCGCTCGCGTTGAGTTCCTGCTGGAGTTGCTCCGCGTCGGCGTTGAGTTGCTCGACGTTTAACTCCTCGATCGTCGCGTTCTCGACCGTCACGTTCTCCAGTTCGAGAACGTCGACCTGTACGTTTTCGAGCGTTGCGCTCACGTCATCCGTCTCGGCGTCGTCGTTCGCGGTCGCGGCTGTCCCTGTCGTCGCACCTGCGAGGGCGGATCCCCCCGAAAATGAAAGGGCAACCATCAGCGCCGCAAATACCACTCCGATTTTGTGCGATCGTGCAACCATGCACTACGCTCCTACCGGCGTATCCCGGCTAAAACGAGGCGACTGTTACGGCGTTATCTCGCAGAAACACGGAGTTAGAATCCGCCCGAAACGCCCTAATCGTCCGTTCCTCGTTTCCGTTTCGATGAGTGTCTCGAACGGCGAGTTTGAACGTTCGTTCGAGCGCCCTCAGCGTTCTGCCTGCGACCGCTACCGCCTTATAGAACCTATCAGAAAACAATGTGTTACTGACGGCGACAGTGCGTCTCGAAAAAAGTGGCCAGATGACCGGTCGTCCGAACGACCGGTCGCGTGCGTTGCGCCGTGTGGGCGGGTGCCGATCAGTGCAGGATGGCTGCTGACTCGGTGTCGTTGTCGTCACCGAGCTCAGTGTCGTTAGTCATCTCGGTGTCGTTGTCGTCGACATCCACCTCGACATCCGTGTCGGTATCGTTCGTCTCGGTGTCGTTCATCGCAGTGTCGCTGTCGGTCTGTTCGATGTTCTCGAGGTCGGCGGCGTCGCCGAGCGTCAGCGTGTCGGTGGTCGCGTTGCCGATCTCGATCGTGGACGCGGACGCCTGCGAGACGGTCTCAGTCTCGCCGTCGGACGCGGTCTCGTTGGTCATCGTATCGGACTCGTTGTCCTCATCGTCGATGGTGACGTCAGTCTCGTTGTCGTCATCATCGATAGCGATGTCCGTCTCGTTGTCGTCCGTCTCATTGTCGAGACCGTCGTCAGTCGCGGTTCCTTCCTCGACCTGCTGGACCGTCATCGAGTCGACGGTGATTTCGTCGACGTCGAACTGCTCGACGGTCAGCTCCTCGAGCTCCTGCTCGCTGCTGGTCGCGTTGGTCGTGTCGGTTTCGTTGTCTTCCTCGTCGACGGTGACGTCAGTCTCGTTGTCGTCTTCGTCGATGGCGACGTCAGTTTCGTTGTCGTCCTCGTCGATAGCGATGTCCGTCTCGTTATCGTCGGTCTCGTTGTCCGCCATCTGGTCGGAGCCGTCCTCGACGGTGATCTCGTCGATCGAAAGCTGCTCGACGTCCATCGTCTCGATGGTGAGCTGCTGGACGGTGAGTTCGCTCGTGTCTTCCTCGATCAGACTCTGCTGACCGCTTTCGTTGTCGGTCGCGGCGGTTTCGTTGTCTTCCTCGTCGATGGTGACGTCAGTCCCGTTGTCATCCTCATCGACGGAGACTTCAGTTTCGTTGTCGTCTTCGTCGACGGCGACGTCAGTCTCGTTGTCGTCGGCCGCGTCGGTCGCGTTATCGCCGTCTTGCTCGAGCTCCTCGATCGAGACGTTCTCGAGTTCGAGTTGCTCGAACTGGATGTCCGAGATCGTCACTTCCTCGCCGGCGGAAGCGGTCTCGTTGTCAGTTTCGTTAGCGGCGTCGGTGTCCGTCGTCTCGTTCTCGCCACCCGCGTCGAGTTCGTCCTCGAGTTCGGACGTGTCGGCGTCGAACTCCTCGACGTTCAGCTCCTCGATCGTCGCGTTCTCGACCGTCACGTTATCGAGCTCGAGGGTTTCGACCTGTACGTTTTCGAGCGTTGCGCTCACGTCTCCCGCCTCGGCGTCGTCGGCTGTTGTTGTCGCACCTGCGAGGGCGGGACCCCCCGAGATGGCGACCAGTAGTGCCATGAAAACCACACCGAGTTGCTGTGATCGTGAAACCATGCACCCGGTGCTACCGCCGGCGGACGGCTAAAACGAGGCGACTGTTACGGGCTTGACGCGAAGAAACACCCAGTTTGAATTCTGCAACGGTCGCTAATCGGGTTTTCACCGTATCGGGATCGATTACGGTCATCGATCCCGACATCCGTTCCGGTTGCCTAGCAAATCCGGATTGTGCCTGCGATTGCCGCTCGAGGGGTGAAACCGCCGGAAAACGGGATATTTACCGCTCGTTCAGCGGCCCGATTATCGCGAACTGACAACAAACGGACGGCGAACGGACGGTCGGTCGAAACCTGCACTGACTTACGTCGGCCCCGCCAACGGACGGCCGATGCGCGAGTGCTTCGAGATCCGGGACACCGACGCCGGCGGGCGGATCGGGGAACTCACCGTTCCCCGCGCCGACGTCACCGTCGAGACGCCGGCCCTGTTGCCGGTGATCAACCCTAACCTGGACACGATCAGTCCACGCCGCATGGCCGAGGAGTTCGGCGCCGAGATCCTCATCACGAACTCCTACATCATCCACGGGACCGACGACGTCCGCGAGCGGGCCCTCGAGGACGGCCTCCACGAGGTGCTCGATTTCCCCGGTGCGATCATGACCGACTCCGGCTCCTTCCAGCTCTCGGAGTACGGCGAGATCGACGTCACGACCGAGGAGATTCTCGAGTTCCAGCACCGGATCGGCTCGGACATCGGGACGCCGGTCGACATTCCGACGCCGCCGGACGTCGACCGCGAGCGCGCCGAAGACGAACTCGCGACGACGAAAGAGCGCCTCGAGGTCGCCGAGACCGTCGACACCGGCGACATGCTCGTCACCGCGCCCGTCCAGGGATCGACGTATCCGGACCTCCGCGAGGAGGCGGGCCGCCACGCCGACGGGACCAGCCTCGACGTCTTCCCCGTCGGCGCGGTCGTCCCGCTGATGAACGACTACCGGTACGACGACATGGTCGACGTCGTCGCCGCCGCCAAGCGCGGCCTGGGCGCCGACGCGCCGGTCCACCTCTTCGGCGCCGGCCACCCCATGATGTTCGCGCTCGGCGTCGCGATGGGCTGCGACCTGTTCGATTCCGCGGCCTACGCGCTGTACGCCCGCGACGACCGCTACCTCACCGTCCGGGGCACCCGGCAACTCGAGGACCTCGAGTACCTGCCCTGCTCCTGTCCCGTCTGCACCGAGCACTCGCCCGACGACCTCCGCGCGCTGCCCGACCGCGCCCGCGAGGAGGAACTGGCCGCGCACAACCTCCACGTCACCTTCGAGGAGATTCGCCGCGTCAAACAGGCCATCCGCGCCGGCAACCTCCTCGAACTGGTCGAACAGCGCGCCCGCGCCCACCCGACGATGCTGGACGGCTACCGGACGCTGCTCGACCACGCCGCGCAACTCGAGCGGTCCGATCCCGTCTCGAAGGGCGCGTTCTTCCACGTCTCCCACGAGAGCGCGCGCCGCCCCGAGGTGCTGCGCCACCACGAACGTCTCGAGCGGCTCTCGGTGCCGGACTCGCTGCTCCTGACGGAGGGCGACGCGCCGCGAGGCGACCGGTACGACGACTCCTGGCGGGTCGAACCGCCCTTCGGGCCGTTCCCGCGGGCGCTCTCGAAGAGCTACCCGCTCACCGCCGAGGTGCCGGTCCGAACCGATCGCGCGGCGCAGGCCGCCGCCGCCGACGGCGTCGCCAAACTCGCCGCGGCGAACCCCGACGCCGACCTCGCGCTCGCTCACCGCGGCTGGCCGGCCGACGTCCTCGAGCGCGTCCCCGATTCGGTCGACCTGCTCGATCTCACGGGCGCGTAACGTCGGCGGCGCAGCCGCTCACGCTCGAGTTGAAAAACGAAAGAGAAGCGATCGCGTCCGCAGAGCCGAACCGGCGTCGGCGGAACTGACGGCGGGTGGCGGGGTGGGTACGGCGTTAGACGCCGAACCGGAACTCATCCGACTCGAGGGCCGGCGCCGCCGGTTCGGCTGCGCTGATCTCGGTTTTCGTCCCGTCGACCGTGATCTCGAGGCCCTCGTCGAACGCGACGACGATATCGTGCCCGTCGTAGACGAACGAAACCCGGCCGCCCCGCGGACCGCCCGTTCGAGTCGGTTCGAACAGCGAATCGAGGGCGTCGGGATCGATCCACTCGTACAACGGTGGCAGCTCCGTCGGTTCGACGCCGCGTCGCGCCGCGACTGCCGTGATGACACTGATGCTCACGGACTCCTCGAACCCGCCGTCAGTCGACCCGATAGATGAGTGGTTCACATACTACCCAACCGCTTGGGTACATAAAAGGGTAGCGGGCGTTCTCACTTTAGAGCGTAATTATTCCCTTTCGCTTCGCTTTCCGAACCAATACTGCAATACGGTTCGTAATACCATCCGAACCCGTTTGGCGTTTCGATCGTCTCGCCTCGAGCAACACTCTCGAGCGCTGTCCTACTCCTCGACCGTATCCGCCCCGAAGTGATCGAACGGCTGGCGGTACTCGGCTTTGAGGAGTTCCTCCTCGCCGACGTCGATGCCGGCCCGCTGGAGCCGGCTGACGATCGCCGTGATCTCGTCGGTATCCGCCGCGACGAGGTCGATCCGCAGGTTCCGATCGCCGGTCATGAGTTCGCGGACCCCGACGACGCCGTCGATCTCGAGGGCGGTCGCGGCCGCCTCGCCGCGCTCGTGGATCGGTACCGTACACTGGACGACCATGTGCATCGATTTCTCGGTCCGCTCGTAGTCGATCAGCGGGACGTAGCCGGCGATCACGCCCGCCTCCTCGAGGCGCCGAATCCGGTTGCGGACGGTGTTGGCGGTTACGCCGACCTCGCCGGCGATGTCCGCCGCCGTCGTGTGTCGCGCGTCGTCCTGCAACCGGTGCAGGATGCCCCTGTCTATATCGTCGAGTTCGAACCCCATAGGCCTCGTTTTGCGTCCAGCGAGAAGCGCTTTTGGTTCGCCGGCCGCCGACGCGAACGGACAGTCACCACAGCTCCGTAGGATCAGAACGTCCAAGGTGGAGGCGCTCCCTGACACGTACGAGAATGATGCTCGGTGTCGTGGCCGCCGTCGTCGCGCTGGTCGTTTCGCTGGTCGTCGCGACGTGGCTGCTCCTTCGCATCGGCGGCCGGTGGGCCGACCGGCGCAAATCCGAGCGGCGCCACCGCGAGGCCCAGGAGCGCGAGCCGCCGGTCGAGATCGGCGACGAACGGGCGGTCGCCGTCCAGGAGTTCACCGAGCACCACTCCGGGAAGCGCCACGCCGTCTGCAAGATCGAGGGGTTCGTCGTCTTCGTCGAGGACGTCCCCTCGAGCGTCGCGGCGGGCGACGTGATCGAGATCGAGATCCTCTCGTTCAACCGCGGGCACACGTCTGCGACGGCGCGGTTCCTGGATCGCGGGTAGTCACCTCGGGGCCGCCGGCAACCCGCGACCGACAGCCTCTTTCGCGTTCCCCCACCCAGTTCGGGTATGACCGAGTATTTCGAAGTGCACGAGCGCGACGGGGCCGCGCGCGTGGGCGAGTTGCGACTCGCCGAGTCCCACACGACCCCCGCGCTCGTCGACGACCTGCTCGAGGACGCGGGCTCCCTGTGGAGCCGGGCCCGCGAGGTGCCCGAGGGCGACGAATCGAAACTCACCGTCCTGCCGCACCGCGCGTTCCCCGGCGGCACCGCCGACGAAGTGCAGGAATCCTTCGCCGTCGACTATCCGGACGTCGACTACCCCAGCGTCGCCGTCGTCTCGAGCGACCACGTCGAGGACCACGGCACCGACGCGTACGCCGTCTCGGACGTCCAGTCCGCGATGGGCCACGGTGCGGCGCTGGTCGAGGCCGTCGTCAACGTCCGCGAGGAGATTCCGACCGACACCGCGCTGCTCTTCTCGGGCGTCACGACGCCGCGCAACGTCGCCCTGCTGGCCTACGCCGGCGTCGACCTCTTCGACGCGACGGCGGCCGTCGTCAAGGGGACGGAGGGCCGCTACCTCACCACCGACGAGGCCTACTTCCTCGAGGATCTCGACGAACTGCCCTGTTCCTGTCCGGCCTGTCAAAAACCGCGCGAGGAGTTCACCCGCGAGGACTGCGCCGAGCACAATCGCAACGCCCTCGAGTCGGAACTCGCGATCGTTCGCCGGCGGATCCGCGACGGTCGCCTGCGCGACTACGTCGAGGGCCAGGCCCGACACGACCAGTGGCTCACCGCCGGCATGCGCGAACTCGACCAGCAATGGGGCTACCTCGAGGAGCGCACGCCGATTCTCCGGGACGCCCAGATCAGCGCCGCCACCGAGGACACCTTGCGACGCGTCGAAATCCAGCGGTTCGCCGACCGAGTAACGACGCGGTACCGCAACCGGTTCGACAACCCGCTCGTGCTGGTCCCTTGCTCGGCGACCAAACCCTACAGCGAGTCCCAGAGCCACCGCCAGTTCCACGACGTCATCCAGTGGCGCGCCCACCTGGTCTCGATGACGTCACCGATCGGCGTCGTCCCGCAGGAACTCGAGACGACCTACCCGGCCCAGCACTACGACACCGTCGTCACGGGTCGCTGGTCCGAAGACGAAAAACAGTTCGTCAGCGAGGTGCTGCGACGCTACCTCGAGCGCAACGAGTACCCCGAAATCATCGCGCACGTCCCCGACGAGGGCTACCGCGACATCGTCGAGCGCGTCGAGGATGAACTCGAGCTCGATATCACCTACACCGTCGCGGAACACCCGACCGACGACGAGTCGCTCGCGAACCTCTCCGAGGCGCTCTCGGGCGAACTCAAGTACTCCAAGCGCGAGCGCGAGCACAACACCGTCCGCGCCATCGCGGACTACCTGCTGGGCGACGGCGCCGGCGACGACCTCTTCGAGAACATTCAGACGACGAGCCGCTACCCGAAGATTCAGGTCCGCGACAGCGAAGACACGCAACTCGCGACGATGGTGCCCCAGTACGGCACCCTCTCCTTTACGCTCGAGGGGGCGCGCCGCTGGCTCGAGAGCGACGCGCCGGTCAAGCGCGTCGAGATCGACGGCTTCGTCCCGCACGGCAGCGTGCTCGCGCCGGGCGTCGTCGACGCCGACGAGGACATCCGCGTCGGCGACGAGGTCGTCGTCGAGGGGCCGAAGGCCTTCGCCATCGGCCGCGCCGAGATGTTCGGCCGCGAGATGGCCGAGAGCACGCGGGGCGTCGCGGCCGAAGTTCGTCACGTCGAGGAGAAGTAGCGTTTTCGAACACCGGTTCAGTCACTGGCCCGGACACTCCTTGAGCAGGTGCTCGTGGTAGCTCGCCGCGGGTACGTCCGCCCCGCAGACATCGCACTCGCGCCGTCCCTGTCCTTCTTGCCGGCTCGCGTCTGTGTCCCCGTCGGTCGAATCCTCGGTTCCAGTCACGCCCGTTCGTTCTCGCTCGAGCGCCCTCGTCGTTTCGTTGCCCGTCATCTCGAACATCGGATCGACGAGACGCTTCGTCTTTGCCCGCCATCGGTTTAGGCTGGCCTAAGATCCGAAACTACTTTGGTCGTTTAGGGTTGCCTAAAACGTATGGAATGCGCTCCTGTGACGGACAGCGGTCGCGGCGTCGGGCGCCGGTCCCACCACCGACGCCGCGCGGACCGACGAGCGCGTCGCGCTCGGACGCGTTCCCGTTCGCGAGGCCGATTCCCGCGGCAACACCCCCGAACCAGTACCGAGCACCGCCGCGAGGGCACATGACGAGCGAACCGCAGTACTTGCTCGTCGTCTATCGCGCGTCCCGAAACGCGGGCGAACCGGTGTCGCCGGGCCGCGTCGCCGACGAACTCGACCGCTCCCCCGCGGCCACGACCGAGATGCTCCAGCGACTCGAGACGCGCGGCCTCCTCGAGTACGAACCGTACGAGGGCGCAACGCTCACCGCCGAGGGCCGCGAGACGGCCGCGGAACTCTACGAGACGTACGTCGTCCTGTCGCAGTTCTTCCGCGAGGTGCTCGACCTCGAGGATCCCGAGGCGGAGGCGCTGGAACTCGCCGGCAGCGTCAGTCCTCTCGTCACCGAACGGGTCGCCGAGACGCTGCTCGAGAGGGATGCTGCCGAGTCGATCGACGGCGAAACGGTTCAGTCGTCCCTCGAGCGGTCCTGACACTAACCGTGTGCGTCCGATTCCACAGATCGTCTCGCGATCCGCGGTGACGATCCACACCCTTTTGTTTTAGGCCGACCTAAACAGGCGCAATAACGAACGCTACCCGGCCACACGACACGGACGACACTCGCGATCGGGACGGTCCAGCCGATGAACGGACCGTTCCCGACATCTCGGTCTGTGAGAGCCGTCCGGGGCAGACGATCTTCATCGAAACGGACAACACCGATGGCTGGATCGCGAGCGATACAACGGTCGGCATCTCGCGGTAGCGGCGTTGTTCCTATTCGACAGCCGGCGGACTCTCCGGTTACTACTGTCCGACCCGGTCTAAAACGGCAGAAAAGCGGGTACCGACGCGAGAACCGTTAGTTGGTCGCCGATTCGAGCACGAGCGTGTCGTCCTCGAGGTAGTGCTCGATGTGGTGGGTGTGCTCCTCGATGGTCTCGAGCTGTTCGCGGAGCATCTGGGCGGTCGCGTGGTCGCCCAGCCCTTCGGCGAGTTCGATGTGCTCGCGGTAGCTCTCGATGATGTCGCCTATCATCTCGAGGTCGTTCGCGAGCGAGGTGCGGATGTCGTAGACGTCCTCGTCTTCGGGCTCGACGGTCGCCTTTTCGGCCAGCGTCGTCATGCTGGCGTGCGGAACGCCGCCCAGCGCCTGCAGGCGCTCGGCGACGTCGTCGGCGGCTTCCTCGACGTCTTCGTAGACTTCCTGGAGGAAGACGTGGACGTCGAGGAACTCGGCGCCTTCGACGTTCCAGTGGTGCTTGTGGAGCTGGTGGTAGAGGACGTACGCGTCCGCGAGGTCACGGTTCAGCGCCTCGATAATCTGCTCGGCCTTCTCGGGCTCGAGTCGCAGCGCGTTCTCCTCGACGGTGCCGGCCTCCTGTTGGACGGTCTTCTGCGTGTTCATGACGATTACAGCTTGGTTCCGTACCCCCTTATAACTTTTCAATATTCTTATAATTTTTCGCACGACCTAAATCTGCTCCGCGAACGGCGGGTGCAGCCGAGTCGATGTTCTGCGCCGATCCGCCGATTTGATATACCGCTATTTGGTTTATCTCTATTCGGGGTGCGGAAACTGATCGATGTGGGAAAACACAGATATCGCCCTCGAGACGGTCTCTCCCACCCGCTGACCGGTCCGAAACTGAGATCTACTGTCAAACCGTATACTCGTTTTATCTCCTCAGGTGGCGTCTCTACTATTGGTGAGTCAAGTGAACTCGATTACAACTGACGGCGAATCGTACGGCTACTCCCTCGCACACGGCTGGCGCACGCTCGCGATAGCGGGTGCCGTCGTCGGCCTTCTCGGTCTCCTCGCGATGGCGTTTCCGCTCGCGACCGGCCTCTCGCTGACGATCGGCTTCGGCGCCCTCCTCGTGCTGAGCGGCGTCGTCCACGGCGCGCACGCCGTTACCGCCCGCGGATGGCGCGGCAGGACCTGGCAGGCCGCTCTCGCCGTCGTGGCGATCATCGCCGGCCTCGTCGCCTTCGTGAACCCGGCCATCGGTCTCGTGACCCTCACGCTCGTGCTGGTCGGCTACCTGCTGGCCGACGGCATCGCCGAGACGTGGATGGGACTGCGCATGGCCGGCCAGCCGGGTCGCACCTCGATCGTCGCCAGCGGCGTCGTCTCGCTGGTCCTCGCCGCCCTCCTCTGGGCCGGCTTCCCGGCCACCGCCTCGTGGGCGATCGGCCTCCTCGTCGGCGTCAGTCTGTTCATGACCGGCCTCTCGATGGGTATCGTCGCGATCTCGGCCCGCCGCGTCGACGAATCGACGCCGCCCGCAGCCGAACCGCGCGGCGCCTGAACTTCTTTTATTCATACGTCTCGAGCAGCCTCGAGCAACGGCAACCGACGCCGCGACGAACGGATTATTCAGGTCGGAATCCCGAACGGACGGTATGGACCTCTCTATCGTCGATCTCGCACCCATTCCGCAGGACGGGAGCGCGACTGACGCCTACGCGAACACGGTCGATCTCGCCCGGAGCGCCGAGGAATTCGGCTACGAGCGCTTCTGGGTCGCCGAACACCACGGCATGGCCGACCACATCGCGAGCACGACGCCAGAGACGCTGATCGCCCACCTCGCGGCCGAAACCGACGAGATCCGGATCGGCTCCGGGACGGTTCTGCTCAACCACTACCAGCCGTTCAAGGTCGCCGAGACGTTCGCGTCGCTCGACGCGATGGCGCCGGGCCGGGTCGACCTCGGCCTCGGTCGCGCCACCGGCATCCCCGCGGTCGACCAGGCGCTGGGGACCGATCGCCACAAGCAGAATCCGGACGAAGACCACGCCGAGAAGATCGAGGCGACGGTGAGCCACCTCTACGACGGCTTCCCCGAAGACCACCCCTACGCCGACATCTCGCTCCCCCGCTCGGCCGACGACGTCCCCGAGGTGTGGGTCCTCGGCTCGAGCCCCTCGAGCGCCGAAATCGCTGGCAAACTGGGGCTTCGGTACTGTTTCGCCGCGTTCATCAGACCGAATCTCGCCGAGCGCGCCTTCGAGACGTACCGCGAGCACTTCGAGTCCTCGGACGTCGGGGCTGGGCCGGACGACCCCGAGGGCATGCTCGCGATCAACGTCGCCTGCGCCGAGACCGACGAGGAGGCGGCTCGGCTGCGAGCGACCGCCGAAGCGGCCTACAAGCGGATGCGACGCGGCGAAGTCGGCTCGCCGCCGACCGTCGAAGCGGCGATCGACGAACTCGGCGGGGTGCCGGAGCCGACCCCGAACCCGCTCCCGGACGGCGAGTGGTCGCGCTCAATTTCGGGCAACCCCGAGACGCTTTCGGCGCTGCTCGAGCAGCTAACCGACCGGGTCGGCGTCGATAGCGTGGTCGTGCAGAATACGATCGCCGACCACGAGGACGTCGTTCGCTCGCACGAGTTGCTCGCGGAGGGCGTGGGTCTCTAAAAGTCCGAGAACGACGGCTGAAACCCGCCTTACTCGCCGAGCACCGAATCGAAGAACTTCCGCTCCGCGGTCCGGAGGTGCTGGTTGAAGGTCGCCGGTGCGATCCCCAGCCGGTCCGCGATCTCCTCGCCCGTACTCTCGCGGGGCCAGTCGAAGTAACCCGCGAAGTAGGCCGTCTCGAGGGCCGCCCGCTGCTTTTCGGTCAGATCCTCCTCGAGGACCGAGGCGGAACTCGCGCCGCTGGGTTCGCTGCGTTCGGTGGTGCGCTGGGCGAGGTAGGTGACGTCGGGCCGCTCGTCCTTGATGAGTTCGATCATCTGGCGCGTGTCGCGGCCGCGCGGGAGTTCGACGACGAAGCGGAACTCGCCGTCGGTGATCGTCGCCGACTCGACGCGGCCGCCGTGGGTCGCGATCGTCTCGAACAGCGAGATGGCGGTCGGCGCCACGAGTTCGAACTCGAACTCGTCGCGCCTGGCCGCGAGGATCCGCAGTTCGTCGATTCCCTCCGTTTCGACGACGCTCTCCTCGAACTCGTCCTGGGAGACGCCGGTCGCGGAACCGTAGACCAGCAGCGTCTCGTCGCCCTGGACGAGCTGTTCGATCTCGATCGTACAGGACTCGGTCGCCGAGAGCGCGACGAGTTCCTCGGCCATCTCCTCGACCCGGAACTCGAGTTCGACGACGGCGTCGCTGACCAGGGCGTCGCGCCGCTCGATCGCCGTGATCGCGTGGGCGATGATGTCGCCGATCCGCGAGAGAATCTCCTGTTCCGGCGCCGTAAACGCCCGCGGCGATTCGGCGTAGACGTTCAGGACGCCGTAGACGAGATCCTCGTGGACGACCGGGATCGCGGCGGACGAGCGGTACCCCCGCTCTCTCGCCGCTTCGCGCCACGGCTCGAACTCGGCGTCCGTCTGAATGTCGTCCGTGATCTTGACCTCGCCGGTGCGGATCGCCCTCCCCGCCGGCCCCTTGCCGGACGGATCGTCTTCGTTGACGCTGATCTCGACCGTTTCGAGGTACCCGTCTTCGACGCCGGCGGCCGCCTTCGGGACGATCTCGTCGCTGCCCGGGTTGACGCCGCCGATCCAGGCGAACCGGTAGGCGTCGGACTCGACGAGCCGATCGCAGACGCGCTGCTCGAGTTCGGCCCGCGTCTCGGTCGTGATCACCGCGTGGGTGATGTCGTGGCCGATCCGGTTGAGCCGGTTCAGCGCCTCGAGTTGCTCGCGCTGGCGCCGGCGTTCGGACTCCTGGCGGGCCCGTTCGATCGCGTGGTGGATCGTCCGGACGAGCAGTTCGCTCGTCACCTCGTCCTTGACGAGGAAGTCCTGCGCACCCCGCTGGATCGCCTCGACGCCGACCTGCTGGTCGCTAACGCCGGTCAGGACGACGATCGGCGTCGTCTCGCTCTCCTCGTGGACCGCCTCGAGCGTCTCGAGGCCGGCGCTGTCGGGCAGGTTCAGGTCGAGCAACACCACGTCGGTCGGCTCGGACTCGAGCGTCTCGAGGCCGTCCTCGAGGCGCGTCTCGCGGGTGATCTCGGGCGTTCGGCCCGCCGCCTCGTCGGGGCTGACCCGCTGGGCGAGCTCCTCGGTGTCCTTGAGCATCTCCTCGATCAGGCGCGCGTCGCCGGGGTTGTCCTCGATCAGGAGGATGCGAAGCGTTTCGTCGGCGTCGGCCGAGTTCGCGTCTCGTTCGGCAGTCGTCGCGTCGCCGGGGCCGTCGGTGTCGGTGTCGGTTTCGGCCTCGTCGTCCGCGTTCGCGGACGTGAACCCGTCGCTTTCGCTCATGATTCGACCTCCGGGGGCAGCCGCACGACGGAGAACCAGAACTTCTCGAACGCGCGGACGGTCTCGATGAACTCGTCCGGATCGACCGGCTTCGTCAGGTAGGCGTTCGCGTGCAGTTCGTACGAGCGCGCGATGTCCTCGTTGGCCCGCGAACTCGTCAGGACGATCACCGGGATCGAGCGCAGTTCCGGGTCGTTCTTGAGCTCCTCGAGGACCTCTTCACCGTCGGTTCGCGGCAGGTTGAGGTCCAACAGTATGAGATCCGGCCGCGGTGCGTCGACGAACTCGCCGCGCTGTTTGAGAAACTCGAGCGCTTCGGTTCCGTCGGAGACGACGTGGAGGTCGTTCTCGATCCGGCCCTGTTTGAACGCCTCCTCGGTCAGGCGGACGTCGCCGGGGTTGTCCTCGACGAGCAGTATCTGCGCCGGTTCCGGTTGATTGTGTCGAGATTCACTCATCGTCGTCCTCCCGCTCGGTTCGCGTCGGCAGGTGTACCGAGAACGTCGATCCCTCGCCGGGTTCCGAATCGACGCGAATCGTCCCGTCGTGGCGCTCGGCGATCCGCTGGCAGAGCGCGAGCCCGATGCCCGTGCCGTCGTACTCCTCGACGCTGTGCAACCGATCGAACACGCGGAAGATCCGGTCGACGTCGTCCGGATCGATCCCGATCCCCTGGTCGCAAACTGAAATAACCCACGTTGCTTCTCTCTTCTCCGCGAATACGGATATACGTGGTGTCTCCTCGCCCGAGTAGGTGATCGCGTTATCGATCAGGTTCTGGAACAGCTGTCGCAACTGTCCGGGATCCCCGCGGACCTCCGGGAGGTCGCCGACGTCGATTTCGGCGCCGGTTTCCTCGATCCGCATCTCGAGGTCCGTGCACACGTCCGCGACCACCTCGTCGACGTCGACCGGCTGGAACGACTGCCCCTGCGTGTCGACCCGCGAGTACTGCAACAGCCCGTCGATCATCTCCTGCATCCGGTCGGCCCCGTCGACCGCGAACTCGATAAACTCGTGAGCGTCGTCGTCGAGATCGTCCTCGTACCGCCGCTCGAGCAGCGTAAGGTAGCTCGAGACCATCCGCAGGGGCTCCTGCAGATCGTGGCTCGCCGCGTAGGCGAACTGCTCGAGTCGCTCGTTCGACTCCTCGAGATCGTCGACGAGGGCCTCGAGCCGGCGCTCGTGTTCCCGCCGTTCGCTGATGTCCCGCCCGATCCCGGTCAGGACGGGTTCGCCCGAGGGGTCCTCGAGCGCGCTCGCGACGAACTCGTAGGGAACCGTCTCGCCGCCGGGATCGGGGTCGGGTTCGACCTCGGCCTCGAGGCGCGCACTGCCCGTCTCGAAGACCTCGTCGATCGCCGCCGCGACCGTCTCCTCGGTCTCTCCCTCGAAGAACTCGAGCGCGTTGATCCCCTCGAGTTCGTCGTCGGACAGCCCCGTCAGCGCGCGCAGGCTCTCGTTCCAGCGCTGGAAGTCGCCGTTCTCGTCGATGACGTAGAACACGTCGTCGATCGCGTCCAGCACGTCGTCGGTGTAGCGCTTGAACTGCTCGAGGCGCCGCTCGCGCTCGCGCAGTTGGCGCTCGGTCTCGACCCGCTCGGTGATATCCTGCACCATCAGCATGCCGGCGAAGACCTCCCCGCGACTGTCCTCGACCGGCACCGCGTACGCGAGCCACTCCCTGCTGTGCAACTCGAACTCGAACGAGCGCTGTTCGCCGGCCAGCGCGGCCCGAAAGTTCGACTCGAACTGCTCGAGGGTCTCCCCTTCGTACCGTTCCGTGACCGTCTGCCCGACGAACTCCTCGACCGAGAGGTCGATCTCCTCGAGCGCCTGTCCCCCGCCGAGCGTGTACCGCAGGTCCTCGTCGAACAGCGCGACGAGCCCGTTCGGGAACTGCTCGACGAGCGTCCGGTACCTGCGTTCGGACTCCTCGAGGTCGCGCTGGTGGCGGCGGCGCTCGAGCTCGTAGCTGACCCACTGAGTCACGAGTTCGACGAAGGACTTCTCGGTCTGCGTAAACGGCCTCGAGCGGGGCTCGTCGTCGACGAAACAGAGCGTCCCGTAGCGGTCGCCGTCGACGGTGATCTGCCCGCCGAGGTAGCAGTCGAGTTCCCACGTCTCGTATGCCCGCTCGTCGACGTGCTCGGTCGGCTGGTCGGTAAAGGCGAGCAGCCCGTCCGACTCGATCGTCGTCCGGCAGTACGTCTCCACGAGCGACGACGTCGAGCCCGGCTGCAGCCGCGGATCGTCGCCGTCGGCGTGGGTCACTTCGAACCGCTCGTTTTCGGGATCGATAGCGGCGAGGAAGCCGGTCTCGAGCCCCAGTCGCTCCCGGCCCAGCGCGAGGAGTTCGTCGACCTTCTCGTCGAAGGAGCGGTCGCGATCGGCGGTGATCGCGTACAGCCGCTGGAGCGTCCGGTTGGTCGCCCGGCGCTCCCGCTCCATCTCCTTGCGTTCGGTCACGTCCCGGAAGTAGACCGACAGCCCCGTCGGCGAGGGGTAGACGTGGATCTCGAACCAGGTCTCGAGGGCGGGGACGTACTCCTCGATCGACGTCGGTTCCTGTCGGTCCATCGCCCCCCGCAGTTCCGTCTCGAATTCCGACCCGTCGGCCGTCGGGAACGCTGCCGAGAGGTCGCGCCCGACGATCCCCTCGCCGGCCGCGTCGATCAGCGTCTCCGCGCGGTCGTTGGCGTAGGTGATCGTCCAGTTCGAATCGAGCCCGATGAACGCGTCCGATATCCGGCTGAACGTCGCCTCGAGTTCGTTCTCGAGGCGTTTCTGCTCGGTGACGTCCTCGATGGTGAAGATGCCGCCGGTTACCTCGTCGGCGTCCTCGTCCGCTGCTGTGTCCGTCTCCGCGTTCGACTGCAGATCGGGAATGACGTCCGCGGTCTCGTCGGCTCGCAGCGGCGCGCCGTTGATCGAGAGCCACCGTTCCCGGGCGTCGGGGTGGCGGAGGCGCAACTCGACGTCGAACAGTGCCTCGCCCGAGGAAATGACCCGATCGAAGGGCCGCTCCGCCGCCGACAGCAGCCGTCCGTCGGCGTCTCGGACCTCCCAGTCGGAATCGTCGCTCGAGAGCCCGGCGATCGCCTCGCGGTCGCACTCCAGAATCTCCGCCGCGCGGTCGTTCGCGAAGCGCAGGTCGCCGTCGGTGTCGATGACGGTGATTCCGACGGGGCTGGTCTCGACGATCTGTTCCTTCAGCGCCCGCTCGTCGCGCAGTTCGGCCTCGATCCGGCGCTCGTCGGTAACGTCCTGGACGACGCACACCAGGCCGCCGTCGCCCACCCGTGCGAGGTAGTGGTCCTCGACGAACTCCGTCCCGTCGCGTCGCAGGCCGATCGTTTCGCCCGACCACGTCCCCGTTTCTGCCAGTTCGGCCTCGATCTCCGCGTTGGCGTCCTCGGCAGCGCCCTCGGGGTACAGTATCCCCCAGTGCTCGCCGATCATCTCCTCGGGCTCGTAGCCGTACATCTCGGCGTAGGCCTGATTGACGTACGTGAAGCGGTCGTCCTCGTCGAGCAGGCTGATCCCCTCGCTCGCGGTCTCGAGCGCCCGGTAGATGCGCCGGCTCTCGCGGCGGTGGCGGCGTTCGTCCGTGACGTCCTCGAACGTCGTGACCACGCCGGTGTACTCGTCGCCGGCGGTCATCGGCGCGGCGTTCGCCGCGACCCAGACCCGATCCCCGCCCGGCGTTCGGATTCCGAACTCGACGTCCCAGACCGGCTCGCCGGTCTCGAGCA
This sequence comes from Halopiger xanaduensis SH-6, assembly GCF_000217715.1. Taxonomy (GTDB): domain Archaea; phylum Halobacteriota; class Halobacteria; order Halobacteriales; family Natrialbaceae; genus Halopiger; species Halopiger xanaduensis. The sequence goes on from NC_015666.1 coordinate 2,928,412, forward strand.
CGCGTGAAACGGGCAACTGGCAGTGCGACATCGGTTCGCCGGCGTCGTCGACGGGGTCCCACTCCGCGGCGAGCGGGCGGTCGACGAGTTCGCTCCGGTCCCGGCCCGTGATCGCTTCGGCACGCTCGTTGGCGAACCGAACGGTTCCGTCCACGTCGGTGACGACGATGCCGACGGGGCTGGTCTCGACGATGCGATCGTTCAGCGCGGCTTCCTCGCGGAGCTGCCGTTCGGTCCGCGCGTTTTCGATCGCCGACGCGAGCACGGCGGCGACGCTTTTCACGAACTCACGGGTGTCGGTCGCGAAGTCGCGACGTTCGGTCGTATAGACGCCGAGCACGCCCCACGGATCCTCGCGCGAGCCGACGGCGACGGCGAGCCCGGTTTCGATATCGCTTTCGGGACAGGCTACCACCCCGATCTCCGCCTCGCCCGGCGCGTGTTCGACGATCGGGTCCTCGTCGACCAGCGCTCGGCCCAGCAGCGAGTCCGGCTCGGCCGGCGCCGTCGCTCCGACCGCGAGCGTCTCCCGCCCGCTTTCCGATCGCAGCCGCAGCGTCTCCGCGTCTGCCACCTCGAAAACGCCGCAGTGGGCGGCCTCGAGTTGCGTTCGAACGCCGTCGACCGCGTCGCGGAGCAACCGGTCGACGTCGCCCGTCTCGAGGGCCTGCTGCCCGAGTTCGGCGACGACCTCCTGTTGCCGGACGCGTGACCGAAGGTGGCCTGGTGAGGGATCGGAGGTTGCCATGAATCGATTGCTACTCACAAGTCCGCTGTCGAGTATAAATGTAATGCTCAAGACATCACCTCGGGATTGTTTCAGGCTGTCCGGACTGTCCTTTGACCGACTATCACGTCGCTCGATCAGGACTGGTACGGTTCGCGCTGCCGGCTGATTCGGCAGTAACGGCACTCTCTCGGCGGTCTCACATTACGACGCCCAATACAGTGCAGGGCGATTCTATATCTCGACATACGGTTTATCGACGGATACTCGCCGCGTTCGAATGCTGCATCAAACAGACGCAATCCCCTCTCTGTCGGCGGTTAATCCGTGTTCGTGCGCGAGTGGCGATTTCGCTCGCGACCGTTCCGCTGCAGTCGCTCGTGACCAATCGACTGTCGGACCGAGTACTCGAGCGAACCGTCCCGCGCCGGATTGTGACGCCGAGCAGTGCTTCGTCCCCGAATTGGCTGGATCTCCCACAGACTTGGACTCGATGTCATCCGTCGTGCGCCGCTCGAGTTGGTCCACCGTCCGGCGGTCGCTCACTGTGGTCCGACCAGCGGTACGGACGTGCCCATCGCGGGGATCGAGCCGATACCACGGTTCCACTCGATCGTAACTCGAACCGGACAGCTACTCTCGAGCGCGCTCGCGATATGGAGTCTGCTGGCCGAGTCCGAATCGAGCAGTCCCGGTCACGCGGGTCACTGGTCGGTTCGCTTCTCCGCGTCTCTCGCCGGCCTGCGTTCGAAACAGCTCGGTCGATCTCGAGTCGGATCGCTTGCAGTGCGACAAGCGATCGTCTCGAGCACTTACGGCCGCTTACCAGCCTGAATCGCTGGTCTGACGCTGTACTGGTGCTCCGCCACCGGCGACAAGATAAATCTTATAGTGCGATATGGAATCGCCTTCCTCTTCTCACCGGCCCGCATCGAATTTGATCGGGCGAACGAGCTCAGTTCGACCGACTGGCGGTCGGTACCGTCGGATTTGGCTCGTTCGCGGTCCTCTTGAGACGTCGGGAATCGACCGGTTCGCAAGCTCTGTGGTAACGCTACTCGTGGATATTCATTATATAATCAGTACATTCGGACAACATATTTCGTATTTTGGCCACGAGGCTGGGTAACTATTCGCCCAAATGGCCAAAACGTTGAAAATCGCAACTGCAGACGGTTGACCATGGTCTGGACGAGGAGTACGATCAGTGCGACTATTCCACGGGGGAGACGATGAGAGACGAGGCATCGCGGCGGCAGTACCTCGCGGCGCTCGCCGGCGGCGCGACGACGGTAGTCGCCGGGTGTAGCACGGACGACGCCAGCAGCGATCGGCCGGCGCTGTCCGACCGGACGCTTCGCTACGGCGCCGTGCTGCCGCTGTCCGGCGAACTCGAGTCGTTTGGCGGGGCGCTGACGAACGGCGCGGCGCTCCCGGCGGCCGAACTCGAGGCGGCCGACCTCGAGGTCGAGGTCGACCACACGGTCGCCGACTCGGAGACGTCGCCGACGGCCGCGGTCGACGCGGCGGCCGAACTGGCCGACGAGTCGTATCCGGCTATCGTCGGCGCGGCGGGGTCGGACGTGACGCTGCAGATGACCCAGCAGGCGACGATTCCGTCCGAAGTGGTCTCCTGTTCGCCGGCGAGCACGACGCCGACGATGTCGATCCTGAACGATCGCGGGTACTCGTTCCGCACGGCGCCGGACGACTCGCTGCAGGCCGTCATCGCGGCGCGGCTCGCGGTCATCGAACACGACGCCGACTCGGCGGCGACGCTGTACGCCGCGGGCGACTACGGCCGACAGCTCTCCGGCGCGTTCTCGGCGTCGTTCGACGGCGAGATCCAGCACCAGGTGTCGTTCACGCCCGGCGAGTCGTACGCGGAGCCGCTGTCCGAGGCGCTGTCCGACGATCCCGACATTCTGTTCCTGATCTGTTACCCCGAGAGCGGGATTCCGCTGCTCGAGGAGTACTACGCCGAGCACGCCGGTGACGAGATCCTGTTCGTGAGCGACGGGCTACAGGACGAGGCGGTCCTCGAGGGCGTCGGCGGGTCGATGGACGACGCCTACGGCACGGCGCCGCGGTCGAACGGCCCCGGCCGCGACGCGTTCGCTTCGTTGTACCGCGACGAGTACGACGCCGATCCCGGGCTGTTCGCGGCGAACTGCTACGACGCTGCGGCGACGATCCTGCTGGCGAACGCCGCCGCGGGGGCCAACGACGGCGCCGCCATCGCGGGGCGGATGCGCGAGGTCACGTCCGGCGAGGGCGAGGATGTTCTCCCGGGCGATCTCGCCGCGGGGATCGAACGCGCGGCGGCCGGCGAGCCGGTTCGCTACCGCGGCGCCGCCGGCGAGATCGAGTTCGACGAGAACGGCGACGGCGGCTCGGTCGAGTACGAGTACTTCACCTTCGGGAGCGACGGGATCGAGGTAATCGACGAGCGGACGCCCGAGGGGGTGGCCCAATGAGCGACGATCGCGGAACGCCCGACGTCGGCCCCGACGCGGACGGTGACGCCGACGCTGCAGCGGCCGATGCCGCCCGCGGCGCTCCCGGAGCGATCGAGCGGTTCGTCTCGAGGCTCGAGCGGCGCGCCCGGCCGCTCGTGCCGTCGGTGGTTCGAGGGAGCTACCGCGCGAAGTTCGTCATCTCGATCGTCGCGATCATCGTGGTCCTCTCGGCCGTCGGCGCGGCCGGCTACGTCGACGCCGAACGGACCGTCGAGCGCGACGCCGAACAGCAGCTGACGTCGACGGTCGACATGCACGCCGACTCGATCAACGAGTGGACGATCTCGATGGAGTCGCACACGCGGTCGCTCTCCTCGGCACCCGAGTTGGCCGGCACCGATGCGGAAACGACCGAAGCGCACGTAATTCAGTCCCAGGCTGCGCTCCCGGTCGACGTCCGCGCGATCCACGTCGTCGACACGAACAATGATCGGGTGTTGACCAGCACGAACGGGGAACTCCGGGGCCAATCGCTCGGCAGCGTCGACGAACCCTGGACCGAGATCGAGCCCGGGGTCGACCTGACCGCGGCGAACGACGTCTGGCAGTCCGACACCGCGTACCGGGACGGGACGCTCGACGATCAGGTGATCTCGTTCGCCAGCCCCGTCGAGGGCGACGAGGCGCGGATCGCGGTCGTCGTCGGGACGATCGAGTACCGCGTCGACGGCCTGCGACAGCTCCACGAGGACCAGGAGACGATGATCGTCGACACCGAGGGCCGAACCGTCCTCGCGAGCAGCGAGCTCGAGGGCGATGCGGACGCCGAGATCGTCGAGCAACTCGGCACCGTCCGCGACGGCACGCGGTTCGAGCGGGACGGCGACCTCGTCACCGCCTACGCGGCGACGGCGGACAACGACTGGGTCGCGGTCACGACCGTTCCGACCGAGCAGGCGTTCGCCGCGAGCAGCGCCGTCGGCAAGAGCCTGCTGGCGATCATCGGGACGGGACTGGTCGCCCTGCTGCTGGGCGGGCTCGTCCTCGCGCGCCAGACGGTGACGCCGCTGCAGGACCTGCGGAACCGCGCCGAACGGATGGAGGAGGGCGATCTCGACGTCGACCTCGAGACCGACCGGATCGACGAAGTCGGCCGCCTCTACCGGGCGTTCGACGAGATGCGGACGACGCTCACCGCGCAGATCACTGAGGCCAGAGAGGCAAAAGAGGAGGCCGAGACCGCACAGGCTGAGGCCGAACGCGCGCAGGCCGATGCCGAGGAAGCGAAGGCCGACGCCGAAGCCGAGCGCGAGCGGATCGCCGAGGTGACCGAAGAACTCGAGCGGACGGCCGACCGGTACGGCGAGACGATGCGGGCCGCCGCGGACGGCGACCTGTCCGTCCGCGCGACCGTCGACACCGACAACGAGCAGATGCGCGCGATCGGCGAGGAGTTCAACGCCATGCTCGCCGAGATCGAGCGCGCGGTCGAGGAGGTCAAGCAGTTCGCCGTCGACGTCGCGGCCCAGAGCGAGGAGGTCACGGCCTCGAGCGAGCAGGTCCGGACCGCCAGCGAGCAGGTCGCGGAGTCGGTCCAGCAGATTTCGGAGGTCGCCGAGACCCAGAGCGTCCGACTCCAGACGATCGAGTCGGAGATGTCGGACCTCTCGGCGAGCACCGAGGAGATCGCGTCGACGGCGACCGACGTGGCGACCGTCGCCGAGCGGACGGTCGAGGAGAGCCGGCGCGGGAGCGAGGCCGCGGAGCGGGCGATCGACGAGATGACCGCCGTCGAGAGCGACGCCGAGTACGCCGTCGAGACGATCCGCTCGCTCGAGGCGGAGGTCGAACAGGTCGACGAACTCGTCGACGCGATCGCGGAGATCGCCGACCAGACGAGCCTGCTGGCGCTGAACGCCTCGATCGAGGCGGCCGACGCCGGCGGTGACGGCGACGGGTTCGCCGTCGTCGCGAACGAAGTCAAGAGCCTCTCGGCTGACGCCAAGGAGGCGGCGGCCGAAATCGAGGACCGCATCGAGACGATCCGCGAGCGGACCGACCAGTCCGTCAACGTCGTCGAGGAGACGAGCGAGCGAGTCCAGCAGGGCACCGAGACCGTCAGGCCGGCCGTCGAATCGCTCGAGGAGATCGCCGAGTACGCCGAGGAGACGAACGAGGGCGTCCAGGAGATCTCCGCGGCGACCGAGGATCAGGCCGATTCCACGGCGCAGGTCGTCACCGCGGTCGACGACGTCGCCAGCAGCAGCGAGGAGTCCGCCAGCGAGGCCGAGAGCGTCTCGGCGGCGGCCGAGGAGCAGACGGCCTCGCTGACGCAGGTCTCCGAGAGCGTCGGCGACCTCGCGGAGCAGGCTGCCGCGCTCTCCTCACGGCTCGATCGGTTCGAGACGTCGGACGGCAACGTCGATACCGACGTCGACCGGGACAGCGCTGATCGCACGGACGACGAGTCGACGACGGTCACGCCGCAGTAGGCATCCCTGCGCCGCCGTCCGCGACCTCGGGTTTCTTTTCCCTGGCCGCGCTACCCTCTCGCATGGAAGACGTTTCACTCGGCGTTCCGCAACCGCTGCTCGAGCGACTGCCGGACGACGACGAGGCCGCCGCGGCGGACATGCAGCAGGCCGTCGCGAGTTGGGAGGAGAAGCTCAACCGGGCGATCGAGGAGGCCGACGACGACCGCGAGGCGGCCGGGCGCGTCCTCGAGGCGATCGACCGCTTCGAGGAGCGCTACGAGACGTACGACGAACTGGTGCCCGAACTGCGCGCGTGGGGCCAGTCGCCGATCTACGCGCTCACGTGGCGGACGCTGTACGCGGACGTGGTCGCCCAACTGTACGACCACGAGGAACTCGCCGAGCACCTCGAGCGCGAGCGAAACGCGCGGCTGGTGCAGGACGGGATTCGGCTGCAGGATCTCTAACCGGCGGGGCTCCTAACACCCGCCGAGACCCACCGAGTGTAGGCCCTAGACAGAAGTGCGGCGCGGGAAAACCTCTCGTCGCACCATGGCCGACATTCCCGAGGAGTTCCGCGACCTGTTCGAGAAGGAAACGTTCGCGCACGTCGCGACCCTGACCGAGAAGGGGCTCCCGCACGTCACGCCCGTCTGGATCGACTACGACGCCGACGATAACCGGATACTCGTCAACACCGAGCGCGGTCGACAGAAGGTGCGCAACGTGCAGGCAAACCCCGGCGTCGGCCTCAGCATGGTCGATCCGGACAACCCGTACCAACACCTCTCGATCATCGGCGAGGTCGACGAGATCACGACCGAGGGCGCCCGCGAGCACATCGACGAACTCGCCCAGCGGTACATGGGGGAAGACGACTATCCGAACCCGATCGAAACCGAACGGGTCATTCTGCGTATTCGGCCGGATCAGATCATCACCCAGTAAGCGGTGAGGGGCGTCGCTTGATCGCCGTTGCCGGCTCCCGTCTCGCCCGTTCCGAAGCCATAAAGGCGGTGATACGCCAACTCCCGCCATGGCCGAGGCAAACGCCGTCAGAGAACGGATCGTTGACAGCGGTGTCGTCGCGGTACTGCGGGGCATCGACGAGGACCAGATCACCGACGTAGCGACGGCTATCCACGAGGCCGGCGTCACGGCGCTCGAGGTGACCGCCGACGGGAAGCGCGCGAGCGAGAAGATCGCCGCGATCGACCGCGAACTGGCCGACACGGACGCCGTCGTCGGCGCCGGGACGGTACTGGACGCGCCGACGGCCCAGTCGGTCATCGACGCCGGCGCGGAGTTCGTCCTCGCGCCCGACTGCAACCCGGAGATGATCGAGCTCTGCAACCGGCAGGGCGTCGTCTCGATTCCGGGCGTCATGACGCCGACCGAGGCCGTCACGGCGATGGAAGCCGGCGCGGACATGCTGAAGATGTTCCCCGCGACGACCGTCGGGCCGGGCCACATCGGCGCGCTGCAGGGGCCGCTCGGCGACGTCGACGTCATGCCGACCGGCGGCGTCTCGCCCGACAACGTCGACGACTTCTTCGACGCGGGTGCGATCGCCGTCGGCGCCGGCAGCGCGATCGTCGACTACGACGCGATCGAGGCCGGCGACATGGACCAGGTCCGCGAGCACGCGGCCGAGTTCGTCGAGGCCGTCGAAGCGGCGCGCTCGCAGTAGCGCTGCGCGGCTCGAAAACTGCTTTTTGCTTCGTTTCGGCGTTACCGATCGATCCCACCGTCCGCGTCGTCGATCACGCCCTCGACTTCGGCGGGCGTGAGCACGGCGAGGTCGCCGTTGATCGTGCGCTTTAGGGCTGCGGTGGCCGAGCCGTACTCGAGCGCCCCGGCCACGTCGCGATCCTCGCCTGCGAGGTAGCTCGCGAGGAAGCCGCCGACGAAGGCGTCGCCGGTGCCGATCGGATCGGTCGTCTCGGCGGGGAACGCCGGCTGGTCGTGGACGGTACCGTCGCCCTCGAGCGCGAGCGCGCCCTCCGCGCCCTGCGTCACGACGACGACGTCCGCGTCGTAGGTCGTCGCGATTTCGCGGGCGATCTCCTCGTCGCTGCCCGACAGGTCGAGGACGGATCGGGCGTCTCGAGCCGCGACGACGGGAATGTCGACGGACTCGAGGAGCTCCTCACAGCAGGCCCGCGCTTCGGCGGGCGACCACAGCTTCGAGCGGTAGTTGAGGTCGAAGACGGTCGTCGCGCCGGCCTCCTGCGCGCGCTCGAGGAGGGTCGCGGTCGTCGCCTCGAGGCGGTCCGAGAGCGCGGGGGTAATCCCGCTCGTGTAGAGGGCGTCGACGGTCTCGAGGTCGATCCCGTCGGTCAATTCGTCCGGCGTCGCGGTTCGGACCGCCGCGTCCGCGCGGTCGTAGATGACGTTCGTGCCCCGCGGTTCGCCGCCCTGCTCGATGAAATAGGCGCCCTGCCGGCCCTCGTCGGTCCAGGCGACGTTCGTCTCGACGCCGTGGCTCCGCACCTCTCGGGTGACCCGTCTGCCCAGCGGCGAGTCGGGAAGTTTGGAGGCCCACGTCGCCTCGAGGCCGAGGTTCGACGCCGCGATAGCGACGTTACTCTCGGCGCCGGCGGTGCGAAAGTCCAGTTGTCGGGCCGTCTCGAGGCGGTTGCCGGGGGTCGGCGAGAGCCGCAGCATCGTTTCGCCGAACGTCAGCAGCGATGACATTGCTCGTTCGTTTCGAACTCTCGCATATAGGTGTTCACGGTACCGTCGGATTTGGCGAGGGTTCCGATCGATTCGAACCGAAAGTAGAAACGAGACGTCCGCTCGAGGCGTCAGGACGTCCTCCCGCTACCACTCGGCGACGCTGCCGTCGTCGTGTTCCCAGACCGGATTGTGCCAGTTGACCTCCTGTTCGGCGCGCTCGCGGACGACGTCCTCGTCGACCTCGATGCCAAGCCCCGGATCGTCGGGCAGGTCCACGTAGCCGTCCTCGTACTCGAAGACCGAGGGATCGGCGAGGTAGTCGAGCACGTCGCTGGTCTCGTTGTAGTGGATGTCGAGGCTCTGCTCCTGAATCAGCGTGTTCGGCGTGCAGGCGTCGACCTGGATACAGGAGGCCAGCGCGATCGGCCCGAGCGGGCAGTGGGGCGCGATGGCGACGTCGTAGGCCTCGGCCATGCTCGCGATCTTCTTGACCTCGGTGATCCCGCCGGCGTGCGATAGGTCCGGCTGGATCAGGTCGACGACGCCCTGCTCGAACAGCGACTTGAAATCCCACCGGGAGAACATCCGCTCCCCCGTGGCGATCGGGATCGTCGTGTGCTGGGCGATTTCGGGGAGCGCGTCGTTGTGCTCCGGCAGAACGGGTTCCTCGACGAAGAACGGCTCGTAGGGCTCGAGCGCCTCCACGAGTCGCTTGGCCATCGACTTCGAGACGCGGCCGTGGAAGTCGACGCCGATGTCGACCTCGTCGCCGACGGCGTCTCGGACTTCGGCGAGGCGCTCCTGGGCCGCCTCGACGGCTGCGGGGTTGTCGATCCGGCGCAGTTCGGGGGTGGCGTTCATCTTCAGCGCGGTGAAGCCGGCGTCGACCTTCTCGGCGGCCGCCTCGCCGACGTCGGCGGGTCGGTCGCCGCCGATCCACTGGTAGACGCGGATGCGGTCGCAGGCCGCGCCGCCCAGCAGTTCGTAGACCGGCAGGCCGTACTGCTTGCCCTTGATGTCCCACAGGGCCTGATCGATGCCGGCGATGGCGCTCATGAGGACGGGCCCGCCGCGGTAGAAGCCGCCGCGGTAGAGCCGCTGCCAGTGGTGCTCGATTCTCGAGGGGTCCTTCCCGAGCAGGTAGTTCTCCATCAGCTCCTCGACGGCGGCCCGGACGGTCTTCGCGCGGCCCTCGACGACCGGTTCGCCCCAGCCGACGGTGCCGTCGGCGGTCGTCACCTTCAGGAACAGCCAGCGGGGCGGCACCTCGAACAGTTCGTAGTCGACGATTCGGTCGTCCGAATTGCCGTTGGAGTCAGTCGACATACGCGTCCATCCTGCACCTCGATATATAGTGATACCGTCTCATGCCTGCGGTTCGACGGTGCGTAGGCCGCGCGTCGACCGGCGTCGCGCGCTCGAGTCGCCGCGAACTGCCGGAAGCCGCCCCATTCACCGCTCGAGCGTTCAGTTCAACTCGGGCAGGTACGCCTCGTTCGCCGCGAGCAGTTCCGCGGTCAGCTCGTGGATCTCGTCGAGCGACAGTTCCGCCGCGGTGAGCGGATCGAGTTTGACCGCCTGGTGGACGGCCTCGCGGTCGCCCTTGAGTGCGCCCTTGACAGCTAACCGCTGGACGTTGACGTTGGTTCGGTTGAGCGCGGCCAGTTGGGGCGGAAGCTTGCCCACGGAACAGGGGTGGACACCGGTGCCGTCGACCAGACACGGGACTTCGACGCAGGCGTCGTTCTCGAGATTCTGGATGTGTCCGGGTCCGTTGGGGACGTTGAGGTTGAGCCGCCGCGGCGTGTCGGTCTCGATCGAGTGGATCAGCCGCGAGGCGTACTCCTCGGAGCGCTCGATTTCGACCTCGCCGGGATCGACGTCCGCCAGCGCGTCGTCGCGCTCCGCGGAACGGGCCTTCCAGCCCTCGAGGTAGGTCGCGGTCGGCATCCGCTCGGCGTAGCTGGTCCCGGTGAGTTCCTCGATGAGGTCCGGATCGGTGCGGAAGTAGGGGTGATACTCCGAGTTGTGTTGGCTCGATTCGGTGACGAACGCGCCGAAGTGCTTCAGGAGTTCGAACCGGACGGTGTCCTTCTCGTAGATTTCGTCGTCCTCCATCGCGTCCTCGAGCATTGGGTAGACGTCCTGCCCTCGCCACTCACACTCGAGGAACCAGGCCATGTGGTTGATGCCGGCGACCCAGTACTCGAGTTCTTCCTGCGGGACGTCGACGTACTCGGCGATCGCCTCGGCGGTGTGGGGAACGCTGTGACAGAGGCCGACGGTCTCGATATCGGTGGCCTCGTACAGCGCCCAGCAGACGATCGCCATCGGGTTCGTGTAGTTCAACAGGAGCGCGTCGGGGCACAGTTCTTCCATGTCCGCAGCGATTTCGAGCAGCGTCGGGATCGTCCGTAGGCCGCGGAAGATGCCGCCGGGGCCGAGCGTGTCGCCGATCGCCTGCTCGACGCCGTACCGCTCGGGGATGCGGATCTCGTTTTCGAACGGCTCGGTGCCGCCGACGTTGATCATGTTGAGGACGTAATCGGCCCCCTCGAGCGCTTCGCGTCGATCCGTCGTGGCCTCGATCGTCGCGTCGACGCGGCCGTTGTCGACCATCGCTTCAGCGATTTCGACGGTCTGCTCGAGGCGGTGCTCGTCGATGTCCATCAGCGAGATGGTGCTGTCGCTCAACGCTTCGAACGAGAGGATGTCGCCCACGAGGTTCTTCGCGAAGACCATGCTGCCGGCGCCGATGAACGCGATCTTTGTCATGAGACCACGTATCAGTCAAGATCGATATAAAGTTAGTGTAGAATAGAAATCGTCTTTCGGCAAAGTAACGCACTATCTGCGGAAAAACCGCTCGAGGGCAAAGATCTCTCCCAAGGTCGCCCAAAAGCCACGATCTTGCTTAAAAAAGAAAGGAAGATACCTCTCTACAGACGCCATTACAAACTTATAGAGACGTGGTGAGATAGATCTAAGCACAGCTAAGAAGCAGAGAACAACGATCTTTTTAGGATTTCGAAGGCCTCTATTCCAGATATAGTACGAAACTAATTGGGAACGATCTGTTCTTGATGATATGATCTGCCCATGGCCAATTCGAATTTCTCTATTAAATTCCCTCAGGAACTGGGTGTCTTTCTGAAGAAGGTAGAGATACAGTAGAACCATGCCTCCAAAAATAGCCGGAGTCCCACTTAGAATCATGTGTAGAGAAGTTGAATGCCAAGAAACTACGGTTGAGACCCAATTCGAAATCGCCCATCCTGCCGCGGTTGAAATTCCCCAGCAAATAAGAAGAAAAACCCCAATCAGCCAATAAAGTCGACGAGCAACTTCCACTGGTTGCAGTACTTTCTCGTGTGGATCAAAACGAGTAGATTTCTCTCCCTCATTGATGGCACGCTCCTGAAGTTCGGTTATTGGTAGCTCGCTAAAAGCCACTTTGATAATAGGTGTCATATATGCAGTCCTGTAGAGAGAAAGAAAATCAGATCGAATTTCCATATATTGAGGGATATCAATGACTTTCTGGAAAATATAATCGCGGATTCGAACCTTCATAAGGTCTTATCTAACTGCTTCTGTGATTGTATAGGTCCTATTGATAAAAATATCAATCAAATATGGATCTTCTGTAGCGCTAATGAACCACGCGTCGCTCATGATATTGCGATGCGGGAAAAGTGGGCCGGCGCAGATTCGAACTGCGGTTACGGCCACCCGAAGGCCGAAGGATACCAAGCTACCCCACCGGCCCGCACTCGGATAGTGCGCGTCCGATCGTTTAACGCTTCCGAAAGCGCATCGTCGGGCCGCAGGCGTGCGATTCGATCACTCTCACACGAGTCCGCCTGCACCCTAAAATCGCTCGTACCCCTCCGTGTCCAGATAGTGGTGTGCGATCGTGATCGCCTGATCCGCGTGCAGCAGTTCCGGTCCCAGTCGAAGCCGCTGGTCAACTGCGTCCTCGAGCAGCCCTTCCTCCTCATCAGTAAAGTCCCGATGATCGGAGAGCACGAAAATACCGTCCGCGAGCGCCGCTGCGTCCACGTCCGTCACCGCATCACCGTCCTCGTGCAACTGGACGATCGGCCCGTCGTCGGCGATCTCCTCGAGCGTCGCCTCGAACCCGCGGCGGTAGACCTCGATGCCGGGGCTGGGTTCGGCGGGCAGCGCGCCGATGGCCTCGTCGCGGTGCTCGAGGGCCTTCCGGACGAGCGCGGCGGTGCTTCGCTCGTCGGGGTTGAGCCGGCGGAGCTCGCTCCCGTCGAAGGTGATCGTGAGTTCGTCCCGCGCGATCAGGTGGGTGCGAACGTCCTCGCGGATGCCGTGGGAGGTGACAAAGGAGGCGGTGATCGACCGGCAGAGGGCGTCGAGCCGGCCGGCTCCGCTCGCGAGGTCGTCCAGCGAGAAGTCAGGCTCGGTCGGTACCTCGTGACCGAGGAGTACGAACTGGCGCATATCGGAGGGAGGGCGACCGGCGGGATAGCCGCCACGGTTTGCGGTCGACTTCGTACCGAATCTATTGCCTCGAGCGTCCGATTTCGACTCGAGCGCCTCGAGCCCGCCTCACTCAGGACGTCGCCGCCCGAAGCGCGCGCCGGGGCAGCCCCAGCACGTACGCGAGACCGGGCATTCCGTCCCGGTACCAGACGAGGGCGCCGATCGCGAACAGGCCGAACTGGACGATCTCGTAGGGACCCAGATCGTAGTAGTGGAGGATCGCGTCCAGCAAGCCGGCGACGGGCTCCTCGGCCGGCGGCTCGAGCACCGGCCAGAGGAAGTACTCGGTGCCCGAGAGGTCGCCGCGCAGCACGCTCGGCGGGACGTCCGCGACGAGGTGCGAGTAGTGCCCGACCAGGAAGCCGACGCCGACGTCGCGGCGCCCGAACCGGTCCGCGGCGACGAGGACGAGCGCCGAGAGGGCGGCGCCGAACAGCAGCGAGTGGGTGAGCGTCCGGCCGCCGGGGAGCACGTCGAAGTTCCACGCGAACGGCTTATCGATGAGGTCGGGGAACTGCGAGCCGACGGCGAGAGCGAGCGCCGGCAGGGCGAGCGGCGGGCGATCGAACTGGCGGTGCGCGTAGGCGGTGTAGCACAGGTACGCGACGGCGAGGTGTCCCCAGGGCCACATTCACCGGTGATTTACGGGTGCGGAAGATAGGTGCTTCGACTCGGGACACGTAGCCGTCTTGCACAGCCATGGCGAACCGTTTCCCCCGATCCGGGCGGCGATACTGGTATGGCGAAATCACAGTCGACGGCGGAACAGCAGGACGGCGGGGCCGTACTCGCGATTCTCGAGGGGCGCTCGTGTCCGTCCTGCGGCGGCGAACTCGAGCGCGACGTCTACAAGGACAAGGATGCGGTCGTCTGCGCCGAGTGCGGAACGCCGCGGGCGCAGGTGTGGACGCCGTCCTAAGCGGGAGAGTCCGGACGCCGATTTTTCGCGGCGATCGACCGAACTCGAGCGAGCGGTGCGGAACGCGAGCAGGCGTTCGCGGTTCGAGCCGAACCCGCGTTCAACCGCGCTGCTCGTTCGCCCGCGAAGCCGGATAGTCGTGCCCGACCACCAGGGCGAGCACGTTGATCGTGACGAGACCGAGGAACAGCGAGAGCCGGCCCGGCGAGTCGATCCCGGCTACGAAGACGGGGAGGTACGCGATCGGGAAGAGGGCCCCGACCCAGAAGCCCAGCGCGCTGACGACGCTGCCGAGGTGCGTGGGCATGGACTCAGCGCATCGACTCGAGTTCGACGAACGCGTCGTCGTGGGCGGTGATCCAGGTCGTCATCAGTTCGTCTCTGTCCGCGTCTCGCGGATAGACCGCACACTCGTTGGGGGCGTCGTCGTTCTCGATGACGACGCACTCGAGGGCGATCGACGACGACGCGGTCGGAGACGATCGGGAGTCGGTATCGATATCGGAGCTCATGGGGGGACAGGCGACGGTCGGGTTCGCCATCCGTCCGTCGTCGTCGCACCCCCATAGTTATCGAGTCGTTACCGGATCGAACGGCCGCAGTAGCGCAGTTTCTCGATTCGATTCGATCGCTTTCACCGGCTGAAAAAGAAGTTAATCAGTGCTAACCTGTACGAACGAATTACGGCTCGGACGCGACGGAAGCGACTCCCTACAGTCGGTACGGGTCGATACGGCGCCTCGAGCCGACCGATATTCGGTTTGAACCGGTTCTGCCGCCGAGCGAGTCGCGGCGACCAGTCGCCGGTCCGGTCGTGGCGGTTCGACGCGAGCCGAAACGACGCTCCGTTACCCTTACTCCGGCGGGGTCCGCGTTCCGAGCGTCAGCGACTCCCGCGTCTCGGCGCCGTTACGCCACAGCCTCAACTCGATCGTCTGGCCCGGACTCGTCTCGAGCGCGAGGAATCGAGAGAGCGCGTGTCGGTCGGGGATCGGCTGGCCGTCCATCTCGAAGATGACGTCGCCGCCGACCGGGATCGGTTCGCCCCGTCGGCGGACGGTCCGGTCGGCCTCTTCGAGGACGCCGTCGGCCGGCCCGCCGTCGACGACTCGGCTGACGATGATGCCGGTCGCTTCCTCGAGGCGGTTCTCCTCGGCAACGAGGCGGTCGACCGAGCGCAGTCCGATGCCCATGTACGAGTGGTCGTACTCCCCGTCGTCGATGAGCGCGGGGACGACCCGATCGGCCAACTGCGCCGAGATCGCGAAGCCGATGTTGTCCGCGCCGTTGACGCCGGCGTTGACGACGCCGACGACGTTCCCGTCGAGATCGACCAGCGGGCCGCCGCTGTTGCCCGGGTTGAGCGCGGCGTCGGTCTGGACGACGTCCGGGAACGAGAACTCCCGGCCCGAGTCGAGCGTCCGCTCGACGCCGCTGACGATCCCCTGGGACATCGACCCCTCGAGGCCGTAGGGGTTGCCGATCGCGAGCACCTGCTGGCCGACCGCGGGCCGGGCGTCGGCGAGCGAGAGCGGCGTCGCAACGTCGGGAACGTGGTCGACCTCGAGGACGGCGAGGTCGCTGAAGTAGTCGGTGCCGACGAGCCGGGTGCCGGTCCAGTCGCCGTTGATGTACTGCAGGTCGGCCGCCTCGCCGCCGGCGACGACGTGCTCGTTGGTGATCACGTGGTTCTCGTCGTAGAGAAAGCCCGAGCCCTGGCCGCGCCCTTCCGCCTGCGTGATCGGATCCTCGACGCCGAAGACCCGGACCTGCGTCACGGAGTCGATGATCGACTCGTAGACGTCGGTGTACGTCGAGCCGTCCGCGACGTTGTCGCGATCGATATCGTGTGTCGAGCCGCCCTCGATCGACGCGGTCCCGCTGGGCTCCGAACAGCCGGCGACGGCGCCGAGGAGGCCGGCGCCGGCAGCAGCGAGGACGCGCCGCCGAGAGCAGCGATCGGTATCCATAGCCGACGGCTAGGAGCCCACCCATTTGAACGCCCCGGCTGGTTCCCGGCGGTCGCCGGCGCCGCGGTGTTCTCGAGCGTCGGTCCGGCGTCCCGATCCCTGCCGTCCCGCCGCCCCGCCCTGACCGCCGACCCCAGCGTCCCACTGACCGACGAAGGGAAAACGTGTTACCCGCGACGCCCGAGTTTCCGGGTATGATCACGGACGACGCCCGCGCCTTGCTCGCGACGGGCCCCATCTGCGACTCCTGTCTCGGCCGCCCCTTCGCCGACCGGAGCTTCGGCCTGACCAACGGCGAGCGCGGCCGGGCGCTGCGAACGACCGTCGCCCTCGAGGACGACGACGACTTCGAGCCCACCGATCCCGCCGACTGCTGGGTCTGCGAGGGCTACTGCGCCACCTTCGACGCCGTCGCCGACACGATCGTCGCGGCCCTCGAGGGCGTCGACTTCGAGACCTACCAGGTCGGGACGCGAGTCCCGCCGCTGGCCGAGGAGAACGAGCGCCTGCTGCGGGAGGACGCCGGCCTCGAGCCCGACGTCGGCGAGTCGCTCAAGCGCGAACTGAACCGCGAGGTCGGCCGCCGGGTCGGCGCGAAGACCGGCGCCGAGGTCGACTTCGACCGCCCCGACGTGCTCGCGGTCATCGACCTCGAGGCGTTCGACCCCCTCGATCTCGAGGCCGACGAGAGCGTCACGAGCCACGCGGTCGACGTCCAGATCAACCCGGCGTTCGTCTACGGCCGCTACCGCAAGCTCGAGCGCGACATCCCCCAGACGGAGTGGCCCTGCCGGGAGTGCGGCGGCAGCGGCGTCCAACTGGGCGAGACCGGCGAGGAACCCTGCGACTACTGCGGCGGCTCCGGCTATATGTACGACACCAGCGTCGAACAGGTCGTCCGCCCGCACGTCGTCGAAGCCATGGACGGCGAGGAGGGCACCTTCCACGGCGCCGGCCGCGAGGACGTCGACGCCCGAATGCTCGACGAGGGCCGGCCGTTCGTCCTCGAGGTGAAGCGACCGAAAACGCGCGATCCGGACCCCGCCGAACTCGAGCGCGAGATCAACGCGGCCGCCGACGGCAGCGTCGAGGTGGAGGGCCTGCGGCTCGCGACCTACGAGATGGTCGAGCGCGTCAAGGAACACGACGCGAGCAAGCACTATCGGGCGGACGTCGAATTCGCCGAGCCGGTCGACGAGGATACCTTCGACGCCGCACTCCAGGAACTCGCCGGCACGACCGTCCAGCAGGACACGCCCCAGCGCGTCGACCACCGTCGAGCGAGTCTCACCCGCGAGCGGACGGTCCTCGACATCGAGGGCGACCTGCTCGAACCGACCGAAGCCGAGGTCCGACTCCACGGCGAGGGCGGCCTCTACGTCAAGGAACTCATCAGCAGCGACGACGGCCGCACGGAGCCGAGCCTGGCCGGGCTGGTCGGCACCGACGCCGAGGTGACCGCGCTGGACGTGACCGGCGTCGAAGGCGAAGACGAGTCGTTCGAACTCGAGGACTACTTCCGGGACGAGCCGCGCGAAGCCGAGGACTGACCGCGCTTACTCGCCGTCCGGTTCGGATTCGGATTCGGATTCGGATTCGGATTCGGAGTCGGATTCGGAGTCGGATTCGGTTGACGCGTCTTCCGTCCCCGCTGTCTCTCCTTCTCCCTCGAGCGCCGGATCATGTGCCTCGTACCACTCGAGGATGCGCTCGAGGCGGTCGATCGCCCGATCCGGATCGCCGATGTTGTGGTGTTCGTCGGGGTAGACCACCAGTTTCGCGTCGATATCCTGCTTCCGCGCGGCGACGTAGAGCTGTTCCGACTGCGATGGCGGACAGCGCCAGTCCTCGCCCCCGGCCATTATCAGCAGCGGAGTATCGATCGCGTCCGCCTCGAGGATCGACGACGCCTCGTCGTAGGTCTCGGGGTTCTCCCACGGGAGGCCGAACTCGGTTTCCATCCAGACGTGGGCGTCGTCGCTGCCGAACGAGGACCGCAGATCGTAGATGCCGTGTTCGGGCACCGCCGCGGTCAACAGGTCCGTTTGCGTCACGAGGTACCCCTGTGCGATCCCGCCGTAGGAGAACCCGTAGCCGAAGACGCGATCCGAGTCGGCCCACCCGCGGTCGGCGAGCGCGTCGACGCCGGCGACGATGTCCTCGACTTCGACCGTTCCCCACCGTCCGTACAGTTCCTCGGCGAACGCCCGCCCGCGGGACGCGCCGCCGCGGTAGTTCGGCCGGAAGACGGCGTAGCCGCGGCTCGTCAGCGCGGCGTGGGCGAACCGGAACACCGGCTCGTCGTACGCCAGCGGGCCGCCGTGGATCGCGACCACGAGGGGTTTGGGGTCGTCGGCCTCGAGGTCGACGTCGGGATCGTGGTAGAGGACGCCGTCGATCGTCCAGCCGTCTGACTCCCACTCGACGCGCCGGACGGCCGGCATCGGATACTCGTCGGTGAGGTCGGCGTTGACCCGCGAGAGTCGCCGCAGCGAACCGGGTCGGTCGGTGGCCTCGAGGTCGTCGACGGCGACAGCATAGATGTCTTGTCCCTCTCGCGGATCCGAGAACGCGAGCGCGGCGGTCGACCCGTCCGCCGAGATGTCGAAGGCGGCGATGGCGCGGTCGTCGCCCTGCGCCTCGAAGGTGCGCTCGACGGTCCCCTCGTCCTCGTCGCTCGCGCGAACGAGCCGCGTCCGCGACTCGTCGCCGACGAGCGCGTAGAGGTCGTCGTCGGCCCAGTTGACTCCGCCCAGGTGGGAGACGGTCCGATCGAGCGACGCCGTCAGCGACCGCGCTCGGTCACCGTCGTGGACGAACGCCTCCGCCGGGCGCACCCAGTCGTCCGGGTCCCGTCCGACGAAGCCGAGCGCTCCGTCGCCCCGCCAACTGAGATCCGTACAGAGCAACTCCCCGTCCGTGAGTCGCTCGAGCCCGTCGCCGTCGGGATCGACGGTGTAGATGTCCCGCACGTGCGTGTCGTCCGGCCGCTCGAGTCGACACGAGGTGAAGGCGATGCGATCGTCGGGGCCCCAGCACGGGTCCATCCCGTACAGGTCCTGGAAGGACCCGCCGCCGTAAGCGTCGTCGAGGCGCACCGTGTCGCCGGCGTCGCGGTCGACGACGAACAGGTAGGTCGTTACCTCGTCGGTCCAGCCGACGCCGTCGACCTTGTGCTGGAGCCGCGTGGTCTCGATCGGCCCACCCTCGCGGCGCCGCTCGAGTTGCTCCTGCTCCTCGTCGGTCGGATCGCGCGCGGCGATGACGAACCGGTCGCCGTCGGGTCCCCAGTCGAACGCGGAGACGCCCTCCTCGCGGTCGGTCTCCTGGCGCGCGTCGCCGCCGCGGACGAGGTCGAAGGTCCACACCTGCGGTTTCGGTTCGTCGCCTGTGCCATTGTCGCCACCGTCGCCACTGTCGTCGCTGTCCGGTTCGTCGTCGCTGTCGGCGTCCGCATCGTCGCCATCCTCCGACTCGTCTTCGTCCTCGTCCCGCTGCCAGCCCACTCGCCGCTCGAGATCGATCTCGCGCGCGGCGAGGAAGGCCAGTTCTTCGCCGGAGGGGCTCCAGGCCGGACTCGAGGCGCCCGCGACGGTCGTCAGCCGGTGGGGCTCGCGGCTGCCGTCGGTCGGCACGACGAACAGCGAGGTGACGGCGTCGTCCTCGTCCTGGTCGTACTCGGTCGCGGTGAACGCAACCCGATCGCCCGACGGCGACACCGCGAGGTCGGTGATTCGAGTCAGGTCGTAGAACGCCTCGAGCGGCAGTTCGG
The DNA here is from genome assembly GCF_000217715.1 of Halopiger xanaduensis SH-6. Classification (GTDB taxonomy): domain Archaea; phylum Halobacteriota; class Halobacteria; order Halobacteriales; family Natrialbaceae; genus Halopiger; species Halopiger xanaduensis. The sequence continues at coordinate 2,947,927 of NC_015666.1, forward strand.
CTGCAGCCATACCACTCGTTTCAGCCCGTTATCATATGAACGTCAGGGTGGTGTGCGATAGAGTCCGGCGCGGCCGACGCGACGAACCGGAGTCACAACGGTTATTTCGCCGCCCGTCCGGACATCGTGGTATGCCATTCGGCGTCGACGAAGCCGGGAAGGGGCCCGTCCTCGGGTCGATGTTCGCCGCGGCCGTCCACCTCGAGGATCCCTCCCTCGACGCGCTCCCCGAGGGAATCGCGGATTCGAAGCGACTCGCACCCGCGCGACGGGAGGAACTCGCGGCGACGATCCGCGCGGACGACCGTATCGGCGTCGGCGTCGCCGAGATCACGCCCGAACTGATCGACGATCCGGAGACGGACATGAACTCGCTGACCGTGCAGGCCCACGCGGAGGCGATCGCGGCCGCCGTGCCGGACGTGGCGGCGCCGGCCGACAAAATCACCGGCCTCTGCGACGCCTGCGACACCGACGCCGACCGGTTCGCGCGCCGCGTGACCGATGCGTGCGCGGCCGCGCTTGGCCTCGAGCACGACTGCGAGACCGACGCACCCCTCGAGATCGACGCCCGCCACGGCGCCGACGACGACTCGACACTCGTCGGCGCGGCCAGTATCGTCGCCAAGGTCGAACGCGACGCCCACATCGAGGCCATCGGAGAGGAGTACGGCAACGTCGGCAGCGGCTACCCGAGCGATCCGACCACGCGCGACTTTCTCGAGTCCTACGTCGACGAGCACGGCGAGTTGCCGCCCTTCGCCCGCGAGTCGTGGTCGACCTGCGAGGACGTGCTCGCCGAAGCGCAGCAGACCGGCCTCGAGCAGTTCTGATCGCCGCGACTCGAGTCGGCCTGCACAGTCAGCGCTGTTCCTTAGGACGGCGATGCCCGTCAGAAACGGAAGTATGCCGCTTTGTACGAACTGCGGACGGCCGGTTTCTCTGGATTTCGTCCGTGCGAAAGGAGACGGCGACGAAACGGTCGATTGGTGTCCTCGGTGTCAGGGCGAGTAAGAGTAGGATTTTGGCCCTGAAACCCGTTAGCGGTCGGTCAGGAGCCGCTGGAGGATGTCACCGTAGGCGGGGCGGGTGATGAGCACCCCGATCAGCACGCCGAGGATCGTGATGATGGCGAACCCGCGCAGGTCGCCCAGACTGAGGACGGCCAGCGGCGACAGCGCGATGATCGTCGTCGCGGCCGCGGCGCCGATGACCCAGAAGGCCTTACGGAAGCGGGATTCGAACACCCGCTGCGAGCTGACGTCGCCCTCGTCCATCACCTCGTCGGCGATGATCACCAGGTCGTCGACCCCGGTCCCGATGACGGCGATGAACCCGGCGACGTGAGAGAGGTCGATCGGCATGCGTATCGCCGCGACGAAGCCGAGCAGGATGGCCACCTCGGCCGTTGCCGTCAGGATCATCGGCGCGGCAACATTCGGATCGCGGTACCGGAGGAAGACGACGCCGCTGACGGCCAGCACCGAGAGGAGGCCGATGAACAGCGAGTAGAGCTTGAACTGGTCCGCGAGGGACGGCTGGAGCGAGTAGACCTGCTCTTGGCTGAAGTCGAGCGGCGCGGGAAGCGCCCCGGCGCGGAGGTTGATCGACAGCGACTGAGCCTCCTCGTAGGTCGGCGTCCCCATGTAGAAGCTCGGATCATCCTGCCAGGTCCCTGACTGCATGTTGTTAGCCAGATTCGGACCCATGCTGTGAGCGTCGACGGGCTGGCCGTCGACGACGGTGATCAGACAGTACTGGGACCCCTCGTGGTTGAAGTTGACTCCTTGCCCGTCACCGCGAATATTACACTGACCCTGGCCGACGCCAGTGAATCCGCGCTCGTTCAGCCGAGACTGGAAGTCGGGTGCGGCCTCCTCGCTAACCTGAACCGGAACCTGGTAGCCGGATCCGCGCTCGCGCTGCGTCGGCGGATCGACGTTGACGATGTTCTCGCCGGTGAGGATCGTCTCGTTCGTGTGCGTGCCGTTCTCGGCTGGATAGTAGGCCCAGAGTTCGACGGTCCCGCGCTCGGAGAGGAGGTCCCGCAATTCGCTGGGGGCCATGTTGGGGACTTCGGTCACGATGTAGTAGCCCTCGCCGACGCGGTCCTCCACGTAGACGTTCCCGCCGGAGAGGCCTGCCGCGTTGATCTTATCCTGAATCGTCTGGACCAAGTCGTTTCGCGTCTGCTCAGTGACGCCGTTGCGGATGTCGTCCGCGGTGACGTCGATTCCCTGGTCCTGCAGGACGCTCGCGAACTCCTCTTTGGATACGTCCCGGGTGAACACTTCGGCGGACACCGTGCCGTCGTCGTTGACGGAGACGCTCATGTTCTGTCTGTCGACGCCTAAGTCCTCCCGGATGGCCGTCTCGAGTTCCGTGAGCCGTTCCTGATCGACCTGTCCGTCGTCGCTGACGACGCCGGCGTCGAGGTTCTCCGCTGTCATCCCGACGACCGGGGCGCTGAGGCGCGTCCCGCCGTCGAGTCCGATTCCGTACTCGAGGTTCGTGGCGCTAGTCTGGTTCGCCTCGACGGCGTCGTCGTCGGCCATGATCCCGCCGGGGATGAACAGCGCGACGAGCGCGGCGGTGAGGAAGACGACGAGCAGGAGGATCCGCCAGTACTCCTTGATGAAAGCGATCGGTCCCATTACGATCGCACCCCCTTGAACTTGTACCAGCGAAGCAGGCTCAGGTTCAGCATGTAGGTGTTCATCAGGTCGGCTGCGAGGCCGACGAAGAGGATGATACCGATCGACCGCAGCAGTTCGACGCCGAACAGCGAGGCGGCGACGGCCATGACGAGCATCGCGGTCATCGACGTGATAGTCATCGTGACGCCGGTCTTGGTCGCGCGGAGGGTGCTCTCGTAGAAGTCACCCTGCCGGCGCAGAATGTGGTTGTTCAATAGGATGTCGGAGTCGACCGAGTACCCGATCAACATCAGGAGTCCGGCGACGGTCCCCAGCGAGAGCGAGATGCCGGCGATCGACATGAACGCCAGCGGAATCACCAGATCCGAAAACGCCGAGATGACGATCGCGATCGACGGCACGAACGTCCGAAAGAGCAGGAACGCAAGGGCGCTCATGCCGACGAAGGCGACGGCCAGTCCGAGCAGCGCCGTCTGCTGGGCCTGATCGGCGAAACTCGGCGAGACGGTCGACTGCTGGAGGACGTCCATCCCCGCGTCTTCCGCCTGCGTGGCCAGGTCCTGAATCACCTCGTTGTCGTCGACGCCGCTGAACTGGACGGTGTACTGATTCTCGGCGCCCGGCGCCTGGACGGCCTGGATCGAGTCCGGTTCGCGATCGAACGCGGACTGGATTTGCTGCTCCGAGGCCGTCGTCTGTACCGTCAACTCGGCGCCGCCCGCGAAGTCCATTCCCAGCTGGACCGGCGTTCCGTACGCCAGAAACGACCCGCTGAGAACGAGCAATGCAACCGCGAGAACCGCGAGCGGTACCGCCGCGAGCTGGCGGTCCGTGTACCGGGTGTAATCGATCTCCGGTACGTCGAAATACCCCATATACTCGAGCACTTGCAGCGGCTCGAGGTAAGCCTTCTCAATTTCACCAGCATGTTCGCTGACGAATACTATCGGGTATTACGGTGGCTTGAAGCCGCTCGAGTCCGTTTTCTCTCACATGAGTCAGGAGTCCGAACGGCCGGCCGACGGGCGCGAACGCGCGGGCGAGACGTCCAGTTCCGCGTCCGACTCCGAGACCGATCCCAGTCGCGCGGACCGCGCCGAGCGCATCGTCCTCTCCCACCCCGCGGATCTCTCCGACTGGGGACGGGACCAACTCGAGATGTCGTCGTTCCGGACGTATTTGGGGAAGGTTCACGACGAAGCGCAGGTCGGGGACGTCTGGGAGGAGTTCGTCGACGTCGGCTGCTGCGGCAGCGCCATGGACGTCCCGCTGCGGGTCGAGCGCGTCGACGGCGGCTCGCGCCCGGATCGGGACACGGAGATCGAGTACGAGACTCGCGACTCCTGCGAGATGGAGGGGAGCTGGCAGGTACAGAGCGAAGGCGGGCCGAAGAGCGCCTGACGGTTCAACCCCTGAGCCCGAACGTTGAGAACAGTCCGTTAGTCCGGCAGGTACCGAACGCTCAACACGCCGTCGTCAGCCGAGCGCCGAACCTCGACGCGAACCGCCTCGAGGCGGGCCGCGCGGGCGATCGTCTCCTCGTCCTCGAGGACGTCTTCGGCCGCGGCCGCGATCTCGTCGCCCGGCACGCGGAAGACGTGGATCTCGCCGGTGCCGGCTCGCTCCTCCTGGACGAGGTCGCCGACCTCGGCATCGGCCGCCAGCTCTTTGGAGTGCTGGGTCGGCTCGAGGTCGCTATCGACGATTTCGACCGTTCGCCGGTCCTCGACGTCGATCACCTGCCAGGTCACTTCTAGCGGCGGTTCGGGCGCGACGGTCGCCTCGAGGACGTCGTGGACCTCGAGGCCGGGGTTCGAGCCGAGGGTGTGGACCTGTGCGGTCTCGACGTCGCGGACGACGGCCGACTCGCTTTCGGCGTGGGTGACGACGAACGTACCGGTCTTTTCGGTCATTGCACGACGGTAGGGGCGGGAGCGTTTTTCCGGGTTTCGGCTTCGATGCAGCGCGCTCGAGCGGTCGGTCGGCGATCGACCCGAACTGGCCGCCGGTGATCTGTTCGTGAAACGATAGCGGCGACCGGACGACTGAGAGCGCGCTGATCTCGTGGCGGCACGGGGTTGCCACGCCCTCCCCAACCGCTTCGCTCACTCCCGCGGGTCGTTCGCTCAGCCCTCGCACGGCGTCGTGTCGCGATTCGTTTTTCACTCATCGCGACGCAGCGCGCGCCACCGCTGCCGTCGCGGAAATCGTCCGCGATGGCACTCGTTATTAAATCCGCCCTCCAGTCGCGGAGAGATGACGGAACGCCTTTGTCGCAGGCAGTTGCGGTCTCGCGCATGAACGTCGATATTGGCAACGCCCTGGCGTCGGTCGCCTCGCCGGGCGTCTCGAGGGAGTCGCTCGAGCGGTTGGACGAACAGGTTGCGGACGCTCACGAGCGCATCGAGCGCGGGATGGCGAATGCGGAGCACGGCTACGAAGCCCTCAACCTGCCCGAGCGAACGGATCCGGACGAGATCCGGGCGGCGGTCGAGCCCGTCGCTGACGCCGAGGCGCTGGTCACGGTCGGGATCGGCGGCAGCGCGCTGGGGGCGGCGACGATCACGAACGCGCTGGCAGACGAGTCGGACACCGAGACCGTCTTCCTCGACAACGTCGACCCCGAGTGGGTCACGCAGCGCCTCGAGTCGCTACCGCTCGAGGAGACGGCGATCAACGTGGTCTCGCGCTCGGGGACGACCGCGGAGACGTTGGCGAACTTCCTCGTCGTCCGAGAGGCCTTCGAGTCGGCGGGCGTCGACTGGACCGAGCGCACCATCGTCACGACCGGCGAGTCCGGTCCCCTGCGAAACCTCGCGGACCGCCACGACCTGCCCTCGCTGAAGGTCCCCGACGGCGTTCCGGGCCGCTTCTCCGCGCTTTCCGCCGTGGGGATGGTCGCCGCGGCCGTCTGCGGGCACGACCTCGAGGCACTACTCGAGGGGGCCGCCGCCGAGCGCGAGACGCTCGCGGGGTCGCTGTTCGAGTGTCCGGCCTACGCCTACGGGGCCACGACCTACGCGCTGGACGCCCGCGGCGCGGGGATCAACGCCGTGATGCCCTACGCGGAGTCGCTCGAGACCCAGGCCGAGTGGTTCGCCCAGCTGTGGGCCGAGAGCCTGGGGAAGGACGACCTCGGACAGACGCCGGCCCGCGCGCTCGGCGTGACGGACCAGCACTCCCAGTTGCAGCTCTATCGTGCAGGCCCGCGAGACAAGCTCGTGAGCTTCGTCGTCCCAAAGGAGCGGGGCGATCGGTCGATTCCCGCCACGGACGTCGAGGAGCTCGCCTACCTCGGCGACGCGACCCTCGGCGAGTTGCTCGAGGCGGAGTTCGAGGCGACGGAGGCGAGCCTCGCGGCGGCCGGCCGGCCGAACGTCCGCGTCGAGATCGACCGCGTCGACGCGTACGAACTGGGCGGCCTGCTGTACGGGATGGAAGCCGCGTGCGTGCTCGCGGGCGAACTCTACGGCGTCAACACCTTCGAACAGCCGGCGGTCGAGTGGGCGAAGAAGGCGACCCGCGGGCTGCTCGGCGGGGGCGAGTTCGAGGAGGCCGAGGCGGTCGCCGAGAAGACCGAGTTGCGCGTCGAACGGTAGGGCGGACTCGACCGCCCTGCTGACGGCGGCGCCGCCGTTCGGAGCGTCCGGTAGCGGTGCTCCTATGAGTCCTCGCACGAACACGTAGCGTATGACCGAGACTGCACGGGCCGACGACGCGGCCCCGATCGCCTCCGATGCCGTGCCCGGCATCGGCACGGTGCTCGCAGCCGTCACGATGGCCGCGACGTTCGTTCCCGTCACCCGCGGCGTCGACTCCCCCGCCGTCTCGGGGGCCGCCGCGTTCGCCGTCGCCGCCGTCCTCGCCTTCCTCGCGCGCCGCCACGGCGTCGCCGACCGTCGGATCGCCGCCGCGGTCGCCGCCGCCTCGAGCGTCGTCGTCCTCCTCTGTGCCGGCTACGCGCTCAACCAGGGGGTCGCCGCGTCGGTCAACGTTCCCGGCGTCGGTATCTCCCTCTCGCTCGTCTTTACCGCCTTTGTGACGGCGGGACTTTCCGTCGGCGTCGGCGTCGCGGATTACTTCGGCGTCGGCCCCAGTGGGCTCAAAGCCAGATCGCTCCAGACGGCGACCCTCGGCCTGCTCGGCTTCGGCGGGCTGTTCGCCGCCCAGATCGCGACGCTGTTCCTGGTCGTTCCGGTCGTCATGGTGCTCAACGTCCCCTTCGAATCGCTGTCGGACGTCCAGCTGACCGTGGTGAGCCAGTTCGGTATGGCGCTCGGGACGGCCGTCCTCGCGGTCGGCTACCTCTCGGCGTCGGATCTCGACCGCTCGTTCCTCGATCTGTCCGTGCCGTCGAAGCGCGATCTCGGCTGGATCGTCGGCGGCGTCGTCGTCATCTTCGGCGCGATCATGGCGATCACGTTCGTGTTCCAGACGGCGGGCGTCGAGAGCGCCGAGCACGGGACGACCCAGCAGGCCGCGGAGAACCCGACCATCCTGCTCGTGTTGATTCCGGCGTCGATCCTGGTCATCGGCCCCTTCGAGGAACTGCTCTACCGGAACGTGATCCAGAAGTCGCTGTACGGCACCTTCTCGCGGTACGGCGCCGTCGTCGTCGGCAGCGTCATCTTCGCGATCATCCACACGCAGGCCTACTGGACCGCGGGCCCGGGGCAGGTCGCCGCGAGCCTGGGGACGGTCTTCGGCCTCTCGATCGTCCTTGGGACAGTCTACGAGCGCACGGACAACTTGGTGGTGCCGGCGCTCGTCCACGGCATCTACAACGCGGTCGTCTTCGCGAACCTCTACGTCGGCTACGTCTGACCGTTGCAACCGCTCCGGCCGTTCCGACTGCTCCAGCCGTCCGACCGCTCCGGCTGCTCAACCACTTCTGCCACCGGTCACCAGACACCCGCCGCTCATCGAGCGTCGCTGCACCGCACTCGAGAAATCACCACCTAGCTCGTGTCCGTTCCTGTTACGAGGGGTTCTTCCGCGCTAACTCCGAGCCGCAGATCGGACACCGATCCTTTTCTTCATCGAACTCGCGGCCGCAGCCCTGACACTGCCAGTGCCAGTGGCGCTGTTCGTCGATGCCCTCGCGGGCGATCACTTCGACGGCGACGTTGAGCTTCTCGGCGACGTTCTGCATCGCGTAGTCGTCCGTGACGAGCGTCCCGTCGAGTTCGAAACTCGCCGCGATGAGCCGAACGTCGGTCTCCGAGAGGACCTCGAGGTCGCCCGACTCGCGGGCCGCGCGCTGGACCTTCTCGGTGGTGTCGTCGTTGGGGATGTGGATGTGCATCCCCGAGCCCTCCATCGCGTCGTAGCGATAGGCGCTCTCGTCCTCGAGTTCTTCGCGGACGAGGGGGATGGTTGCAGTCTGTTCTGACGTGTGAAAGTCGTGGATAAAAGCCGAGGAGTCGAGAACGTACATACCGTTAGCGCTGGACGACGATGTAGTCTTTCACCGCTTGCACGCGGCTGACCGGCACGAGAAAGCGACCGTCCTCGTTGATGTTGAAGTCAACCGAGCGGGTCGGCAGTTCTTCGTCCGGTTCGATGACGAGGTCGTGCAGTTCTCCCGATTTCAGATCCATCGTGATGTTGTAGAGCAGCCCGAGCTCCGTCCCGTCGGACCCCATGACGGATTTGCCCGAGAGGTTCTCGGCGAGTATATCGCTCATGCATACCCGTATTTACTAATCGGTATTAAACGATTTGCTAAACTGGATTGCGTGCAATCACGTCGGCGACCGCGCGCTCGACTCGCGGGGTCGTCTCGGTTGACGACGTCACTCGAGCGGTGTGCTCGAGGGCCACGAGCGCGATTCCGCGTCGCGGACCGATCACGCGACCGGCGTGACGATGGGTTTAACTACCGTCCTGCGGACGCTCTAGGCAAGACCTTCTCGGGTGGTTCACCATGTCGGATACGGATACTGATACAGAGACGAACGCGCGCGACCCCGCATCTACGTCCCTTCGAACGCCGATCGTCGCCGTCCTCGGACACGTCGATCACGGCAAGACGAGCCTGCTGGATAAGATCCGCGGCTCGGCGGTAATCGAGGGCGAAGCGGGCGCAATTACCCAGCACATCGGGGCGACGGCCGTCCCGCTCGATATCATCTCCACGATCGCCGGCGACCTCGTCGACCCCGACGACTTCGATCTGCCCGGTCTCCTCTTTATCGACACGCCGGGGCACCACTCCTTCACGACGCTGCGCTCCCGCGGCGGTGCGCTGGCCGATATCGCCATCCTCGTCGTCGACGTCAACGACGGCTTCCAGCCTCAGACGCTCGAAGCGCTCGATATCCTCAAGCGCTCGGAGACGCCGTTTATCGTCGCCGCGAACAAGATCGACACTGTTCCCGGATGGAACGAAAACGAGGACTCGCCGATCAACGACACCTACGAGTCCCAGTCCGACCGCGTCCGGTCGCGCCTCGACGAGCAACTCTACGAGATCATCGGCAACCTCTCGGACGAAGGCTTCTCCGCCGACCTCTACTGGCGCGTCCAGAATTTCCAGCGCAACGTCGGCGTCGTCCCCGTCTCCGCGATGACCGGCGAGGGCGTCCCGGACCTGCTTGCCGTCATGATGGGGCTCTCCCAGCGGTACATGAAAGAGGAGATGGAGATCGACGTGCAGGGGCCGGGCGTCGGCACCGTCCTCGAGGTCAAAGACGAGAAGGGGTTCGGAACGACGATCGACACCGTCCTCTACGACGGGACGATCCGCGCGGACGACCAGCTCGTCGTCGGCGGACAGAACGAACCGATCGTCACCGACGTCCGGGCCCTGCTCCAGCCCCGACCGCTCGCCGAAATTCGAACCGAGAGCCGGTTCGAAAAAGTCGACGAGGTCGGCGCCGCGGCGGGTATCAAGGTCGCCGCGCCCGAACTCGACGAGGCGATGGCCGGCGCGCCGGTTCGGGTCGTCCGCAACCGCGACCTCAACGACGTGATTCAGGAGGTCCAGGCCGAACTCGCCGATATCGCCGTCGACACCGGGGAGGAGGGCGTCGTCGTCAAGGCAGACACCCTCGGCAGCCTCGAGGCGATGGCCGACGCTTTAGACGAGGCGGAAGTGCCGATCGTCCGCGCGGAGGTCGGCGACGTCGCGCCGCGGGACGTCTCGGTCGCCTCGACGGCCGACGATCCGAAACAGCGGGTCATCCTCGGGTTCAACGTCGACACGCTCTCGGACGCCGAGCGCCGGGCCGAGGCCGACGACGTCACGATCTTCACCGACGAGGTCATCTACCAGCTCATCGAGGAGTACGAGGAGTTCGTCGAGGAGATGGAACAGGCCCAGCAGTCCACGATTCTCGAGAACATCTCGCGGCCAGCTCGGTTCCGCATCCTGCCGGATCACACGTTCCGCCAGAACGATCCGGCGGTCGTCGGCGTCGAAGTCAATTCGGGCACCGTCCAGAACAACGCGAACGTCGTGAAGTTCGAGGGCAACGAGCCCGATCGCGTCGGCCAGATCAAGGGCATCCAGGAGCAGGGCGAGGACGTCGACGAGGCCCGCGCGGGCGACCGCGTCTCGGTCGCGATCGACGGCCCGACGGTCGGCCGCCAGATCGAGGAGGACGACGAACTCTGGATCGAGATCCCCGAAAAGCACGCGAAGATCTTAGAGCAGGAACTGGCCGACGACATCCCGGCCGACGAACTCGAGGCGCTGAACATGTTCCTCGACAAGCAGCGCAGCCGCGACCCGTTCTGGGGCAAGTAACGCGGCTTCGTCCCCGACCTGACCTCGAATTATCGGGAAGCCGTCTTTTCCCTCGCTACTCGTCGAAAGCCGCTTCCGACGGCGACACCGGCCAATGCTCTTATCATAGCCGCGTACCTATAAGAAGTATGAACCGTCTCGTCTGGGTGCTCGTCGCGGCGTACGTCGGCCTCGCCGCCGGACTGTTCTACTGTCTCGCGATCGGGGCGACGGATCTGTTCGTCCTGCTGGCGGCGGTACTGCTCGTCCTCGCCGTCCCGCAGTGGCTTATTCTCTCGCGGCGTAACGGGCGAGTGCTCGAGAGCGAGTCGACGGCCCAGGAGCGGTCCTGATCGCCGTAGGCGGATTCCTCGTTTCGGGTTCGAACGGTCAGCTATCCTCGGCGGACTCGAGTTCCAACCGTGCGCTGCCGTCGACCGCAGCGAGCGGGTCGACGTCCGTAACGCGCGCAACGACGCTCACGGGGGCGGCGGCTCGGGGCTCGTCTTCGACGCTGGCGGGCGTCGGCCCCCAGAACAGACAGAGTTTGTTCCCCGCAGGCCAGTAGGTGATCGCTCCCTCGGGGACGACCTCGCGCTCGCTCTCGAGCGGCGCGTCGAGCGCCGCGTCGATGTAGAGTTCGTCGCCCCACCGAACGGCGTCGCCGGCTACCGGCAGCGCGTTCTCGAGCGCGCGACGCGTTTCGGGCGCCTCGTCGGTCCAGGTGGCCTCGAGTTCGAGATCGTCGACGGAGATCGTGAGGTCGCTCATACGGCGTGCAACGACCGCTCGGTACTTTGCAGCACTGACTGGTTCCTGCGGTGCGACCGCCGGGACGGCGACGAGCTACGCGGACTCGGGTTCGGTCTCGGTCTCGAGGTCGGGCGTCTCGGGCTCGGCATCTACCGCCGACTCGCCCTCGCGGTCGGCGGCGTCGCGCTCGCGCAGGTCCGGCCGGTCGTCCTCGGGCGCGTCGGTACCCGATCGAGCCCGGGCACGCTCGATCCCCTCGAGCACCGCTTCGGGGTCGTCGATGGCCGAGCGAGCGCAGCGAATGTCGAACCCGTAGCCGTCGCGCTCGAGGACGAGTTCGTCGTCGGTGAGGCGGACGTCAGCGATCTGTTTCCACGGGACGAACTTTCGATCGCCGATCACGAGCCCGGCGTCGTGGGCGCTGATTTCCGGCGGGTTCCACCGCTCGTTCGGATCGATATCGTCCAGCCCGCCCCAGTCGGTGCGCTCGGCGAGGAGCATCGCGATCCCGTAGACGAGCCAGAACAGCCCGAACCAGTAGCCGGTCACCGCCATGGCGAGGCCGCCGCCGACCGTCACCGCCGCGAGCGCGGTCGTGGCGGTCTCGCCGGACAGGTACCCGGCGCGGTGCCACGTCCAGCGGGCGGCCGGCTCGTCGTCCGCGACGGCGTCGGCGTACCGCTTTCGCGAGAGGCGGTTCAGGCCGAACGCCGAGACGCCGGTCAGCACGGCGAACGCGCCCGCGACGACGGCGAGTTGCCCGCCTCCCTCGAGGCCGAAGGGGACGGCGCCGAATCCCGCGGCGGGGAGGTACGACGCGAGCTGTCGCCACCGACTGCCGCCGATCCGTTCGGGCAGTCCGTGAGCGCGCTTCGCGAGGATGTGCCCCACGACCGCGACCGCGGTGAGCGCGCTCGGAAGGAGCCCCAACAGCGTCGCAGTGGTCGCGCCCGCGAGGAGGCCGCCGATCGCCGCGACCCCGGTTGCGACGACCCCGAGGTAGAACCCGAAGCCGGCCTGAAAGCCGATATCGGGCTCGCCGACGTCGTCCGGATCGGGCTCGAGAGCAGGGTCGGCGTCGGAAACGTGTTGGTCGCGAGACACCACGGTCGATACGCTGTACGTCCAGCTATAAATACGCCCGGGAGCGGCTGCGTTCGGCGTTGATTACATTGTTCGTGCCGCGAACGGCCGAATCGGATTCGGGTCACCGTCGAATTGGAACGGGAGGGTGATGAAACGGTTGCCACTTCCACTGTAACGATTAACTAGGTGGTTCCGGTTGGTCAGCGTATGCTCGTGCATCTCCGCCAGTACAAACACGAAGAAGTCCAGTTCGACGACAACCGGACGACCGGCGAGTCCCAGACGGAGGATACGGTCGACAAGGAACCGGAGGAGTACTTCGGCGAAAGCATCGCCGAGTTCGACCTCGAGACGTGGGAGACGATCGAGTTCGAAGACGATCCGATCCAGCAGCGCGACGTGACGATCGAGGGTGTCACGGCCGTCTCCGTGCCGAAGGAGGAAACCGACGCGGACGACCCGGACCTCCCCGGGAAGACGATCCAGTTGCGGATGGGCGGCGGCATCGAGTACATGGATCAGGCCGAGATCGTGGAAGTGCAGGATCTGAATCCCCAGGACGAGGCCGAAGGGAAGGTATCGAAGGAGGAGGACCCGCAGGGGAAGGCGACGATGGATGAGGAGCCGTAGGGGCGGGCCGCGACGCCGGCCGTCGCGCCGCCGTCTAGCCCGCGCGCCGGTTGCGAGGCCGCGGCGACGTCGTACCGTGCCAAGGGCTGTCGGAGGCGGTACGGTCCCGAAATCGTTTTCAATCGGTCGCGCGGACACTCGGTATGCCGACGGAATCGGACACTGATTATGACCCCACACTGGGGAACAAGTTCATCTTCGTCACCGGCGGCGTTATGTCGGGGCTCGGCAAGGGGATTACGGCCGCGAGCACCGGCCGGCTCCTGAAAAACGCCGGCTTCGACGTGACCGCCGTGAAGATCGATCCGTATCTGAACGTCGACGCGGGGACGATGAACCCCTACCAGCACGGGGAGGTGTACGTCCTCAAGGACGGCGGCGAGGTCGACCTCGACCTGGGGAACTACGAGCGGTTCCTCGACGTCGACATGACCTCGGACCACAACATCACCACGGGGAAAACGTACCAGCACGTCATCGAGAAGGAGCGTGCCGGCGACTACCTGGGCAAGACGGTCCAGATCATTCCCCACATCACCGACGACATCAAGCGCCGCATTCGCGAGGCGGCCGAAGGCACCGACGTCTGTATCGTCGAGGTCGGCGGCACCGTCGGTGACATCGAGGGGATGCCCTACCTCGAGGCGCTGCGCCAGTTCGCCCACGAGGAACCGGAGGAGAACGTCCTCTTTACGCACGTCACCCTCGTCCCGTACTCGAAGAACGGCGAGCAGAAGACCAAGCCCACCCAGCACTCGGTCAAGGAAGTGCGCTCGATCGGACTCCAGCCCGACATCATCGTCGGCCGCTGCGAGGACCGCCTCGAGCCCAAGACCAAGGAGAAGATCGCGCTGTTCTGCGACATTCCCACTGAAGCCGTCTTCTCCAACCCGGACGTCGAGGACGTCTACCACGTCCCGCTGATGGTCGAGGAAGAGGGGCTCGACCAGTACGTCCTGGAGCACTTCGGGCTGGCCGACGAGGCCCTGCCGGAAGGCGAGCGCGCCAACGAGTGGCGCGAGATCGTCACCACGGACCAGACCGACGAGATCGACATCGCGCTGGTCGGCAAGTACGACCTCGAGGACGCGTACATGTCGATCCACGAGTCGCTGAAACACGCCGGCTTCGAACTCGGCGTCGACGTCAACGTCCACTGGGTTCACGCCGACGGGATGGCCGACGCGTACGACGACCAACTCGAGGACGTCGACGGGATCATCGTCCCCGGCGGCTTCGGGATGCGCGGCACCGAGGGGAAGATCCGGGCGGTTCAGTACGCCCGCGAGAACGACGTGCCCTTCCTCGGGCTCTGTCTGGGCTTCCAGATGGCCGTCGTCGAGTACGCCCGCAACGTGCTGGGCCTCGAGGACGCCCACTCCGCGGAGATGGACGAGGAGACGCCCCATCCGGTCATCGACATCCTGCCCGAGCAGTACGAGGTCGAGGACATGGGCGGGACGATGCGGCTGGGCGAGCACACGACCGTCATCGAACCCGAGACGCTGGCCTACGAGCTGTACGGCGACACGTCCTGCTCGGAGCGTCACCGCCACCGCTACGAGGTCAACCCCGAGTACTTCGACCAGTTCGAGGACGAGCCGCTGACGTTCTCGGGCACCGCCGGCAACCGGATGGAGATCCTCGAGCACGAGGACCACCCGTTCTTCTTCGGGACGCAGTTCCACCCCGAGTACAAGTCCCGACCCGGCCAGCCGAGCCCGCCGTTCGTCGGCCTGGTCGAGTCCGTCCTCGAGCAGACCGGCGCCGGCGCCGACGCGGTCGAAACGGAGACCGCCGAGACCGACGCGGACACCGACGCCGAAACGGAGGTCACCCACTGATGGTAGACACAGACACGTTCGTTCCGGACGCAGTCGCAGAGATCGAAGACGAAATCGGCGACGAAAACGCCGTCATCGCCCTTTCGGGCGGAGTCGACTCCTCGGTCGCCGCCGCGCTGGCCTACGAGGCCATCGGCGACCGGCTGACACCGGTCTACGTCGACACCGGCCTCATGCGCAAGGGCGAGACCGACCAGATCCGCGAGACCTTCGACTACATGGAGTCGCTGCGGATCGTCGAGGCCCAGGACCGGTTCCTCGAGGCCTTAGAGGGCGTCACCGACCCCGAGGAGAAGCGAGAGATCATCGGCGAGCAGTTCATCCGCGAGTTCGAGCGCGAGGCCAAGGACGCCGACGCCGACTACCTCGTGCAGGGGACGATCTACCCCGACCGCATCGAGAGCGAGGGCGGGATCAAGTCCCACCACAACGTCGGCGGGCTCCCCGACGTCGTCGAGTTCGAGGGGATCGTCGAACCCGTCCGCGACCTCTACAAGGACGAGGTCCGCGAGGTCGCCCGCCACCTCGGCTTAGAGGAGATCGTCGCCGAGCGGATGCCGTTCCCCGGCCCCGGCCTCGCGGTTCGGGTGATCGGCGAGGTCACCGAGGAGAAACTCGAGGTCGCCCGCGAGGCCAACCACGTCGTCGAGGAGGAACTCGAGGAGTACGAGCCGTGGCAGGCCCTCGCGGCAGTGATCGGCAAGGCGACGGGCGTCAAGGGCGACAACCGCGTCCACGGCTGGGTCGTCTCCGTGCGCTCGGTCGAGTCCCGCGACGGGATGACCGCCCGCGCCCAGGAGATCGACTGGGAGACCCTCCAGCGCATCCAGTCCCGGATCACGGGGACCAACGAAAACGTCGCCCGCGTCGTCTACGACGTGACGCACAAACCGCCCGCGACGATCGAGTACGAATGAGCGAGGCGTCCAAAACTACGCGAGCGATCGTCGCCGGCCCCGACGCCGACGGCATCGGCGAGGCCCTCGAGAATGAGGGCGTCGCGGTCACGCGCCTCGAGGGTGTCATCTCGCGCCCGCAACTCGAGGAGGCGGGCATCGTCGACGCCGACCTGTACGTCCTGACCGACGTCGGGCAGGCGACGACGATTCCGATCGTCTGCGACCTCACCGACGACATTCGGACGGTCGTCTACACCGAGGATTCGATCCCGGAGTTCGTCAAGGCGCAACTCGATATCGCGGTCGACCCGAAGTTGCTCGCGCCGGCGATCGTCGCCGAGGAACTGCTCGGTTGAGCGTCGCACCGTCGGCCGCCGGCCGTTGGCCGTTCCCGACTGCCGTTTTTGCGTGCCCTAATTGTCAGTTGCAGTTAGATGCTAGCCATGAACGTTCTCGAGGACGATTTCGGCGGATTAAATCCGAGTTAAATTCGGGAGAATTCGGCGTAAGAAGGGTATACCGTCGCCCCCGTTCAAGTAGGTCCCACCCCTACGAACGGGTGGAGGTCGACGGGTCACTTCCACCGTAGGCACCCACGCCTGTTCCCGTGACTTCCAGCAATCCCACCACAGCACCCTTCCCCACCATTGCCGTACCGTTCCGACGCGGGCTGCTGCACCGGCCCGGGTCACTCCTTGCGGTTCTGGCATCCCGGGGCGCCACCGCGCCTCGGGCGATTTTACCTCTCGCGAGCGACGTCGCTCTCGAGGTACTTCCTCAGTCAGCCGATGGCTGGAGCCGCTCGAGGATCGGAATCTCCGCGAGTCGCTCCTCGCTCAACTCGTCCCACTCGAGAACCGTCGGTTTCGCGTTCTCCGTTGCACCCGTCTCGAGCGTCCGCTCGGGCGTGACGATCAAATCCATCGGCACGTCGTGTGACGAGAGCGGGACGGCCTCGTCGACGACCTGCAGTTCGTGGACCGTCGTCGCGGTGACCGTCGAATCGTCGACGAGGTCGAACTCGCCGAGGATCGCGAACTCGAGGTCGCTGTACCCCTCGCCCTTGCCGATCCGCGCACCGTCCTCGGTGACGGCGACGCTGCCGGAGACGATCAGATCGATCGGCTCGACGTCCTCCGGGTGGACCGGCACGCCGGCCTCCGAGGAGCCGCCGACCGTCGTCGCGTGATCGATGTCGTCGACGTCGTCGGGATCGAGTCGGAGGAAACACTGTTCGTCGCGAAGCCGCGGGACGGCCATGTAAACGGTCTTCCCCTGCCGGAGCGCGGCCCGCCGCACGGGCAACTGCGGCGCGTCAGGGTTGGCCTTGACGACGTCGGCCTCCTGCCAAGCGTCGGTCTCTTGGAGTCGGTCCGCCGCTTCGTCCGCGCCGGCGAAGTTCGGGATGCGTCCGTGGGGCGGGAACGGAAACCGCGCCTCGCCGCCGTCCTCGAGTTCGTCCCAGATGCGCTCGCGGAGCGCCTGCTTGTCCATACCGACCCTTGCGTCCGCTCCTACTAGTACCTCGAGGGACCGACTCCGTTCGGCGCCGGTACGTAGCTAGGAGCCGGCCGAGGGGCTGCCGTTACCGTTGCCGTTCTCGTCGGGTCCGTCGTCGTCCTCCGTCTCGTCATCCTCGACGCGCGCGAGGTCGACGAGATAGCCCGCTTCGGGGAGGATGATCTCCTCCGTCGCGAGTCGGGCCGCCTCGGCGTTCCCCGGGAGGCAGAACACGGGTTTCCCCTCGGCGACGCCGGCCAGCGTGCGCGCAGCGATAACGCGGGTGCCGACCTCCTCGTAGGCGAGCGAGGTGAACACCTCGCTGAAGGCGGTCAGTTCCTTGTCCAGCAGCGTCTCGACGGCCTCGATGACGACGTCGTCCGGTTCGACGCTCGTCCCGCCCGCCGTTACGACGAGGTCGACGTCGTCCCGTTCGATCATGCGCAGGATGGTCGACTGCACCCGGTCGTGGCTCGGGGCGATGTGCTCCCGCGTCGCGAGGTCGAAATCGGCTCCCTCGAGCGCCTCCTCGACCGCCGTTCCGGCCGGATCGTCGTCGAGCGACCGGTTCGCGGCGATCGTCACGATACTCGCACCGAGCGGTGACTCCTCGTCCTCGAGTGCCGCCTCGCTCGCGGACTCGGCGTCCGTCTCGGACTCGTGCTCGCTCATACCCCGCTTTCGGCGGCCGAGCGGAAAACGCTGCCCTCCCCGTCCCGTCGCTTCGGGCGACGGGAGGCCGTCCGGCGCAGCGGCGTCGAGTTCTCCTACCCACAATTATAAATGACAAATCCGTCTGCTACCGTGTATGCAGGCGGTAAAAATTACCGAACACGGCGATACCGATGTCATCGAGTACGGCGAGTATCCCGACCCCGAGGTCGGTCGCGACGAGGTGCTCGTCGACGTCAAAGCCGGCGCGCTCAACCACCTCGACGTCTGGGTCCGCCGCGGACTGCCGACGCTTTCCCTCGAGATGCCCCACGTGCCCGGCAGCGACGCGGCCGGCGTCGTCGAGGAGGTCGGCGCCGACGTCTCCCGGTTCGAGCCGGGCGACCGCGTCGCGGTCACCGCCGGCGTCAGCTGCGGCGAGTGCGAGTTCTGCCGTGACGGCGACCCCACCCTCTGCGTCAACTTCCACCTGCTGGGCGAGCACGTCACCGGGGTCCACTCCGAATACGCCGCCGTTTCCGAGGACAACCTGATCCCCGTTCCCGATGGCGTCGACTGGGTCACCGCCGGCGCGTCCTCGCTGGTCTTCCAGACCGCCTGGCGGATGCTGATCGACCGCGTCGATCTCGAGGCCGGCGAGTCGGTGCTGGTGCTGGGCGCCAGCGGCGGCGTCGGTCACGCGGCCCTCCAGATCGCCGACTACGCGGGGGCGGAGGTCTACGCCACCGGTAGCACCGACGAGAAACTCGAGTACGCCCGCGCGCACGGCGCGGACCACGTCGTCAACTACGAGGAGCGAAACTTCGCGGACTGGATCCGAGAGGAGACGGGCAAGCGCGGCGTCGACGTCGTCGTCGACTACATCGGCGCCGGCACCTGGCGCGATTCGATCAAGAGCCTGGCCAATAACGGGCGGTTGGTCACCTGCGGCGGCACCGCGGGCGGCAACCCCGAGACGGACATTCCGCGGATCTTCTGGAACCAGCTCCACATTATCGGGTCGACGATGGGCTCGCCGGGGCAGGTCGACGACGTGATGGAACTCGTCTGGGACGGCACCTTCGAGCCCGCGATCCGCGAGGTGCTCCCGATGAGCGAGACGGCCCGCGCCCACGAGATCATCGAGCAGCGCGAGGGCTTCGGCAAGGTCGTCGTGCGGCCGGACAGCGAACTGTAGGACGATCGGTACGTAGACGCCCTCGCGGAGATTCCGTTCAGTAGCGGCGGAAGCCGTGCCGCTGCGGTCAAGCGGCGAGTGCTGCACCCGCGAGTGACCAACGGGAGCGAGCGGCCTTTTTCATCGAAGTTTTTGCGCTGAGTGGTGAGCGAACCCGAAGTGGAAAAAGTTCGGATGGAACCGTGAGGACTTTCACCACGCCCCCGCAACTCCCGCTGTGACCTCGAGCGACGACGGCGGCTACGTGCACGATCCCGCGGCGTTCGACGAGGACGGCGAGCGCCGCGAGACCGCCGCCAGCGCGGATGCCGACGCCGCAGCGGCCGGCGAGCGCGCGACCGATTCCGACCGGGACGATTGGGTCGAAGACCATCCATCCCGGGCTGGTCGACCGCGAGTTCGACTGGCGCGGCTGGACCCTCGTCGGCGTCATCGTCTTCGCCTTCCTGATCGCGCCGGCCACGATCATCCTGCTACCGCCGGCGGACTACCTGTTCGCGCTGTTGATTCTGCCGCTCGCTCCGGCCGTTTTGCTCGCGCTGACGGCGGTCTGGGCGACGGTTCGTCCCTGACGGTACTGCTGCTGCTGACGCTGTTACGTCGCTGCTAAAAACGAGTCCGAGCTCTTACGCCCGGCTCTCGAGTACCGATTCGAGCTGGTCGATAGCGGTCGATCCGTGTTCGACGTCCTCGTCCGGCGCGTCAGCGCGGTCGAGGTAGTCGGTCAGTAGCTCCCGGAGCCGTCGCGCCTGGTAACCGGTGAGGGTCGCGGTTTCGCCCTCAGACTCGAGGGCATCGAATACGTCGATCGTCCAGGTCGGCGGCTCGTCGCCCTCGTCGATCAGTTCGTCGACGCGGGTCACGATGGCGTGGTGGGCGATCCATTGCTCGTCCGTTCCGAGCTCGACTTCGTGCGTCTCGGTTTCCGGTGATGGGGAACTCATTTCGTCACACGGACCGATTCCGTTGGTCCTCGCCCGACGCTACGAACGGGGGTGTAATAAGCCTTGTTGCTTGCTATCCAGTAACATGGCTAATGCAGTCGATCGGTTTCCGACCCGAGCAGTCGATCGCGCTGAAAACGGTGCGCAGTAGCGAAACGGTCGTCGTTACTCCCGAACGTCGCGCCGCATGGCGATTTCGAACCACGGGCAGAGTCGAAGCTGCCGGTACCACTCCGGATTCGAGTGCAGTCGCTCGTAGGGGACCCACATCAGCCCCGCGACCTCGTCCTCGTTGGGATCGAGGGTCCGGTCGTTCAGCGTCACTTTGAGGACGGCACAGACCTCGTGCTCGACGCCCTCGTTCTCGAAGTAGCGCTTGTACTCGAAGCGATCGGTCAGGCGCAGGTCGTCGTACTGGTCCGGTGTGATGCCCAGTTCCTCCTCGAGGCGCTGGCGGGTCGCTTCCTCCTGGCTCTGGCCCTCGACGGGGTGGGAGGCGACGGTGCCGTCCCAGTAGGTACACCAGAGGCGCTTGTCGGGCGCTCGCTGTGCGAGCAGGATGTTGCCCTCGCCGTCGAACACGAGCGACGTGAACGCGCGGTGCCGAATCCCGTCCCCGGTGTGGGCCTCGAGGCGGTTGACGAGTTCGATCTCGTTGTCGTCGGCGTCGACGGCGATCACGTCCTGTCCGGCGTTCTCGTGTTGCAGGTTGTCCTGCTGCGAACTCATACCTCCACAATTACGGTGACTCTTGAAACCAGTATCGTCTTCTCGCCGCCGCAGCGTCGAATTGTCCTCACCGTGGTGCCCCGTCTACGCGCGGAACGGCCACCGGCCGTCGTCGTTGTCGGGATCCGACTGATAACCGTCTCCGACCGCAACCGTCAGCGCGTTCGGGTCCGTCTCGAGGGTCAGGTGCTCCGTCTCGAGCATCTCGCCGTCGAGGCTGTACTCGACGGCTTCGTCCCGACTCTCGAGCGCCAGCGACGGGGTTCGCCGGCGGACGATACTCCCGCTGTCCCGGTCGAACAGCCCTTCCAGCGCCTCGAGGGCCGCCCCGCCCAGTAGCTCCGTCGCGGCGGCGTCCGCGACGATCGTCACCTCGAACAGGCCGTCCTCGACGTCGGCCTGCGCGGTCCGGGCGCCGGTAAAGCGCCGGCAGTTGCCGACGAGGACGAACAGCGCGTCGCCCTCCCACATCTGCGCCGCTTCGCCGTTCGGCCCCTCCGCCGTCTTCACCCGCAGCGGCAGCGCGTCGAACGAGCCGATCGTGTCGACGGTCTCCTTGACGTAGGCCAGCACCCCCAGCTCCGCCTTGCTCTCCGTCGAGGTCTCGCTGCTGGCTTCGGCGGTGACGCCGCCGACGCAGGAGTTGACGAACGCCCGCTCGTTCGCGATCCCGAGATCGATCTCTCGCCGTCGTCCCTCGTCGATGACCGCAAAGGAGTGCTCGAGGCCCTCGATGCCGATGTTCGATGCGAAGTTGTTCCCCGTTCCCGCGGGAACGACGCCGAGGGTCGTCGTCTCGAGTTCGTCGGCGGCCGCGATGCCGTTGGCGACCCCGTTGACGGTCCCGTCGCCGCCCGCCGCGGCGACGAGCGAGGCGTCCGGCGCGGCGTCCCGGGCGAACCGCTTCGCGTCGCCGGCCTCCTCGGTTCTTCGAATCTCGAAACCCCGGTTTGCGGCCAGTTCGACGACGTCGTCGACGTGATCGCCGCTGCCGCTGACGGGGTTGAGAACGAGGACGCGATCGCCGGTTCCGTCGCCGTCGTCGCGCATCCCCGCGTCGTCCGAGTCCATGGCCCCGTTTATGCCGGGCGTGCGCAAAAGGGGTTCCCCGGCGTATGCTTCGATATGCACACCGTCGCCGTCGATCTCCACGCGCACACGCGTTTCTTCCACGGTCGCCGCGAACTCGGCGATCGGTTCGACCCGCTCGGCGCTCGCCTGCTCGCCGAGGCCGCCGCGCGACGCGGCCTCGACGGGGTCGCAACGACGAACCACGACTACTACACCCCGCTCGAGCCCGCTGCGGATATCGAAACGCTCCCCGGCATCGAGATCACGACGGACCGCGGCCACGTCCTCGTCATCGGGCCGGACCCGCCGCGAGAGACGAAACCGGGCGCGCTGTCTCCAGAGGAAGCCGTCGCATTGGCCCACGACCGCGACTGCGCCGCGATCGTCGCCCACCCGTTCCGGAACAGTACGGTCCGGGAACTCGAGGACATCCCGTTCGACGCGATCGAGGTCAACGGCAAACATCCTCGCTCGCAGCCGCTGGTCGAAGAATTGGCTGCCGAGCGGGATCTACCGCTAGTCGGCGGCAGCGACGCCCACTACCCCTTCGAAGTCGGGCGCGCGTACACGGTCCTCGAGACCGACGCCGATCGGCTCACGCCGTCGGCGGTCGTCGACGCGATCCGCGACGGACGGGTCAGCGCCCGCGTCTCCCGGTCGCCGCTCGATCGGTTCCTCCGGCGCGGCTACCGGGCGATCCACAACCGAAAGGGCGTCATCGACGCGCTCGAACGGCCGACGCCGGGCGTCGGAAAACCGCCCGGCGAGGAGACGTCGTGAGGTACCGTCCGCGTTCGGCACCGCTCTCGATCCGGTCGAGCCTGCTCGAGGACTCAACCGAGCTGTTCCTCGAGGATCAGCCGCGTCTTCGTGCTCATGACCTCGTCCTGGTTGCGGGCTTTCGTGATGAGGTCGTTGACCCCGCGCGTGTCCGCGGCGTCGACGACGAGGACGATGTCCTGCTCGCCCGAGACCATCCAGACGAAGTCGATCTCGTCCCATTCGGCCATCCGGTCGGCGACGGCCTTCGTGTCGACGTCGACCTCGACGCTGATCTCGAGCATCGCCTGCACGTTGCCGGTGCGGGTCGAGATCGTGAACCGTTCGATGACGTCGTCGTCCATCATCCGCTCGACGCGGTTGCGGACGGTCCCCTCGCTCGTCCCGATCTCGTCGGCGATCTCGGTGTAGGGCGTCCGGGCGTCTCGCCGCAGGATATCGAGGATCTGTCGGTCCAGGTCGTCCATGGAGATGCGAGGCTACGCGGACCGGGGACTTACCGATTACGAATTTCGTAACTGAGCTTCGAAGACAACACTTATAGTCGTGGATTCAATACGTAGTTCGTAATGACAGAGGCCTACGTTGCACTGGAGGGTGGCCACGTAATCGAGGGACGTGGTCGCGCTCCGGGTACCGCTCGCGGCGAACTGGTTTTCACGACAGCCTATACCGGCTACGAGGAGAGTCTCACGGACCCCTCCTACGAGGAGCAGGTCCTGACCTTCTCGTACCCGCTGATCGGTAACTACGGCGTCCGAGAGGAGCGGTTCGAGGACGACCGCGTCCACCCGCGTGCGGTGCTGGCCAAGGAACTCACCGCGGACGTCGCCGAGTGGCTCGAGTCCGAGGGCGTTCCGGCGGTCGACCACCTCGACACCCGCGAGGTCGTCACCGACATCCGCGACGAGGGCGCGATGAAGTGCGGCATCGCCGTCGGCGAGGACGTCACCGAGGAAGACGCCCTCGAGCAACTCGAGCAGTGCAAGGCGATGAGCGAGCACACCGACATCGGCGCGCAGGTCAGCGTCGACGAGGTCGAGGTCTACGGCGAAGACAACAACGGCGAGACCGTCGCGCTGGTCGACTGCGGCGCGAAGGACTCGATCGTCGACTCGCTGCTGGCCCGCGACGCCGAGGTTCACGTCCTCCCCTACGATGCGAGCGTTGCCGACGTCGAGGCCGTCGACCCGGACGTCCTGTTCATCTCGAACGGTCCCGGGGACCCCGCGAACTACGAACAGGCGATCAGCCTCGTCGAGGAATTCGTCGAGGACACGCCCGTCGCCGGCATCTGCCTCGGCCAGCAGATCGTCGCCGAGGCGCTCGGCGGCACCACCGAGAAGATGACCTTCGGCCACCGCGGCGTCAACCAGCCCGTCCTCGACCTCGAGTCGGGTCAGGTCGTCATGACCACGCAGAACCACGGCTACACCGTCGCCGATCCGGGCGAGCACCTCGAGGTCACCCAGATCAACGTCAACGACGACACGCCGGAGGGCATCGACGGCATCGAGTACGACGTCATCACCCGCCAGTACCACCCCGAGGCCAACCCCGGCCCCGAGGACACCCTCGACTTCTTCGACAGCGTCCTCGAGATGGCCGACGAGCGAGCGACGACGCAGGCCGTTCCCGCGGACGACTGAGCCGCGACGTGTTCTAACGCAGTTTTCTGCAGTTTCACTCGTTTTGATCGCGTCGCAGTCGGCGCAGTCCGAACACGCAGCGCCGACTGCCCGTCGATAGTCGACGAGACGGGACGGGAACGCACCACCCGAACAACTATAGTATCAGTAACACTATCGTCGAACGTGTTCCGGCTCCGCTACTGGCGCTCCCTTCTGGCCGACGATAGCTGGCGGTACGCGCTCGTCGGCGGACTGCTGGCGCTTCCGTTCGCGGCCCGTTCGTACTGGCGGACGGGAACGACCCTCGAGCTCGAGGCGATATTCGTTGCCGGGCTGCTCGTCGGCTATTTCTTCCGAGGGACGGCAGACGAGGTTTCCCGGGTCGGCTCCCGAACCGGGTTCGTCGGCGCGTTGCCGGTGCTGCTGTGGATGGTGTCCGACGTGGTGTACTTTCTCTTCGAGACCGAGTCGTCGTACACTCTATTCGCGCCGATCGTCGGCGGGGTTCTGTTGGTCACGATCGGCAGTCTCTTCGCGGCCCTCGTCGGCGCAATCGGCGCCCGGATCGGCGACTGGCTGAGCGGAAAAACCGGTTTCGATCGAGCGACAGCCGCCGCACAGTAGGCCGCCGCGGTGCGCGCTCGCTCGAAGTCGATCCGCCGCCGATCGACCAGCGTGGACGCTTTGGAGATTGATTCGATCTCCCTATCGCTTTCGAACTACGAGGAGAGGATAGTACCAGCCTGGTTTCTACGATCGCTGTCCCGACTAGCCGTCCGACGGCGAGTCCTCGAGTTCCCTTGCTCGCTCGAGGATAGCCTCGTCGTCGACGGCCTCGAGGATGATCTCGTCCTCGAGGGCTGCGGCGAGACGCCGTTGCCCGCGTTCGGCTCGCTGGGCGGCAACGTCCGGCTCGACGTAGTCGCTGCCGTACTCGTCGGCGTAGGTTTCGGCGAGCCGGCGGACCGTAATCGGATCGTAATCGTCGGGCGCGCTCTCCTCGAACAGTTCGACCCAGCGTTCGGGGTCGACCCACTCCTCGCGGCGGTTTTCGACCTTGCGCCGCCAGTCGTAGTGGCCCGCGTATTTGCCCCAGAAGCCCGCCTCCTCTCGCAGTTCGCGAATCAGCGTTCGGGCGACCGTTGCACCGTGGCCCGCCGCGATGATCGCCTGATCGCCGCTCCCGGCCAGCGGCCCGGCGACGTAGAGCCCGTCGACGGGCGTGGTGCCGTCGTCGTCCGGGTAGTCGCGGTCGAACCGCTCAGCGGTTCCGCCGTCGTGTTCCTGGGTGACGAACATCGATTCGTCGTCGTCCAGCCCGCGCAGGTAGGAGCCGTCGTACTTCGAGGCGGCGACGACGAACCGCGCTGTGACGGACTCGCCCTCCTGGGGCTCGAGCCGGAAGCCTTCGCCGTCCTCGAGCCTCGAAACTGACTCCACGAGGTCGTTTCGAAGCTGACAGCCGGCTTGCTCGGCGTGGTCCTGCGCGAGTTCGAGGAACGTCTCGATCTCGATTCCACAGGGGAAGCCGAGATAGTTCTCGAGGGACGCACAGCGGCGCAGCGAGGACGGGCCGCGGTCGAAAATGATCGTCTCGAGGCCGTATCGTGCGGTGAAGACGCCGGCGGCGCAGCCGGCGGGACCGCCGCCGATGACGGCGACAGCAAAGTCGACGTCGACGTTGACGTCACCGTCGGCCGCAGCACCGCCGTTCTCGAGAGCGGCGGTATCGGTCTCCGCAGGTGCCTCGGCGGTCTCGTCGCCGCCTCCGTCCGCGTCGGCCGCACGGCCGTCGTCGGTCCCGCCCTCGGTCATCTTAGAACTCCCCGCGAACGATCGACGCGACCTGCTCGCGGTCGAACAGCTGTTCGTCGCTCGGGATGTCGGGATACGGCTGCCCGGGCTCGTAGCCGGGCCACTCGCCGAACTGCTCGGGGTAGAGCTGCTTGGCCGTCATCTCGAGCTGGAAGAGATTCATGATCGGCCCCTGGTAGCGCATCCCGCCGGCGACGACGCGGTCGTTTTGTACCGCCGTCAGATCGCTCCCGACGGGGTGGTCCGCGAGGGTCTCGCGGACGTTGTCGATCGAGTAGCGGGAGGTGATCCCCCAGAGGTGGAGGATCACGTCGGGGTCCTCCTCGAGCATCGTCTCGTAGTCGATCGTTCCCCAGTCGCCGGACCAGTCGTGGTCGGTCAGCGCGTCGTCGGCGCCGAGCGGCCGCGTTTCGGCCTGCCAGAAGCCGGGCGTGTTGAGGTGGTAGGTGAAGAATTGGCCGTCGCCCAGCGTCACCCGCGCGGCGGTCGGCCGCTCCTCTTCCGGCGGCAGGTTCGACTCGATCCGGGCGATCAGATCGTCGTGGATCGCTTTGAGCTCCTCGTAGCGCTCCCGTTCTTGGAAGACCGCTGCGACGCGCTCGAACATCTCCCAGAGCGTGTAGTACTCGTAGTCGTCGGCGTAGGCGTCCGCGGGCTCGCTGTGAACGCCGCTGTGGAAGTTGCCGAACCACGGGCCGAGCGCCGAGGCGATCTCGTCAATGTCGCTTTCGTCCCAATCGTCGTTGTGTTTCACCGGGTAGGACGGATCGAGGAAGTGGACGTCGCTGTCGAGCTCGTACAGTTGCTCCTTGGTCAGCCCGTCCTCGAGCGGGTTCGGTAGTCCCTCCCAGTCGAAGGAGACACCCTCGAGGTGCTCGTAGAACTTGTTCATCGTGGTGCCGGCCATCTCGGTCGAAAACAGCGTGTTCACGCCTTCGCCGTGCCCGAGCGCGACCGCCATGTCGGCGTACTGCGGGTAGGTGACGAAGAGGTTCTCGGGGACGGAATCGAACTCCACCTCGCCGACGGGCGCCATCGACGCCGTGTACGAGCCGTCGCTCCCCGACTCGCCGTCGGTCGACGACTGTTCGTCGCCGTTTCCGTCGGTGCCGCCGTTACCGTTGCCGTTCCCCCCGTTTCCGTCGTTATCGCTTGCACACCCGGCGAGCGTTGCGCCGCCGAGTGCGATCCCCGTTGCAACGAACTGTCTCCGACTTGGTCTACCGTTCCGATGCGAGTCCATGTGATTTAGGCTGACCTAATAGCGCAAAAGTAGTTCGGTTTAGGACCGCCGAAATCGGTTGTCGACCGGCCTGCCGTCGGTCGTTCCCGAGACGTTCGGCCGTCGGCCGCTACGGACTATGCAGCCTCGTCGAACGCGTAGGTGACCGTCACGCTCGCGGAGACGGTTACGGGTTCCGCGTCGATCTCGGTTGGCGGTGCTGCGGAATCTTCCGCAGCGCCCCCGCTGTAGCCGACGTCGTGGCTGACCGCGTGGACGCGCACGTCGCCGGTGGTCACCGATTTCGTCCCGGCGAGTTCGACCTCGCGGTTGTCGGCGATGTACCCCGCCTCGTCGTCGGCGTTCGTCAGCGCCTCATCGATCGCGTCCTTCCGAAGCCGGTCGCGCGTCTCCTCCTGCAACGAGAAGTTGACGCGGCCGATATTGTCGGCCCCCGCCTCGACGGCGGCGTCGATCACCTCGCCGACCCGCTCGACGTCCTCGAGGGTCACCTCGAACGAGTGGGTGCCGCGGATCACCTCGCTTTCGCCGTCCGGGCCCGGTTCGGGTCTGACGCGGTACCGCCCCTCCTCGACGTTCTCCTCCGGGATTCCGAGGTCGTCGAATGCCCGCCGCAACTGCTCGGCGCCGGTCGCCAGTTCGTCGGTGACGTCCTCGGCGGTTTCTCCGCGCGCTTCGACGCCGACGGAGACGGTCGCCCTGTCGGGTTCGGACTCGACCTCGCCGCTCGCGCTGACGGTGATTTCCCGGTCGCCGCCGGTAGAACTGTTTTCGTCTCCCGACTGGGCACCCGCCTCGTCGGTCGACGCGCTGCTCGCACACCCTGCCATCGCCGCCGCGATGCCGACGCCCGACGCCGCGAGGAACTGTCGTCGATTCGTAGCCATAGTCGATCCATCGTCGGGCACTCAAAAAGCACCTTGGATAGGTGAAACGTCGCTTTCACCGTCGAACCTCCGTGTTCCGCCCGGCTCCCGGAACGACGGCGAACGCGTTCGGGACAAGTCGGACTCCCGATCGGAGCCTCGTTCCGACCGATGGACGACGATAGCAACCGCGATAGCGAGACCCCGGCGACCCTCGCGGTCGCGGACGGCGTCGACGAACTGATCGGAACCACGCCGCTGCTCCGACTGGACGCCTTCGCCGACAACCTCTTCGGGAAGGTCGAGGCGGCGAACCCCTACTCGGTCAAGGATCGGATCGCCCGCGAAATGATCGCCGCGGCCGAGCGGGCGGGCGCGCTCGAGCCCGGCGGCACCGTCGTCGAGTCCACCAG
Organism: Halopiger xanaduensis SH-6; assembly: GCF_000217715.1. Lineage (GTDB taxonomy): Archaea > Halobacteriota > Halobacteria > Halobacteriales > Natrialbaceae > Halopiger > Halopiger xanaduensis. The sequence goes on from NC_015666.1 coordinate 2,976,366, forward strand.
CGGCAACACCGGAATCGGACTGGCGGCGGTCTGCGCTGCCCGCGGCTACGACTGCGTGCTGACGATGCCCGAGTCCATGTCGATCGAGCGGCGCCAGCTCCTGTCGGCGCTCGGCGCTGAGCTGGAACTGACGCCCGCCGAGGACGGCATGGGCGGCGCGAACGAGCGCGCCGAGGAACTCGTCGCCGAGCGCGACGACGCGATCCTGGCGCGCCAGTTCGAGAACGAGGCGAACCCGGCGGTCCATCGGGAGACGACCGGCCCCGAAATCTGGGCGGCGACCGACGGCGGGGTCGACGCGGTCGTCGCCGGCGTCGGCACCGGCGGGACGATCACCGGCGTCTCGGAGTACGTCAAAGAGGAGCGGGGCGACACCGCGTTCACGTCGGTCGCCGTCGAACCCGCCGAGTCGCCGACGCTCTCGGAGCTCAGTAGCGACGGCCACGACATTCAGGGGATCGGCCCCGGGTTCGTCCCCGACGTCCTCCGGACCGAACTGATCGACGAGGTCCGGGCCGTCGAGGCGGCCGACGCGAAGGCAGCCGCTCGCACGCTGGGCCTCACCGAGGGCCTGCTGGTCGGCATCTCCGCGGGCGCGGCGCTGTCAGCTGCCGCCGACTACGCGGCCGAGCACCCCGAGGAACTGGTCGTCACCGTCCTGCCGGACACGGGCGAACGCTACCTCTCGACGGATCTCTACGACCTCGAGGCCGAGCCGGAATCCGAGTAACACGGGCCGTACTCGGTCATCGTTCGCGTTCGGCCGTGGACGCTAGTCGTGTCTGAAACTCCGCTGGCCCGTAAACACCATCGCCATCCCGTGCTCGTCCGCGGCTTCGATCACGTCCTCGTCGTTGACCGAGCCGCCGGGCTGGATAACCGCCTCGATGCCCACCTCGGCGGCCTCCTCGATGCCGTCGGGGAACGGGAAGAAGGCGTCCGAGGCCATGACCGCACCCTCGGCGTCCTTGCCCTCCGCGTGCTCGTCGGCCTTCATCGCCGCCAAGCGGACCGCGTCGACGCGGGACACCTGGCCCATGCCGATGCCGACCGTCTCGGTGCCGTCTGCGAAGAGGATGCCGTTCGATTTGACGTGCTTGAGCGTCTGCCACGCGAACACCATCGTCTCGAGTTCCTCCTCTGTCGGCTCGCGCTCGGTGACGATCTCGAGGTCGTCGACCGAGATCGACTGCAGGTCGCGTTCCTGCACGAGTCGGCCGCCCACCAGCGGCTTTTCAGTGAAGCGCTCCGTGCGCTCGCCCAGTTCGCCAACGTCGAGCACGCGCAGGTTCTCCTTCTCGAAGAGCACCTCGAGGGCGTCGTCGGTGTAGCCGGGCGCGACGACGACCTCCTTGAACGAGTCGACGATCTGCTCCGCAGTGGCGGCGTCACACTCCCGATTCAGGGCGACGATGCCGCCGAAGGCGCTCATCGGGTCCGTCGAGAGGGCCTTCTCGTAAGCATCGGCCAGCGAATCGGCTGTCGCGCAGCCGGCTGGGTTGGTGTGCTTGATGACCGCCGCGGCGGGCTCGTCGAACTCCTTGATGAGGTTCAGGGCGCCGTCGGCGTCGTTGTAGTTGTTGTACGAGAGGGCCTTCGCGCCCTCGTTCAACTGGTCGGCGTGGACGACGCTGGCCTCGTCGCAGGTGTAGTCGGCGTAGACGGCGGCGTCCTGGTGCGGATTCTCGCCGTATCGGAGGGTGTCCGCGCGGTCGCTCGAGACGAGCCGCCGGTTCGGCAGCCCCTCGGAATCCGGAGCCGTCGGAGTATCGGCGTCGACAGTCACCTCGCCCGCCTCGAGATCCACGTCTACGGCGTCCTCGGCGAACCACTTCACGGCGCGGGGGTACGCGCGGAACTCGCCCTCGTAGAGAACCCGCTCCTTGAGCGTCTCCTCGTCGTCGCCCTCGTAGACCGGGATCGGCTCCTGGGTGACGATCGGGCCGGCGTCGACCTCGCTCTCGACGACCCCGCCCTCGTCGTCGGTCGCGTCGGTGACGACGTGGACCGTACAGCCGGTAACCGAGACGCCCGCCTCGAGCGCGTCGCCCCATGCGTCCATCCCCGGGAACGACGGCAGCAGCGCGGGGTGGACGTTCAGCGTGGTCGGGGCTTCCTCGAGGAATGTGTCCGAGAGGATACGCATGTAGCCGTCGAGACAGACTAAGTCGAAGTCGTAGTCCGACAGGGCCTCGAGCACCGCTTCCTCGTGCTCGCGGCGGCTCATGCCATCCTCGAGCGGGACGATTTCGGTCGGAATTCCGCGCTCGGCGGCGGCCTCGAGCACCGGCGCGTCCTCGTCGTTCGTCAGGACGACGGCGAGTTCGGCCCTGCCCGGCCGTCTGTCGGCGATGTTCAACAGGTTACGCCCTCGGTTGCCGGCCATCCCGGCGATTCGCGTCATGGTCGTATGCGCTCCCGCGAAGGGGAAAGCCGTTGCGGTCTCGGGCGCCGATGTATACACGAACGCGTATTACTACGGTTGTAATCGCTCAGTGTCGCCTCGAGGTATGCACGCTCGTGCGCCCCTCGGGCCGTGGTTTCGATACGCTTTTGCACCGCGCTGGGAAGATGCACACAATGACCGAGACAGACGCCCTGTACGCCGTCTCGCCGCTCGACGGGCGGTACAGCAGCCGGACCGCACCGCTGTCGCCGTACGCGAGCGAGGCCGCGCTCATGCGCGCTCGCGTCCGCGTCGAAGTCGAGTACCTGCTCGCGCTGGCCGACCTCGAGGCCACGCCGCTCGAGATCGACACCGACGAACGCGAGCACCTGCGAGGGCTCTACGAGCACTTCGCCCAGAAGGACGCCCAGTTGATCAAGAAACTCGAGACGGAGGGCCACGCCGGCTTCGAGGCGACGAACCACGACGTCAAGGCGGTCGAGTACTTCGTCCGCCACCGGCTGCCCGAGGGCAGCGACGCCTCGGCGTGGATCCACTTCGGACTGACCAGCGAGGACGTGAACAACCTCGCCCACCGGCTGCTCGTCCGCGGCGCGATCGACGAAGTGCTCCTGCCGGCGCTGTACGACGTGCGCGACGCGCTCGCCGAGATGGCCCGGGACTATCGCGACGTCCCCATGCTAGCCCGGACCCACGGCCAGCCGGCCACGCCGACCACCTTCGGCAAGGAGATGGCGGTCTACGCCTCGCGGCTCGGCCGCGCGACCGGCCGCATCCGGCGGGCGACGGACGCCCTCAGCGGGAAGCTCGGCGGCGCGTCGGGCACCTACGCCGCCCACGTCGCGGCCTATCCCGACGTCGACTGGCAGGCGTTCGCCGAGGAGTTCGTGACCGAGGGGCTGGGCCTCGAGTTCGAACCCCTCACCACGCAGGTCAACCCCTGCGACGACCTCGCGGCCGTCTTCGATGCGTTCCGCGGCGCGAACAACGTCATTCTCGACCTGGATCTGGACGTCTGGCTCTACGTCTCCGACCGCTATCTCGGCCAGGAGGCCGTCGAAGGGGAAACGGGCTCGTCGACGATGCCCCACAAGGTCAACCCGATCGACTTCGAGAACAGCGAAGGCAACCTCTCGAAGGCGAACTCCGATCTCGAGTTCCTCGCCGACTATATCACGACCTCGCGGCTCCAGCGGGACCTTTCCGATTCGACGGTCAAGCGCAACATCGGCGCGGCCTTCGCGCACTGTCTCATCGGCTACGGGAAGACGCAGGCCGGCCTCGAGAAGGTCGTCCCCAACGAGAAAGTCATGCGCGAGGACCTCGAGTCCACCCCCGAAATCATCGGCGAGGCCGTCCAGACGATCCTCCGCCGGGAAGGGCAGGAGGACGCCTACGAGCAGGTCAAGGCGCTGACCCGCGGCAAGGACGTCACGCTCGCTGACTTCCGCGATCTGTTCGACGACCTCGTGGTCGACGAGGACGTCCGCGAGGAACTTCGGAACCTGACGCCCGCGGGCTACACCGGCGTCGCGAGCGAGTTGGTCGACGACCTCGAGCGGCCCGAATAAGCGGGTCGATTTGAGCGACGGGTTGGTGGTCCGATCGGACCGACGCGACCGACGCACTGACGCGATTTCGCCCCACGAACGGTTCCGAAATCGTGACAGTATTGGGGGCGCCGTTCCGAAACTCGATATGGAGTATCTGCTGTGGGTCGTCGTCGCGTTTCTCACCTACGGGCTGATGGCCCCGCTGACGAGTTCGGTGACGGAGGACGTGCCGCCCGCGGTCGCGCTGTTCCTCTCGACGGTGATCTTTCTCTGCGCGACTAGCGGCGTACTCCTCGTGACGGGAACCGGTACCCCCGCGGACGCCGCCAGTCCCGCGGCGGGCTACGTCTACGTCGCCGGCCTGTTCCTCTCGACTGGTATCCTCGCGTACTACCAGGCGCTCGAAATCGGCCCCGTAAGCACCGTCGTGCCGATCTACGGGCTCTTTATCGTCGGCAGTTCGCTGGTCGGCATCGCCTTCCTCGGCGAGGAGCTGACTGCGACTCGAGCCGCCGGCATCGGCGTGGCGGCACTCGCGATCTACCTCGCGGCCGGAGGTGAGGAGTGATGAAGCGGTACCTCTCGCTCTCGATCGTGGCCTGCCTGGCCTACAGCCTGGTCGCCCCGCTGCTCTCGATCGCGATGACCGACCTCCCGAGCACGGTGGCGGTCTTCCTCTCGAACTCGGTGATGCTCGTCGTCGTCGGGCTGGTGATCGTCTACCGCGGGCTCCCGGTCCGACGCTACCTCCGACACCCGCGAACGCCGCACCTCGTCGCGATGGGCGTGCTGCTGAGCGTCGGCCTGCTGACCTACTACCGGGCGCTGGAACTCGGCCCCGTCAGCGTCGTCGTGCCGATCTACGGCCTGTTTATCGTCGTCAGTTCGCTGGTCGGCATCGTCGCCTTCGACGAGACCGTCACGCCGCGCAAGGTCGCGGCCATCGGGCTGAGCGTCGTGGCCATCGCGTTGATGTCGATCTAACTGACGGTCGGCGTGAAAACAGTGCTCAGCCGACGAGTTCGACGAGCGTCTTCTCGAGCGCGTCCGCCGCCGCCCGAACGTCCGGGAGCCGCACGTACTCGCGTTCGGAGTGTGCGACGCCGCCCTCGTCGTCCTCGAGGACGCCCGGCCCGAAGACGACGGTCGGCGCGTCGGCGGCGAAGAAGCCGGCTTCGGTCGCCGCACCGAACGGCCGCACGTCGCCGCCGCTCGCGTCCCGCAGCGTCCGCACCAAGCGGTCGTCCGCATCGGTCACGAACGGCTTCGGGAACGGCGTGTCCGGGCGGATGAGGTCGACCGAGACCTCGAGGCCGTCCGGCACGCGGTCCTGCGCCTTGAGGTAGGCCTCGAGATCCGCTCGGAACGAGTCGGCGGTCTCTGGAGGAACGCTTCGGCGGTCGAACGTCACCGTACACGCCTCGGGAACGCGGTTCGGCGCCTCGCCGCCCTCGAGCATCGTCGCCGTGAGTTTCGGCGCGCCGAGTACCTCGTCCTCGTCGGGCCCCGATTCGTCGTCGTAGCGCCGGAGCGCCTCGAGGACGCTCGCGAGGCCGAAGACGGCGTTTCGCTCGGCGGGCACCTGCGCGGCGTGGCCGCCCTCGCCGCGGATCGTGACCGTCCCCTCGCACTGGCCGCGGGCGGCGATGCAGACGTCGAGATTCGTGGGTTCGCCGACGACGAAGCCGTCGGCAGACGGCGCCAGCGTCTCCTGTAGCCCTGCGGCGCCGGTCATCAGCGTCTCCTCGTCGTACGTGATCGCCAGCGTGACCCGGCCGGCGGTCGGCTCGACGCGCAGGAAGGCGGCCAGTAGGGCGGCCAGCGGCCCCTTCGCGTCGCAGGCGCCCCGACCGCGCACGACGTCGCCGTCGCGCTCGTAGGGGACGTGGGGCGCGACGGTGTCCATGTGGGTGTTCAGGACGATGTGTGGGCCATCCGCGTCGCCGTCGGTCTCGGACTCGCCCGCGCTCCCGCCTCGAGTCGCGAGCACGTTCCCCAGTTCGTCGACTTCGGGCTCGAGACCCGCGTCCCGAAGCGTCTCGCACACCAACTCGCGCATCTCGGAGACGTCCTCGTGGGAGGGCGTTCCCACCGCCTCGGCGTGGAACTCGGCGAGGTCGAAGTCCGTATTGGCGTCGCCGCTCATCTCACTCGTCCCGCTCCGCCTCTCGCTCCACGCGCGTCACGTCCTCGAGCGTCTCCCGGCGCCGGACGACGCGGGCCTCGCCGTCCTCGAGGGCGACCTCGGCGGGCCGGGGCTGGGAGTGGAACTGGCTGGCGAGTTCGTAGCCGTAGGAGCCGGCGTTGCCGATCGCGATGACGTCCTCGCGCTCCGGCCGGGCGATCGGCCGGTCGTGGGCGAAGACGTCGGCGCTGGTACAGACGGGGCCGCCGACGGTTACTTCGCGGGGCTCGCGGTCGGGCGAGCTGACGTTCAGCATCGGGTGGTAGGAGCCGAACATCGCGGGTCGAATGAGGGTCGCGAGGCTGGCGTCGATGCCGACGACGGTCGTGTCCGGCGCTTCCTTGATCGTGTTGACTTCCGAGAGGATCAGTCCCGCATCGGCGACGATGTAGCGGCCGGGCTCGAGTTTCAGTTGTGCGTCGAGGTCGCCGACGGCCTCGCGGACCATATCGGACGTTTTCTCGAGGTCCAGCGGCGCCTCGTCCTCGCGGTAGGGAACGCCGTAGCCGCCGCCGACGTCGACGAACTCGAGGTCCGCGTCGCCGACGCGGCGGGCCATGTCGCCGACGCGGGAGATTGCGCGGCAGTGGTCCTCGAGGTCGTCGGTCAGCACGCCGCTGCCGGCGTGGGCGTGGATGCCGACGAGGTCGAACTCCTCGCGGACGCGGTCCGCCACGTCGGGAACGCGCTCGTAGGGGATGCCGAACTTCGCGTCGGCGCCGGTCGCGACCTTCTCGTGGTGGCCGGTGCCGATGCCGGGGTTGATCCGGATGGCGATGCGGCCGTCGTAGCCCCGCTCGGCGAGGCGGTCGAGGGTATCCGTCGCGCCGATCGTGATCGTCAGGCCCGGGTGCTCGGTGGCCAGATCGGCCGCGTAGTCGAGGTCGTGATCCGGCGGGTTGACGGCCGTGTACTGGAGTTCGTTCGGATCCGCGCCGGCGTCGATCGCCCGCTGCAGTTCGCCCCAGGCGGCACACTCGATCGTGCCGCCGGCCTCGAGGACCGCCTCGAGGACGGCTTTGCCCGTGTGCGCTTTCGCGGCGTACATCACGTGGGCGTCGGGAAAGGCCGCCGAGAAGCGGCTGTAGTTTTCCTTCACGCGATCGAGGTCCATCACGTACAGCGGCGTATCGTGCTCGTCTGCGAGGGCCTCGAGTTCCTCGAAATCCCAGTCGTCGAGCCGGCGAACGGCCGGCGAATCCGCGCGGTCGGTCATTGTCGAGTGCAAGTGACCGCGAGGATTCAAGGGTTTGGGTTCCGGTTTCATCCGCCAGGCTACGCGACGGCGAGCGACTTCCTACCGACGCGTTTCAGCTTCCGACAGCAACTCGCCCGTCTCCTTGTAGTGGGCGTGCTCGAGCCACTCTGTCCGGAACGGTAATCCGTCGTAGCGGACCGTTCCCTGGCGCGGATCGTAGTCGACGATGCCGGCCGCCTCGAGCCGTGGGAGCTGGTTGTGGTGCAGGTCGTGTGCGATCCGACCCTCGAGTGCGTCGTTGGACTCGGCCGCGCCGCTCGCTTCGACGTCGGCGAGCCACGAGACGAGTTGCGAGCGTTCGACGACCGCACCGTCCGCGGTCGCGAGCGCGTAGAGTAGCCACCGTCGGCGGGAGTTCGACAGCAGGGAAAACAGCTCGTCTAGTCTGTTCGTAGTGGCTGGATCGGTGACGGCTGATTCCGTCGGGGACGGTCGGTCCGGCGTCGATTCGTTCGATCCCCGGCGGATTCGCTCACCCATGGGATTACAGGGACTCGAGCGACCGAAAAGCCTTGCTAGGAGTGATACCGTTTCTCACGTACCGGAGGAGAACGGTATATAGAGATATGTACTCGACGGGAGAGGATGTGCCTTCCCTGTTTTGCCCAGGGAGACGCCGCGGTCGCTTACCCTCGCAGCGCGTCCTCGCGCTCGGTCGCCTCGAGCGTCTCCGTCTCGAGGTCAGTGGCGACGACGGCGGGCTTGTAGGCGCCGCCCTCGAAGAGATCGTGGTCGCTGACCGAGGACTCGACGAAGCGGGTGAACGCGCGGCGGTCGGCGGGCAGTTCGCCGTAGAGCACTTCCTCCTCGACGAGGTCGTAGACCGGGATGCGCGGCGTCAGGAGCGTGTTCTCGCCGACGACGCTGTTCTCGCCGACGACGAACCCGGAGGTGACCCGACAGCCCGCGCCCAGCGAGACGTTGTCCTCGATGATGACCGGCGCGTTCTCAACCGGCTCGAGGACGCCGCCGATGAGGGTGTTCGCACCGAGCTTGACGTTCTCGCCGATCTGGGCGCACGATCCCACGGTGTCGCAGGAGTCGACGAGCGTCCCGTCGCCGACGTAGGCGCCGATGTTGACGAAGCTCGGGCTCATCATGATGCAGTCCGAGCCGAGGTAGGCGCCCCGGCGGATCGTCGTCCCGTCGGGCGTGTTGCGAGTGCCCCGGTCGCCCAGGTCCTCGGTCTCGCGCAGCGGGAGCACGTCGTAGTGGTCGACGCCGCCGTAGTCGTAGGCCTGGTTCTCGCGGAGACCGAAGTTCAGCAGGATGCCCTGCTTGACCCACTCGTTGGCCTCCCACTCGCCGTTGCGCTTCTCGGCGGCGCGAACCTCGCCGTCCTCGAGGGCCTCGAGGAAGGCGTCGATCGTCGCGTACTCGTCCTCGCCGGCGCTCTCGGCGTCGACGTCGTCGTTCTGGTAGCGGTCCCACAGCTCGGAAACCTCGCTCTCGAGTGCGCTCATTGCTGTCGGGAGATGACGAGCGGAGTGCTAAAGTTCCATCCCTTCCGGCCCGGCCAGCGCGGTTCGCGAAACGGAGCCGGCGCTACGACGCGATGACGTCCGCGAAATCGTAGCTGCCGGGTTCGCGCTCGGCGAGCCAGACGGCTGCATCGACCGCGCCGGCGGCGAAGACGCCCCGGTCTTCCGCGCGGTGGGTCAGGCGGACCTCCTCGTGGTTGCCGGCGATGACGATCTCGTGCTCGCCGGTGATGTCGCCCGCGCGGAGGACGTGAACGCCGATCTCGCCCTCTTCGCGGGGATCGAACCCTTCGCGGCCGTGTTTCCGGTCCTTAAAATCGCCGTTGGCTTCGATCTCCTCGAGCAGGCGGTTCGCCGTCCCGCTCGGCGCGTCGCGCTTTCCGTTGTGGTGGGTCTCGACGAGTTCGACGTCGTACCCCTCCAGACTCTGGACGGCGTCGCCGACGACGTTGACGAGCGCCTGGACGCCGCGGGCGAAGTTCGGCGCGTGGAGTACCGGAATCTCGTCGCTGGCGGCCTGCAGTGTCTCCCGCTGGTCGTCGTCGAACCCCGTCGTCCCGGTAACGAAGGGGACGCCCGCCTCGGCGCAGGCCCGGACGTACTCGAGAGCCGATTCGGGGCCGGTGAAGTCGATAACGGCGTCTGGCTCGCGGTCGGCGACCAGCGCGTCGAACTCCGCCGCCGGCTGGACGTCGACGCCCGCGACATTGTCGTCGTCGGGGTCGCGATTGACCGCGAACGCGACCTCGCAGTCCTCGCGCTCGGCGACGGCCGCGATCACTTCCCGGCCCATGCGGCCGGTCGCACCGGTGACGCCGATCCGCGTCGTCATCGATCACCCTCCGTTCCCGCGTCGGCGACTTCCGTCGACGACTCCTCGAGGTCGGCGAGCACGGCCGCTAAGTCCTCGCGGTACTCCTCGGAGAGGCGGGTCAGCGGCGACCGCAGACGTGCCGGGCCGTAGCCGCGGATCTGCATGGCCTCCTTGACCGGGATGGGGTTGGTCTCGACGAACAGTTCGCGGAACAGCGGCCCGAGTTCGTGGTGGAGCGCTCGAGCGCGCGCGTAGTCGCCGTCGAGCGCCGCGCCGACCATCGCACAGGTGCGCTCGGGTTCGATGTTGGCGGCGACGCTGATCGCGCCCGTCGCGCCGACCGACAGCATCGGCAGGGTGAGCGCGTCGTCGCCCGAGAGGACGGCGAAGTCCTCGTCGCGCGTCCGTTCGACGACCTCGCCGATCTGGCCGAGGTCGCCGCTGGCGGCCTTGTAGCCCGCGATGTTCTCGTGGCTCGCCAGTTCGACGGCCGTGTCGGGCTCGATGTTCCGTCCCGTCCGCGAGGGGACGTTGTAGACGATCTGGGGCAGGTCGACCGCGTCGGCGATCGTCCGGTAGTGGTCGACGAGGCCGCGCTGCTCGGGCTTGTTGTAGTACGGCGAGATCAGGAGGAGGCCGTCCGCGCCCGCGTCGGCCGCGCGCTCGGACAACTCGAGCGCTTCGCGGGTGTTGTTCGAGCCGGTGCCCGCGATGACGGGCACGTCGTCGACGGCCTCGATGACGGCCTCGACGACGCGGACGTGTTCGTCGTGGGTCAGCGTCGCCGATTCGCCGGTGGAGCCGACGGGGACCAGCCCGTCGACGCCCGCGGCCTCGAGCCGCTGGGCGTCTTCTTGGAGCGTTTCGAAGTCGATGCGTTCGTCGTCGTCGAAGGGCGTACACATCGCCGGGAAGACGCCCTCGAGGTCGAGTGGTGTGCTCATGGTGATCGTGTGGTCGTGGTGGTCTCGTGGTCGCCGCGATCGTGGGTCGCGGTGATCGCGGCGGTCGTTGTATCGTGTGTCGGTCAGCGGTCGTGTAGTAGTTGTTGATCGATCGTGAACTCCAGTTCGGATCCGGACGCCGGTCGCGGTCGACTCGCGTCCGGCGGTCCGCCTCTCGAGTTCGTTCCACGCACGTCGTCGTCGTCGGTCGCACCCGGGACGAGCCGCCACGCTCGCCTCGAGCGCAGTTAGACGCGTTTACGTTTCGGACGTTTCGAAAAACGAGGGGCAGCGCCGCTCGCGACGTGACCGACGATCGACGGAGCGACGCGGCGCATATGCGTTACACGACGTCGAACTACCTTATCCGTTGTGACTTCTTGCAGGATTCGTCGCCGCTTCCGTAGCGGACGGTAATGGCCATTATCACGGACAATGCACGAATTTTATAGGTCCGAGTGCTAACTAGCCACCGCATATGAACAAAACTGGGTTACAACTGCGGATGGCGGTGGCCGGATCGATCCTGTTCGGCCTCTATCTGGCCGCAGCGTGGTTCTTCTCGATCCTGTTCGGGGTCAGCTTCGTCATCGTGCTGATTCCGAGCATCGTCCTGCTACCGGCGGGACAGTACAAACTCGGCAAGTGGCTCGCGGTCAGAAGCACGGGTGCCGAGGACATGCCCGAAGAGGGCCAGTACCGGCGGGTTCACGAGATGACCGAATCGCTCTGCCGGGACATGAACATGGACAAGCCCCGGCTGATGGTCGCCGACATGGGCGTCCCTAACGCCTTCGCCACCGGCCGGAAGGGAGCCGGCATCGTCGTCGTCTCGAGCGAACTCATGCGCCTGCTCGACGAGGACGAACTCGAGGGGGTCATCGCCCACGAGCTGGCTCACCTCAAGAACCGCGACACGGTCATAATGGTGCTCGGGCAGTCGATCGCGACCGTCGTGAGCTACGCCGTGTTCTTCCTCGTCCAGGCGCTGGGTGACGAAAACCCCGGCGGCTTCATCATCGCGTGGATCGCCTCGATCATCGCGAACTTCCTCGTGATGATCTTCGTGATGGCGATCTCGCGGTACCGCGAGTACGTCGCCGACGACACCGCCCGCCAGTACATCGGCAGCGGCGACCCGCTCGCGCGCGCCCTCGAGAAGATCTCCGCGGGCGCCGAGGGTCGCGAGCCGCGAGTCGAGGACAGCGGCGTCAACGCCCTGTGTATCTTCAACGCCGACCGCAGCATGCTCCAGCGGATCTTCTCGACGCACCCGCCGACGGAGAAGCGCATCGAGAAACTCCGAAGCTAACGCGGCTGGGCCCGACTCTTGCTATTCGGGCCGCGCGGCACACGGTTCCGACGCTGATCGCCGCGATTTTTACGGATGGCCGCCGGACGTTAGGCCGTGACCGAAATTCATCCCGGCCAGCGCGTCGCCGTTCTCGTCGACGCCCAAAACCTCTACCACTCGGCACAGAGTCTCTACAGCCGCAACATCGACTATTCGTCGCTGCTCGAGAAGGCCGTACAGGACCGCCAGCTCACCCGCGCGATCGCCTACGTGATCCGCGCGGACGCCCCCGAAGAGGAGAGCTTTTTCGAGGCGCTGGTCGACATCGGCTTCGAGCCGAAGATCAAGGATATCAAGACCTTCGCCGACGGCTCCAAGAAGGCCGACTGGGACGTCGGCATGAGCTTGGACGCGGTGACGCTCGCGAACCACGTCGACACGATCGTCCTCTGTACGGGTGACGGCGACTTCTCGCGACTCTGCTCGCACCTGCGCCACGAGGGCGTCCGCGTCGAGGTGATGGCGTTCGAATCCTCGACCGCCGACGAACTCGTCGACGCGGCCGACTCCTTCCTCGATCTGGACGAGCGGCGCGAAACGTTCCTGCTGTAAGGTCGTCCGGTATCCTCGCAGCAGCCACGCGTCGCTGGTGTGCGTTTCGAGCGTTCAGAGAGAAATCCGTAGCGTCGATTGCTGTCCCGTCCTCGGCCTCCCGACCGGTTACGCTTCTCGAGCGACGGTCGTCAGTACCGCGCCCGTCCCCGCGATCAGCGCCGTCCCCGTCAGCAGCGACACGAGCGGCGGGTCGAGCGCCGCCGGCCCGACGAACGTCAGGCCGCTGACCGCGAGCAGCCCGAGCCCGAGGCCGATCTGCGTCAGATCCATCGGACTCGACTATCCGCTCGGCGTATATAATGGTCATGATGCGTCGCTCCCGTGCTCATCGATGGGTAGCAGCGCTCTCGAGCCACCTGCGCGTCATCCCGTTACATCCGATGGCCGGTCGGAGAGCCGGACCGATCCTCGGAACCGCCGCCGGGACAGGTCGAAGGGCTTTCGACGGGCCGAGCCGAACGGCGACCCAATGAGCGAGGTCGCTGACGGGAACGCGGATCTGACGACGCTTCGGACGATCGCGGACTACCAGTTCGGTGCGGGGGCGGGCACGGCACTCTTTCCGCCTACCGAAACCGACTCACTCGAGATCACCCGGACTTCCTCCGGGCGACCGCGACAGGTCCACGCCGACGCCGGCCGTATCGTCTCCTTCGGCACCGACGGCCGGTTCACGCTCGGCCTCGAGGGCGGTCGCCGGCTCGACGCGGCGCTCGAGCATCCCGCCTACCGCGTGGTCGTCGACGACGAGAGCGAACCGTTCGTCCGCGAGGAGAAGAACGTCTTCGCGAAGTTCGTCCTCGAGGCGGGGCCGGAAATCCGGCCGGGCGACGAAGTGCTGGTCGTCCACGAGCGCGGGGAGTTGCTCGCGGTCGGCCGAGCGGAACTCGACGCAGCGGCCATCGCCGATTTCGATACGGGGATGGCCGTCAACGTTCGCGAGGGTGCGCCCGCGGAGCGGTGAGGACTGCGCGCTACGTACGGCCTGGATTGCGACGAGCGTCGCGTCGTCTCGGGAAGGCAACCCGTCCCTGTCCCCGTCCGGACGAACGGCCGACGTCCCGCGGTCGCCGCTATTTGCTGAGGCTGATTCTTCACGCTAGACTTTATTACGAGTTGACGCGAACGTTTCACGTACGAACATGTCAAGCGCGAAAACTACCCTCCCCGACGTGACCGGCCGCCGTGACTCGTGAGTCGATGAACGACCAGCGTTCGCACCGGCAGCAGCTCCTCGATTCCGGGCTCGAGGTCTCACACCGGCTCGTCGACGTACTCGCGTCTAGCGCGATCATCGGAACGGCGGTGACGACGTCCGGCGCGGCCGTCGTCGGGATCGTCTACGTGGCCGGATTCCCCGCCTCGGAGTGGTTCCGCAACGTGACCGTCACCGTCGCGGCGCTGGCCGCCGGCTTTCTGTTCGTAACGGTGTGTGCCGTCGCGGCGTATTACCTCCTCTATACGATTCGCGGCGAACACAGCCACGGCGGGATTCTCGACGGCGAGTAACGCGGTTCTGTCACCGTACGCGGGAGTCCCGCGCGAAAGACCGTAGAGTAAAAGAGTGCCGACGCCGACGTGTCGGGTATGTTCGGAGGAGGCGGCGGCGGACTCAATCCGCGTAAAATGGAGCAGATGATGGAACAGATGGGCATCGACGTCGACGACATCGATGCCGAAGAAGTGATCATCCGGACCGACGAGCACGACCTCGTCTTCAGCGACCCCGAGGTCACGAAGATGGACGCTCGCGGCCAGGAAACCTACCAGATTATCGGCTCGCCCGAGGAGGTCGAGTCCGGTGCGGCCGGCGGCGCTGCCGACAGCGGTGCCGGTGCCGACGAAGACGCCGGCCCGTCGATCCCCGACGAGGACGTCGAACTCGTCGCCACCCGCGCCGGCGTCAGCGAGGACGACGCCCGCGCCGCCCTCGAGGAGAACGACGGCGACCTCGCCGCGGCGGTCGAGGACCTCGAGTAGAGGCTGCGCGTGACCGAGCACGATTCCGACGGCGGGAGCGACGCCGACTCCGGTACCGACGAGGACGCCGAAACCGCAGCCGACCGCGTCCCCGTCCTCCTGGTCCGGGGCGACCGCGAGTACCTCGTCGAACCCGGCGCGGAGATGGGCACCGACCTCGGCGTCCTCGAGGTTCCCGAGGACGTCCAGCCCGGCGACACCCTCGAGACGCATCTGGGCGACGAGTTCCACGTCCGCCGACTGCGCGGCCCGGACCTCTTTCACCACTTCGAGCGCACCGGCGCGCCGATGGTCCCCCGCGACATCGGGCTGGTGATCGGCGAGACGGGCATCGCCCGCGGCGACCGCGTGCTCGACGCCGGCACCGGCACGGGCGTGCTCGCGGCGTCGATGGCCCGCGCCGGCGCCGACGTCGTCACCTACGAGCAGGACCCCGACTTCGCCGACGTCGCCCGCGAGAACATGGCGCTCGGCGGCGTCGACGACGTCGTCGACGTCCGTACCGGCGACGTCTGCGAGGAACTCGAGACCCTCGAGTCCTCGTCGTTCGACGTCATCACGCTGGATACGGCCGACGCGGCGGACGTGGTCGCCCATGCGCCCGAACTGCTGGTCGACGGCGGTTTCGTCGCGGTCTACAGCCCGTTCATCGAGTCGACCCGCGAGGTCGCGGAGACGGCCCGCGAGGCTGACCTCGCGAACGTCCGCACGCGCGAGACCATCCAGCGCGAGATGGAGTTCGACGACCGCGGCTCGAGGCCGTCGACGGCTCCCGTGGGTCACACGGGATACCTGACGTTCGCGCGCAACGAGTAACAGTTATTTTCTCACCTTCGGCCGTGAGCGGGCTCCGAGCACCGCGAGGAGTCCGCGACTCGGGGAAGGGCAGGGCTTCACACCGTTATCGACCGCGAGCAGCCGCAGGCTGCGAGCGGGCCGACGACCGACCCGTAGGGGAGGGAGGAGTGCTTTTCATCGAAGTTTTGCCGAGTGCGGTCGCGAAGCGACCGCACGCAGCGCAAAAGTTCGTTCTTAGTTGTCGTCCTCGCGCCACTTGTGCTCGCACTCGGTACAGATGAAGAAGCGCGTCTCGGACTCGTCGGCCGAGCGGATCTGTTGCATGTACCAGTAGGCGCGGTCGTTGCCGCACTCGGGACAGTGGGCGTCGGTTTCGGGCAGCGAGGTTTCCTCGGAGGATTCGATGATCTCGCTGGCTTCCTGGCTGTCGGTGACGATGTACTGGTCGGCGTCGCCCTTCGGCTCCGTGTAGCCGCAGCTGCCGCACTTCCAGAGGCCATCGTCGGCTTTCATCATCGAACCGCATTCGTCGCAGAATTCCATCGTTGTCCGGGCTACGTGGGTCGACGGACTTAAGCGACCCGTTTACCGCCTCGAGTCGGCGGGCGGACACGATCGAGGCCGATCGATCCCTCACCGGTCGGCGTTGACAGCCTCGAGCACGGTCGGGAGCACCGCGGCCTGTTCGGCGATCACGAGATAGTCCAGGCGAAGCGACGCGAGCCTGATCGTCCACGACCCCGCATCGTCCGCGTTGATCTTCTCGAGCGCGCGCTCGAGTCGCCCATCGTGCGACTCGAGGTCGGCCGCGAGTTCGGCACACAGGTACCGGACGAGCGGATCGTCGCCCTCCGCGTCGAGTCGCGCCTCGAGTTCGTCGACGGCGCGCCGTTTGGCTTCGCGAACGTCGTCGCCGTCGATGTCGGACTCGTCCACTATCGGATCGTCGTCGTCGAGAAATCTGGTGCTGGGGACGTCCGCGAACGCCGCGAGGGAGAGCGCAGCCGCGTACCGCTCGGCCGCGATGCGGGTCGCGAGCGCGAGGCGCCCCTCGCCGCGCTCGTCCGAGCCGTCCGACCGGAACGGGTCGTCGTACCGCTCCCACACGTCCCACGCGTACGCGGCGTAGTCGTCGTCGTATTCGAAGTCAGTATCGTCGACGGTCGCCTCGATCTCCCCGTTCAGCGTCTCGTACCGCGCGTCGAGGACATCGTCGACGACGTCGGCGTCCGCGCCGGCCTCGTCGGCGAGGCGGTCCGCGAACCGCTCGACGTCCTCGAGTTCCGCGGCGGCGTCGGACGCGCGCATGGACGCCCGGGCCAGCATCATGTCGTCGGTCGAAACCGTCGCGTCGGCGTTTGACTGACCGGTAGAGCCGGTGGACTCGAGGGATCGGCGGCCGGCGCGGATCGTGAGGCGAACGTCCTCGAGTCGCTCGTCGAGTTCGCCGTAGGCGGCGACTGCCCGCGAAAGTTCGGTCGCGCGGTAGGTCAGGTCGTCCGCGACCGCCCCGTACTCGTCTTCGAGGGCGTCGAAGTCGTCGACGATCCCCTCGCGGTCGCGGTCGCCGCGGTCGACGCGCACCAGGGCCAGCGCCTCGCTCGCTCCCCGGAAGGCGGTTCGGAGGTCGTCGAGGAGCGCGAGCCGTTCGTCCGCCGAGAGCGTCCCGAACGCGTCGAGGCGATCGTCGGCCGCCTCGAGTTCCGCGGCGGCGTCTTCGAGTCGGGACTCGGCGTGCTCGACTCGTTTCCGCGGATCGTCCTCGACGTCGAAGTCGTCCCACGCGCGCTGCGCGTCGGTGAGGCGGCGCTCGAGGTCGTCGAGGGCGGCGGCGACGTGCGATTCGGCGACCGGCAGCGCCGTCCGCGGGCGGGGATCGGGGGGATCGAGATCGAGAGCGGCTCGGAGCGCGTCGCGATCGGACCAGCGCCAGAGTCGCCGTCGCTGGTGGTAGCCGCCGAGGCCGACCGCGCCGACGAGGCCGCCGGCCAGCAGCTCGCGTCGTTCCATTGTGGGTGCAGCATGTCAGAGAGAAATAAGTTTTGTCTTCTTCGTCGCTCTCGAGGATCCTCGAGGGGCGGAGACGAAGGAACCGGCTCGCCGAGTGCTCCGACGACGGATCTCCCGGACGCCTCACCTGCCGTCGTCCGCTATCCTTCGCCCTCGGACTGGTACGGCTCGCCCACCGCTTCGCGCGGTAACACGTTGTTCAGTTCCGACTCGAGGTCGTCCATCGACTCGAACCGCTCGGCGTCGCTGTCCGCGATGAGGGCCCCCAGGTTCCGCTCGCCGTCGGCGAGCAGGAGCGTAACGTCGTCGAACTCGCGGGCCGCCTCCTCGTTCGTGACGGGGTACTCGAGGTCGTCGAAGACCGATTCGATGCGGCTCAGTTTCACGGACGTGGTATCGTCACCCATGCCAGATCGTACGCCGACCGGCGGCTTGTAACCCGTTGCCGCCGGTTGCGACAGTCGGGACGCGCGACAGTTTCGCGTTCAGTTCCGATCCCGATCAGTTTCGGTTCGAAACCGTAATCCGACACGGCGTCGCAGTTCGTAGCGATGCGGCAGTTCGTCCGCTGGCTCGTCGCTCAGTTCGCGGTCGACCGGCGCGTCCTCGCGCTGGCGTTCGCCCGGATGGCCGACGGCATCGGCAACTCGTTTCTGATCATCGTCATCCCGCTGTACGTCTCGAGCGGCCTCGTGGGCGGGCCGACCTTCGGCCTCGCGGAGTCGATGCTCATCGGGCTGATCCTCTCGCTCTTCGGCTTTCTCAACAGTAGTTTCCAGCCGCTCACGGGGCGGCTCTCGGACCGGACCGGCCGCCGCAAGCCGTTCATCCTGATCGGGCTCGCCGGTCTCGCGGTGACGAACCTCGCGTACGTCCTCGCGGAGACGTACGCCGCGCTGGTCGTCATCCGCGGGTTGCAGGGGGTCAGCGTCTCCTTCATCATTCCCGCGTCGGTCGCGCTGGTCAACGAACTCGCGACGACGGAGGACCGCGGCGGGAACATGGGCGTCTACAACACGTTCCGGCTGGTCGGCTTCGGCGCCGGTCCAGTTGCGGCCGGCGCGGTCGTCAACCTCGGCCCCTACCGGCTGGGCGGACTGACGCTCAGCGGGTTCGACGCCGCGTTCTACGTCGCCGCGATCACGGCGACGATCAGCTACCTGCTCGTGACCGTCCTCATCACCGATCCCGAGTCGACGCAGGCGAACGCCGGCGCGGACCTCTCGATCGACGTGCTGGACCGGTCGGGACCGAACCTGCTCGACCCGATCTTCACGCTGGGCGTCGCGTCGCTGTTCATGGCCGCGGCCATCGCCCTGTTCGCGACGATCCAGCCGCAGGTCAACGCCCGCCTCGAGCAGGGCTCGACCTGGTTCGGGCTGCAGTTCGCGGCCTTCATCGTCGCCCAGATCGTCCTCCAGACGCCGATCGGGCGGGCCTGCGATCGGTACGGACGGCGGCCGTTCATTCTGGGCGGGATGATCGTCCTCATCCCTTCGACGCTCGTGCAGGGGTTCGTGCTGACCTCCGAGGCGATGTTCTTGGCGCGCCTGGCGCAGGGAATCGCGGGCGCGATGGTGTTCGCGCCGTCGCTCGCGCTGGCGGGCGACCTCGCGGGCGAGGGCGAGTCCGGCTCGAAGCTGTCCGTGCTGACGATGGCGTTCGGCTTCGGAATCGCCGTCGGTCCGTTCGCCTCGGGCGCGCTGGTCGGATACGGCTTCGCCGCGCCGTTCGTTTTCGGGACCGTCCTCGCGTCCCTCGGCGCGATTCTGGTGTATACGCAGGTCGAGGAGACGCTCGAGACGACGGCGTCGGTGTCGCTGCCGTTCGTCGGGGGCGATTGAGCCGCCGTCGCTCGAGCGGTCCGCTCGACTGGAGGCGAGGATTTGGAGACGAGGGTCGGGAGATGACCGCGCGACCGTAACGGCGAGACGGGACGCAACGCAAAAGTAGCGGATCCGCATACGCTCGGACGATGACCCTTTCCGAGGAGGCCAGGGACCGGTTGGCCGACGTGGTGGAGCTACAGCCGACGAAAAATTCCGAGCTACAGGACCGGTGGGGGATGGAAAGCGGCAGCGAGGTCCACCAGTACCTCGAGAACGAACTGAGCGACTACTACTTCCGGGACGACAACAGCTTGATCCGCGCGACCGCGGAGGCGGCCGACCTCGTCGACGTCGAGCCGGGCATCGAGAGCGATCCGGAGGCCGAGGGTGCACCCTCGCGCATTCGAGTACCGGAACTCCAGGCCCAGATCGTACAGGTGCTCGCCGGGCCCGACGAGGAATCCGAAAGCGTCGTCTCGGTGCTGCACAAGCTCCGCGACGAGTTCGACGTCGACCCCGACGCCGAGGACGTCCGGTCGGGGCTCCAGAGTCTCCGGCGCAAGGACGTCGTCGAGGTCGAGTACCGAACCGTCCCCACGTTCCGGCTGGCCGTCGACCGCGAGGAGCTCGAGGTCGCCGTTTCGGATTCGGATTGAATTCGAACGCGGACTGAACAGTCGCCGTCCCGTCTGCAGTCGATCTAGCTTCTGTTTGCGTTACTTGGCCGCCGCTATCCGTCGAAATCACCATCCCGACCCGCGCTCGGACCGGCGTGTAACAGCTCCGCGGTCAGGTATTCGACGAACTTGTCCGGGTGTTCGGCGTGGGGCAGTTGCGTCGCGTAATCGATGACCACGAGGTCGGTGTCTGCAGCCTCGGCCAGGTCGCGTCCTTCCCGCAGCGGGACGAGTTCGGCGTCGCGGCCCCAGACGAGCGTGGTCGGCGTCTCGAGCGCCGCGAGTTCGGTTTTGAGGTCGAATTCCGAGTCCGCGTCGGGATCTAACATGCCAGCGGCGAACGAGGCCGTCGCGTACCGCGCGCCGGGCTGGTGGGCGCTGTCCCAGGCGTACCGGACCGCCTCCTCGTCGATGCGGTCGCTGTCGTAGTAGCCGTCGCGGTCGTAGAAGTACCGGATCGACGGCTTGCTCGCCAGCAGGTTGTAGAGCGTCGTCCCGACGATCGGCGTCCGGAGCAGCGTCCGCAGCCACGGTCGCTGGCCGCCCGTCTCGTCGGTCGGACAGATGAGGACGAGGTGTTCGAACTCGCTTTCCTGCTCGCCGGCGCCGTCGACGGCCAGCGCCCCGGTCAGCGACGACGCGACGACGATCGGCTCGTCGGTGACGTCGGCCGCGAAGTCCCGGATAAACTCGGCGTAGAGGGTCGGCGAGTAGACCAGCGGCGGACGTTCCGAGCGGCCGAAGCCGGGGAGGTCGACCGCGATCACGTGGTAGTCCTCGGCCAGTTGCTCGACGACCGGTTCGAACTCGTGGCTACTCGCGCCGGTGTAGATCCCGTGGCACAGGAGCATGTCCGGATCGTTCGGGTTGCCGGCGACGGTGTAGCTCGTCTCGATTCCGCGCCACCGGTAGGTTCGCTCGACGCCGACCAGCGGGTTCTCGAGGTCGCCGGCGCGTCTCGCCAGCAGGCGGTTGCCGACGACGGCTGCACCGACGGTTCCGAGCGCCGCTCCGAGGACTGTGCGGACTTTCATGGGCTGTTGTAGGACGGCGACGGCCTTAGAACTGCGGTTGAACTGCACGCTCGTCAACGGCGGGCAGGCGCGAATCCGCGTGATCGGGATCGCGTTCTCCGTGTTTGATCATCGCCTGCCAGATGCCTTATTATCGCGGCGCCGACAGGGTACGCATGGAAGCGACCGCACAACGGGAACTGGAGGCGTACCGGACGGCCGTCGAAAACATCGTCGTCGGAGACCATCGGCGGTATAGGGTAGCTGCACCGTCGCACTCTACGCCAGACGGCGGAATCAAAGGGGGCGTCAAGACCATCGAAGCGATAGACCGGTTCGACGCCGATACGAACACACTCACCTGCGAGGTAACGGGACCGCAGGGCGGCGACTACTCCCTTCGGATCGACTTCGCGAATAAGCGAGCGTATCACGGGCACGGCTCGCCGACCGGCGGTGACGGCGCGTCGCCGATATATGCGATCGAAACGATGTCCTGAGTCGGTTCTCCCCACTCCCTCGGTTTCAGCGCAGTATCAGTGCACGCAACCCGAAACCATGGTCATCTCCATTCAACAGTACAACGACGAGCAACGAGCCACGGAAGAACTCGGTCGAATCCACAACGGCGAGATCCTGACGGCAAACGTGGACGGGTTCGACGACGTCGTCGACCGAATGCGGACGGAGGTTCGGCAGGAGCGACGGCGAGAACGAAAGTACGACGAGCGACGCCGCGAGTCGCTGTCTTACCGCACGCGAACCGTCCTCCACCGACCGCCGCCATCGCTGAAAGACGAACTCTCGATGGTGGGGCGGTACGACCCTCCCTACGGGAAGTTTGCCGTTGTCCGCCCGCCGAAAGCTGATCGCGAGCGACTGCTCGAGATGGACCGTGAGGAACGCGTCTCGCTTCCTGACGAGCCACGCAGTCTCGACGATATCGAGTTCCGACTATACCACGGGCCGTTCGACGACTCACAGCCGGTATATCTGCTCTGTATCACGGCCGACGGATACGGTTTCTACGAGGGGCGGGAAAATACCCCGCTCGGCGGTCCGTACGCGTTTCGAGTTTCCAAATCGAAACGGCATGAACTGCTCGATCTGTGCCTCGAAAGCGGGTTTTTCGAGTTCGATCATACGTTCGTCTCGGCCGAGGACGTCGCGCCCCTTCCGTCGGTGTCGACCGGCGTTCGGGTCGGCGAGAGCGAGAAGTGGGTGTACAACTACAGTCGCTCGGCTCCAAGGGCGGTACAGCGGATCGAAACCGCGATCCAGGAGGCCTGTCTGGTCGATCAGTGGCTCGAGCCGGACTGGCGTGCCATCCTCGAGACGCTTACAACGGCACCCGAGGCTGCGGGTCCGGCTCTCGCGCTCCTTGCTGCCGCTCACGACGAACGGGTACTAGCGGACGCCGATCCGGACGCGGTCTTCGAAGCGGTTCGGCCGTATCTCTCGTCTCCGGACCGGACCACGCGTCGCGATGCGACCGAAACTGCCACGCGAATATTCATGCTCGCCGACTGTTCGTTGGGGGAGGCGAGGGAGCTGTTCGAACCGCTACTCGACGATGACGACGAAGAGATACGGACGTATGCGGCCGATGCGCTGGAACTGATCGAGTGCAACGACTGACTCGAGTCGACGAGTCTCGTTCGAGTGGCCGCGACGCTACGGCGAGTCGCGATCGGAACCGCCCTCGAGATCGAGGTCGAGATCGGCTTCGAGTTCCCCCACGCAGGTTTCGACCGGCTCGAGGACGGCGTCGACGATCGAGTAGGGATCGGTCTCGCCTTTGCGGACGGCCTCCGCCAGATCGTCGACGCCGCCGGCCCGCTCGAGTTCGGCCTCGAGCAGGGCGTGGACGTCCTCGCGGAGGTGGGTGCGGATCTCCTCGGCGTAGCGCTGGCGGGCGTTGTCGGCGAGGGTTCCGGAATCGACGAGGTAGTCGCGGTGGGCGGCGAGTTCGTCGACGAACGCCTCGACGCCGTCGCCGGTGGTGGCGACGGTTTCGACGATCGGGGGGCGCCAGCTGTCGTCCTCGCCGTTCCCGTCAGCATCCTCGCTCCGCTCGCCGTGGTTCGCCGCGCCGACGCCGTGGTGACCGGCGCCCGCTCCGGCTCCCGGTCCGCCGCCCTCGCCCAAGTTGATCATCTCGCGCAGTTCCTGAACCGTGCGATCGGAACCGTCGCGGTCGGCCTTGTTGACGACGAAGACGTCGGCGATCTCGAGGATGCCGGCCTTCAGTGTTTGCACGTCGTCGCCGGAACCGGGCGGGACGAGGACGGCGACGGTGTCGGCGGTCCGGACGATGTCGATCTCGTTCTGGCCGGCGCCGACGGTCTCGATGATGATCTTGTCCTTGCCGAAGGCGTCCATGGCCTTGACGGCGTCCGCTGTTGCGGTCGAGAGCCCGCCCAGCGTCCCGCGGGCGCTCATCGAGCGCACGAAGACGTCCATGTCGCCGACCGTCGAGGCCATCCGGATGCGGTCGCCGAGCACCGCGCCGCCGGAGAACGGCGAGGAGGGATCGATCGCGATGATCCCCACCGTCTCGCCGCGGTCGCGGTAGGTCTCGGCCAGTTTGTCCACCAGCGTCGATTTGCCGGCGCCGGGACTGCCCGTGATTCCGATGACGTCGGCCTCGCCCGTATGGGCGTAGAGTTCCGAGACCAGCGCGCGGTAGCCCGGCGATCGGTCCTCGATCTTCGAGATAACTCGTGCCAGCGCGCGGTGTTTCCCCGCAAGAAGGTCCTCGAGCAGCGCCCGGTCGTCTTCGGTCAGCGTCCGGTTCGGGCGATCGGATGCGCCGCTCGAGCGGTCGGACTCGTCGCCGCTCATCGGCGGGGTGCGTTCTCGCGGACGAATTCGACGGTCTCCGCGATCGACGTGCCGGGGCCGAAGATGGCCGCGACGCCCGCTTCCTCGAGTTCGGGGCGGTCCTCCTCGGGGATCACGCCGCCGACGAGGACGAGGGTGTCATCCTTGGCGCCGTACTCCTCGAGGCCGTCCATGACCTTCGGGACGAGCGTGTCGTGGGCGCCCGACAGAATGGAGATACCGAGGACGTCGACGTCCTCTTGGACCGCAGCCTGCACGATCTCCTCCGGCGACTTGTGGAGGCCGGAGTAGATGACTTCGAAGCCGGCGTCCCGAAACGCCCGCGATACGACGTGTGCGCCGCGATCGTGCCCGTCGAGGCCGACCTTGGCGACGAGACACCGGATCGATTCCCCTTCCTGTTGGCTGCTCATACGCTTCCTTCCTCGCCCGTCCGTTTGACTTTAACGGACGTTACTGAACGTTATCGCGGCTCGTACTCGTCCGCTCGGCTCGAGGCGACGCGGGGGCCGTCGGTCACATCGCGGTCCGCGCCGGCTCGCTCGAGTCGGAACGAATCCGTCAACGCCGGTTACTCTCCGCGTCTCGCGACGCTCGCCGGATCGGTAACTCGAACGAACCAAAGGCTAAAGAGCGAAACTACCGAACATTCTGTCAATGACTATCGTTCGTCTATTGCGGAGGGATCTCTCGTGGGCGTCGAAATAAAAGAGACCAGGGTAACCGACGCCGAATTCGAGGCGATGAAGGAGTTCGTCTTCGAGTATCTCGCGGCCAGCGTCGAGAAGGAGGAGGAAGGCGGCCGCATGCGCTGGTACCCGTGGCACTCCGCGGAGTACCGGTTCAACCACATCCTCAACGTGGTCGACCTCTCGACGGAGATCGCGGAGGGCGAGGGCGCCGACGTCGACGTCACCCGCGTCGCCGCCCTCTTTCACGACGTGGCCAAACTCGAGACCGATCAGGAACTCCACGCCGAGGCCGGCGCGCGCGTCGCCCGTGAGTACCTCGAGTCCCGCGTCGATTACCCCGAATCGTTCATCACGCAGGTGTGTCGCGCGATCGAACACCACTCGTATCAGGGCGACCTGACCGACCTCGCGCTGGAGACGCAGTGTCTCATCGAGGCCGACATGCTCGACAAGGTCGGCGCGAACGGCACCGCCCTCATGCTGCTGCGGATGGGCTACGAGGCCCGCACGCACATGGACTGCGACGAGATGGTCGAACGCGTCCTTGAGCGAGGCTACGACGCCGCCTCGCGGGTCCAGAGCGATACCGCCGAAGGCATCGCCCACCAGCGGCTCAAGCGCGTCAAGTGGTTCAGCGAGTGGATGGAAGACGAGATCGCGGCGATGGGATAGCGCGAGCGGCGAACTGCCCCTCGAGTTCGGCGCTCAACCCGCGACCGACCGCGGGGTCCGCGACCGGTCTCGGAGCCGCTACGGACGAAGAGCCGGTACTGGCGGTTCGGGTCCGTCGACTGTTCTCGGTCGGTTCCCGCTCGAGTGACGCCTCCCGCTCAAACGCGATTACAACTCACAGGACGCTCATCGCACCGACACCAAGAAAGAGCAGGCCGAATCCGACGAGCACGGCCGCGCTGCCGGCGGCGACCGCCGGCGCGAGCGCGTCGACGCGCTTCCCCGCCGAGGACAGCGCCGCCGGGTAGGTGACGATCCAGATCGCGATGCCGCCGAAGAAGCCCACCAGCAGCGCCGGCGAGCCGGTCTGGACGAGCAGCGTGCCAGCGAGTTGCTCGCCGACCGCCGGGACGTGCGAGAAGACGTCGAGGGTACCCGTCTCGAGGAGGCCGACGCCGACGGTGAGCCAGAAGCCGATCTGGTAGGGGTTGGTCAGCGAGAGGACGAACGTCTTGCGGAATCCGCGAACCTTCGCGGCCGCGGCGGCGACGTCGCGGTCCCCCTCAGCGGTGAACGACGCGGCAGCGCGCGCTTCTTCGATCGCGCCGACGGCGAAGTACAGCATGAGCAGCCCGCCGGCGAGGTAGAGCGCGGGCCGGACGAACGGGTAGCGGTCGATCACGGCGACGACGCCGGCCAGCGTCAGGACGAAAAAGAGCGCGTCCGCGAGCATCGCGCCCAGGCCGGCCCAGAAGCCCGCCGCCCAGCCGCGGACGACGCTCTCCTCGGCGATGATGGCGTTCATCGGTCCCGGCGGCGCCGCGAGGGCCAGTCCGAAGACGACTCCGGCGAGTGCTGTCGTGGCGATCGACACGTGTTCTCGCCCTCGAGTCGGCGCTGCGGTGTGAAAAGGACAGCGACCTCGAGCGCACGGCGCTGCTTGTCGACGCGCTGTCGCCGGCGCTCACTGAATCCGCGTGCCGGTCACGACCAGCCAGAAGGCGCCGAGGACGACGACTAACGTCAGCAGGATCGCGACGGTGTAGCTGCCCGTGTACGTGACGCTCGCCGTCCCCAGCGGTGGCATCGCGAGCGCGCCGATACCGGCGGCGACGTTGAACACCCCGATGACGGCCGTGTCCTTCTCCGGATCGTAGATCTCCATTAACAGCGGGATGTACAGCGTCGCGGAGCCGCCGAGTCCCAGCCCGACGAAGAAGACGCCGAGCGCGAGCATCGCGAATTGTGGCACGACGAGCAGGCCGACTCCGAGGCCCGCGCAGGCCAGCGACGCGAGGAACGCCCGCCTCGAGCCGACGACGTCGGCGACGTAGCCGCCGCCGATCCGCGAGATGATGCTGACGCCGCCGATGAGGCCGAACGCCGTCGAGGCGGCCGCGTCGGTCAGGCCGCGCGCGGCGAAGAAGTCGACCGCGTAGGCGGCCAGCAGCTGGTACCACGCGAACGCGAGGCTCATCCCGACGAACAGCAGCTGGAACGTCCGCGTGCCGGCCAGTCGGCGGACCCAGCCGAGCAGTTCGCCCGTCGACGTCGCCGACTGCTCGGCCCACGCCGGCCGCCGGCAGACGACCCCCGCGACGACGAAGGCGGCCGCGGTGATCGACATGATGTAGAGGAAACCGCGCCGAACGCCGAACGTCGAAATCGCGCCCTGCCAGATCGGCGGCAGGACGGTCAGTCCCAGCCCGTTGCCGACGAAGATCAGCCCCGTCGCGGCGCCGCGGCGCTCGTCGAACCACCGCGGGACGATCGACGCCGTCAGGACGAACACCGTCCCCAGCGCGATCCCGAGCACCGCGAAGACGAGCATGAGGGCGCCGTAGGAGTCCACGACGTACAGCGACGGCGCCAGCACTGCCGACGCAGCCGCACACGCGAGGAGGACGGCTCGAGCGGAGACCCGCGCGGAGAGGACGCCGACCAGCCCGGAGCCGATGAAGAACGTGAACAGCATGACCGAGAAGACCGTCGACATTGCGACCGTCGAGACGGCGAACGTCTCGGCGAAGGGCTCGCGGAAGATGCCGTAGGACAGCGGCGTCCCGAAGGTAAACACCATCGCGACCGCGCCGACGAGGGCGACGATCCAACTGCGGCGACTATCCGGGCGCTCTCGAGACGACGTCACGGGAGCAGGTTACGCGCTGGTCGGCGAAAGGGTTCGGATTCGAGCGCGGCTTACCGCTTGTCGACTGCCCTCGAGATCGAGGTTGAGGTTGAGGTGGCGGTCGAGGTTACGCAGGATCGGCGTCCCCCGACTCGAGGCGCGGATACGACTGCGCGCCGCCGCTCGAGCTCCGCGCGACTATCGTCGCGACCGCGGCGGTGCCGTCGTTGACGGTGCGACGCCGCTCCTCGTAGGACAGTACCGTCAGGTCCAGACACGCCCGCAGGAGGTCGTTCGACCGGTAGCGGTACCGGTCGCCGGAGGGACCGACGTCGATCGGATCGCTCGAGCGGAGGTGGTGCTCGTAGACGAGGACGCCGCTTGGCGCGAGCGCCTCTTTGATGTCGGGAAGGTGCTCGAGGGCGGCGAAGAAGCCGATCGTAATCACGTCGTACGCGCCGCTCTCGAACTCGTACTCGGCCAGATCGGCGCGGATCCAGTCGACGCTGTCGTCGACGCCGCGCTCGTCGGCTCGCTGTTGGGCGCGCTCGAGGGCCTCGTCGGAAACGTCGACCGCGTCGACGTCGTACCCGTTGGCGGCGAGGAAAACGGCGTTGCGCCCGGTGCCGGTCGCGACGTCGAGCGCGCGGCCCTCCGGCAGCGTCTCGAGGCGGCGCTCGAGGACCGGAATCGGGTCGCCGGGAAGTTCGAAGTCGGCGTCGTTGTACTTCTCGTTCCACCGCTCGCGGTCGTCTCGGTCGTCGGTCACGGGTGCAGGGACGGGCGGGACGGTCTTGTAGGTTGGACTCGTCGTGGTTCGCCGAACCGAACCGTTCCGGATTCGGGGACCCGGCTACGGCCGCCCGTGGTTATTTTTCGCTGGTCGTGGTCGCCGGTCCTATGATCGCTCGTTCGCTCGACTGCCGTCTGCGGACTCGAGGCGTTTGCTCCGATGGGGCGGCGCCGTCGCCGGCGTTGACGGTGGTGATCCGTCAGTGAAACGCCGCGAGGTCGTCGCCGGCATCGCGAGCGTCGGCGTACTCGGAACCGGCGTCGCGGTCCTGCAGCGCGGGCTTCCGTTCGGGGACGGCGGGCCGGCCCAGGAGACGGCGGGCGACGGGGACGACGGCGGTATCGAGCCCATCGAGGTCGACGTTCTCGAGGACGCGCGCGGGGATGCGCCCGACGCGCTTTCCGTCCCGAACGACGGCGTTACGCTCGCGATGATCTTCTCGCCGGTCTGTAGCCGCTGTCGGGCGCTGATGCCCGAACTCGAGGCGGCGCGCGAGGAGCTTCGGGCGGACTACGGCGACGCGCTGACCGTCCTTTCGGTGACGGCCGAGCAGACGCCCGACCGGCTTCGCGACTGGTGGGCCGAAAACGACGGCGAGTGGGTGCTGGGCTACGATCCGGACCGCCGACTCGGCGAGCGGTACGACGTCGTCGGCCACCCGATGCTGCTGGCGATCGACGACGCCGGGGAACTGCACTGGGACAACCGCGGCCGCCTCGAGGCTGGACAGATCGTCGAACAGGTTGCGCCGGTGCTCGAGGCGCACGCGGACGCGAACGGCGAGACGGAGTAACCGCGAAGAAGAAAGCGAACCGCAGCCTCAGGCTTCGGCCTGCCAGTTGCGAATCCGGTCGGCGCTGACGCCGTCGACGTCCTCCGCGACGGCGTCCGGATCGGCCTCGGTCAGGTCGTCGATACTCTCGATGCCCGCGTCGGCGAGCTTCTCGACCGTTTTCGCACCGAGGCCATCGAGCGCCTCGAGATCCGATCCCGAGTCGCTCTCGCGGGCCTGGAACTCCTGATAGTTGCAGATCGGACAGCCCAGTTCCCACGGCTCGTCGCCGCTGTGAACGACGAGTTCGGGCAGGTCGTGTTCGTCGCAGCGCTCGTCGGTGACTTCGATCTCGCCGCGCCGCGGCAGGGGCAGCGAGTACTCGCAGTCGGGGTAGCGGGTGCAGCCGACCAGCCGCGAGCCGCTCTGGAGGGTCTTGACCGCGAGGTCGCCGTCGTGCTCCTCGCCGCAGTCCGGACACTCGCCCAGCACGGGCCCTTCGCCGGCGTCTTCGGCCTTACAGAGCGGGCAGCCGTGGACGAACGTCTGCCGGCCGGCGAGCATCTTGACCTCGTTCAGGCCGTGCTCCTCGCACTCGCTTTCCAGAATGAGCGGCTTACCCGTCGAGGGCAGCGGCAGCGTGTTCTCGCAGTCGGGGTAGCCGTCGCAGCCGATGAAGTAGGAGCCGTGGCGGCTGTTGCGCACGAGCAGGTCTTCGCCGCACTCGGGGCAGGGACCCAGCCGCTTGTCGTCCTTGAGCGACTTTCGGAGGTGGTCGCCGATCTCCTCGCGCGACTCGGCGAGGTTCGCGAAGATCTCCTCGAGCATCTCCCGGGACTCGTCGGTGACGTCCTCGAGCCCTGCTTCGCCGGAGGCGATGGCGTCCATGTCGGCCTCGAGTTGGGCCGTCATCTCCTCGCTGACGACGCGGTCGGCGTAGTTCTCGGCCGCGTCGACGACGGCCATCGCGAGCTTCGTTGGTCGCGGCGGATCGCTCTCGATGTAGCCCCGATCGTACAGTTTCTCGAGGGTGTTGTGACGGGTCGACTTCGTCCCGATGCCCATGTCCTCCATGGTCTCGATGAGCCGCGACTGGCCGTACCGGCGGGGCGGCTGGGTCTGCTTCTCCTCGAGTTCGACGTCGGAGAGCGCGAGTTCCTCGCCTTCCTCGACGTCGGGGACGTAGTTCTCCGCGGTGGAGAAGTACGGGTAGACGTCGTGGTAGCCGGGCTCGACGAGGCGCTTGCCGTTTGCCTTCAGGCGGTAGTCCTCGACCTCGCTGACGACCTTGAGGTGCTCCCAGACCGCGGCCTCGGCGACGGTCGCGTAGAAACGCCGGACGACGAGTTCGAAGATCTCCCACTCGTCGTCGCTCACGTCGCCCCGGGCGGGGATCTCGCCGGTCGGGTGGATCGGCGGGTGGTCGGTCGTCTCCTCGTCACCTTCCGTCGGCTGGATTTCGTCGGCCTCGAGCAGGTCTTCGGCGGACTCGCCCAGCGTCGGATGGCCGACGAAGTCGTCGAGCAGTTCCTCGGGATCGAGGTCGTCGGGGTAGACGGTGTTGTCCGTCCGCGGGTACGTGATGTATCCGGCCGTGTAGAGGTCCTCGGCGATCGACATCGCCCGCTGGGCGGAGTAGCCCAGGGCGCCGGCCGCGCGGATGAACTGGGTGGTGTTGAACGGGGTCGGCGGCGCATCGGTGCGCGTTCGGCGGTTGACGTCGACCACGGTGGCCGAATCGCGCTGCGAGAGGGTGTCGTAAACCTCCTCGGCGGCGGCCTCCTCCCAGACGCGCTCGGCCTCGTTGTCGTCCTCGTCGCGGTAGAAGTACTGGGACTCGAAGGTGGTGTCGTCCTTCGCGAGATCCGCGAACAGTTCCCAGTAGTCCTCGGGATCGAACGCCTGAATCTCGCGCTCGCGGTCGACGATCAGCTTCAGCGTCGGCGACTGGACCCGCCCGACGGAGATGAAGTCGTTGCCCAGTTGGCCCGCAGACAGCGAGAGGAAGCGGGTCAGCGCGGCGCCCCAGACGAGGTCGATGATCTGGCGGGCCTCGCCGGCGGCCGCGAGGTCGAAGTCCAGATCGTCGGGGTTCTCGAAGGCTTCTTGCACCTCGTTTTCGGTGATCGAGGAGAACCGCACCCGACGGATCGGGACGTCCTCGTTGACGTCGCGGACGATCTCGTAGGCCTCCTTGCCGATGAGTTCGCCCTCGCGGTCGTAGTCGGTCGCGATCGTCACGCTGGTCGCCTTGCGGGCGAAGATGCGCAGGGTCGCGACGATGTTCTCCTTCGTCGCCGTCTTCTCGACGTCGGCGTCGATGAGTTCGGCGGGCTCGACGTCGCGCCAGTCGGAGTACTCGTCGGGGAAGTCGACGCCGACGACGTGGCCCGACAGCCCGACGCAGCGCTTGCCGCCCCACTCGTAGACGTTGACGCCGTTCTCGCGGCTCGAGTCGTACGTGCCGCCGGAGAGGATGTCGGCGATCCGTCGCGCGGCGTTGTCCTTCTCGGTGATGATCAGTTCCACGGCGGATCACCTCCGTAACCGTGCTCGTAACCGTGACCGTAGCCGGCACCGGCGTCGGCGACGGTCCCCTGCCGGAGCCGGACGTCCGGCGAACGCGTGTCGTTCATCGTCGCCGGGTACGACTGAAGATCGGATAACCCTTTCGCCGAAAACCGGGAGACAGCGCGGGTGTGCGCGCGGTACGCGCGCTCGAGCGTCGCGCGTGCGTGAGGTGTGTGAAACGCGGCTGCCCCCAGCCTACAGCGGGGTAAACGGTAGGGTTGCCAACTCGTTCGCGTCGTACGCGAGCGCCTCGGATTGGTCGACGCCGGACGGCGTCAGGAGGTCGATCACCCGCGGCGCGTTTTCCGCCGCGCCTTCCTTCGCGCCGCCGAAGGTGTAGGCCGCCGCCTCGACGGCGACGTTGCGGAACGTCCCCCGGTCCTCGGAGCCGACGACGGGCAGGACTTCGGCGTTCGCGACGTCGAGTTCCAGCGCGTCCTTCGGAACTGAGAGGATAGCCGTGCCGCTCTCGAAGTCGACGGTCGTCTCCGGCGCCCCGAGGTTGCTCCCGTCCGCGTCGACGACGCTCGAGCCGAAGCCGCTGGCGGCGACGCGGTAGTGCCACGGATCGCCGAATTCGGCCGTGACCTCGAGGTCGCCGAGTTCGGTCGTCCGACCGCCGTCGCGGTCAGGATCGCGGAGGTAGACGACGAAGTAGTGGGGCGAGAACTCGCCGCCGAAGGTGTCGTAGAGCTCCTCGACTTCGAAGACGAACCGGTAGGCGTCGTCGGCCTCGTAGACGGCGAACGACCGCAGGTCGAACGCGCCGTCCCGGAAGTCGTCGCTGGTCGGGTAGGTGTACTCGCCCGGGCCGTGGTCGTCGCCCTGCGGGTCGTCGAACTCGGCCACGAGGTCGCCTGGCGCGACGGTGACTGTACCGGACTCGAGGACGCTGCCGTCGTCGGGATCGCGCAGGACGACGTCGTAGGTGCCGATCGACGAGATCACGTAGCCGAGTTCGACCGTCTCGTCGGTCGCGCCGGGCGGGAGCCGGACGTTGTCGACGGCCGCGCGCTCGCCGTCGACCTCGATCGCGACGGTCGTGCCGCCGACGAAGTCGCCGTCGTTCGAGCCGGTGGCGGTAATGAACGGCTCGCCGAGGTCGGCCTCGTCGTCGATGCCGTAACGCAGGTCCTGCTCGGGGCGTTCGTACGTCGGGAGGTCCTCGCGCTCCTTCCCCGTCGCGGGGCGGAGCCTGACGGCCGTGCCGCCGCTGCGTGCCATCGAGGCCAGCAGCGTCGTGCTCGGGTCGACGACGGCCTCGTCGATCCGGACGGGGTCGGGGTCGGACTCGTAGTCGGCGCCGATCCCGTCCGAGTAGATTTCGGCGACGTACTTCGGTCCCCGCGGGCCGTTTCCGTTCCCCTTCCCCGCGGAATTGCCCGGCGCGAGGAAGGACAGCGGCACGTCGACCGCGCGCCCGCCCTCGTCGGTCATCGCGCCGACGTACCACTCCTCGCCCTTGCGGCGAGCGGTGACGGTGTAGTCGCCGATTTCGGCGTCGACGATCCGCGTCTCGTCCCAGCCGGCCGCCGGGACGGCCTCGAGGAACGCAAACTCGGGTTCCGCGTCGAAGTTTTCGTTTTCGGGCGTATAGCCCTCGTAGTCGGCGGGTACGGGAGACGGTGCGCCGGGTTCGCTGACGCCGATCGTATTGAGGTTGAAGCCGCCGACGTCGCCCTGGAACGCCTCGCCCGAGTCGTCGTAGTCGAGTTCGATCGCGATTTCGTTGTCGCCGTCCTCGAGTTCGACCTCCGTCGTGAACACCTCCCACTGGTCCCAGTAGTCGGTGAACGCGGGGGTGATCGTCCGCGTCGAATCGTTGACCCGCAGGGTCGCCTGCGTCCGGCCGGCGTCGACGACCCGCTGGGCGTTGTCCTCGGGCGCGGCCGCGTACCGGAGGTGAAGCTCGTACGTACCCGCGTCGGCGTCTTTGACCGTGAACGAGACTGAGGAGCCAGACGGGACGCGGTTGGGATCGACCGCGACGTAGTTCGTGCCGAAGGCGTTGCGCCACTCGTCTAACGTGACGAAGCCGTCGATGTCGCCCGAGGCCGCCTGCAGGCACTCGCCGACTTCGAGGCTCTCGTCGACGTAGGCCTCGATGCGGTCGGCGGCCATCTGCAGGCCGCTGAGGTAGGTCGGGTACATCGCGAGTTGTTTCGTCCGCGTGGTCTGGATCTGCCCGCCCCTGTCGTCGGTGAAGGTGATGTCGAAGATACCCGGCTGGAAGCTGACCGGGCCGGCCAGGTTCCGCGTGAACGGCAGCGTGACGTGGTGGTCCGGGTCGACGTTCGAACTCAACTGGCCGAAGCCGTCGTACTCCTGGGCCTTGACGACCTCGCGGTTGGCCACGTTCGGGTAGGTGCGGATCTCGCCGGTCGGCTTGATTCCTTCGTGGATCTCGAGCAGTTGGCGATCGGCCGCGGCGGCTTCGATGACCAGCCGGTGGTGGTTGACCGCGAGTTGGTTGTGCTGGTTGTGTGTCGGGTCCGAACCGTCGCCCTCGATGCCCAGCCCCGCGTCGGAGACGTAGCCGTTCTTGATCGAGCGAATCCCGACGTCCTCGTACTGTTGGAAGATATCGTCCTCGAGGATCTGCTCCTCGTAGTGGGGAAGGGCGCCGGCAGTTTCATTGTGGATCGTCATCTCCACGTCGGACTCGAGCGACCGGCCGAAGTCGGTCACTTCGCGCACGTCGAAGTCCGGGTAGGAGTCGTCGACGCCGAACCGCAGCCCGGTGCCGTCGCCGGGGTAGGTGTCCCAGCCCTGATTCCACCCCTCGACGAGGACGCTGTCGATGCCGTTTTCGGCGGCGAAGCTCATGTAGCGCTTCATCCGCTCGGTGCGGGCGCCGTGGACGTACGACGCGGGATCGTTGCCCTCGACGCTGATCTCGTCGTCGCTCTTGTACTCCCAGTTGGCGGAGCCGGCGATCATCGTCCACCAGATGCCGACGTACTTGCGGGGCTCGATCCAGCCGGTGTCCGGCTCGCCGTCGACGGTCGGCAGCGCCGACTCCTCGAGGTCGGAACTCAACAGCGGCACCAACTGGGACTCGATCAGGTCGCCCGGCCGCCGGCCGATCTGGATCGTCCGCCACGGGGTCGCGTTCGGCACCTCGAGCGAGACCTTGGTTCCGTCGGGCAGCGGGGTCAGTTCTGTGGTGAACTCAGTGTCTCCCTCATCTACTCGAGGCGCGAGCGTCGCGGCCGCGTAGTCCTCGAGGCCGGCCTCGTGGACGCTCAGGTAGGCGTCGCCGTCGCCGGCCTCGACGGTCAGCGGCGTGTGAGCGCCCGTTTGCATCGGCGTCCCGGTGGGCCGGGTCTCCCGCCGGCCGCCGGGAATCTCGCTCAGCGGCGTCTCCTCGTACTCCTGCTCGAACCGCGGGTTGGTGACCTCGTTGCGGATCCACCAGGCGGTGTAGTCGTCCGCGAAGGCGAAGGCGGTGTTCTCCGACTCGAGGACCGCTTTGCCGGCGTTGCTCGCGAAGCTCTCGTCGAAGACGACCCGGAATCCGAGCCCGTCGTCGAAGACCCGGAGCTCGAGGTTGGCCGTCCGTCCCGGCCCCTCCGTTTCCTCGAGGCCGACGACGAGGGCGTTGTAGTCGGCAGTGACCTCGTCGTAGGCGCCCCAGACGGGCTCCCACTCCTCCGTTTCGGACCGGCGCTCGGAGCCGGTTACGGTGAGATTGGGGCCGCTGCTTCCGTCCCCGGCCGCCCCGAACGACGGCTGATTCCGGAAGTCGAAGCCGAGCGGCGAGGGTTCGAGGTAGGTCGTCCCGTCGATCGCGACCGCGTAGGTCGGCGTCCCGCTCGAGACGTCGGCGGTGACCGCGATCGATCCGTCGGGCGAACGCACTCGCTGGACGGCGTCGTCGTTCCCCTGAGTCACCCGCGCTGCGACCTCGTCGGATATCGCCCGTGTGTACGCTGCTGCGGCGACTAGCGACGCTGCACCGCCGAGGAAGTGCCGTCTTCTCGGCTCGTTTGACGTATGCCGTAATTTTTCTTCAGACATTTCCTCCCGTGGCTGCAACGTTATTCCGTATAAAATTAATGTAGTTTAAACTAATTCACATAACCGCCGATAGGTGATCGATAGTCGATCGTTCGGCCTCAACGGAAGTGGTGCGTATTCGTTGCACTCGAGACGGATCGCAGCGTCCTCTACCCGACCGGCAGCCACCTCTCGAGGGTCGGGCTGAACTCGGCGGCCATCCGGACGTCCTCGTCGGTGAAGGCGTCGGTCGCGATCAGCGTTCCCAGGTAGGTGCCGATCACCGCGACCGGCAGGAGACCGACGATCAGCGCGTCCGACTCGAGGAAGACGACGATCGGCGCGCCCGCGACGGTCGCCGGGACGCCGGCGGCGACGACCTTGGCGAAGTCCCTGGTGAACGGATGGATGCCGTCGAGGTAGTAGATCTCGGCGAGCGAGAGGCAGCCGACGAGCACGAGCGCCGTCGCCGAGCCGATCGCGGCGCCCTCGATGCCGACGAGCGGGACGAGCGCCGCCGAGACGAGGAAGTTCGCGCCGAAGAGCACGAGCGTATTGGCGAAGACGAACCGGGAGTAGCCCATCCCTTGCAGCAGGGAGCCGTCGGGACCGCCGAAGGTGACGTTGAACAGGAAGGCGCCACAGAGCAGGATGACGACGAGGCTCGCCGCCGCGTACTGGGGCGTGTAGAGGACGGCGAGGTACGAGTCCGCGCCCAGCGAGAGGACGATCGCGATCGGGAGGGTGATCCCGACGATCCAGCGGGCCATGATCCGGAACCGCTGTTCGACCAGGTCGACGTTCTCCCTGGTTTCGGCGATCAGCGGCTTGAACACCGGCGACAGCGAGTTGAAGATGATCATCAGCCCGGAGCCGAGCATGTAGCCGACCCGGTAGATGCCGACGTCGTCGGAATTCAAGAAGTAGCCGACGACGAAGTAATCGACCTGGCCCATCAACACGAAGACGACGCTGGTCATCGCCAGCGGCACCGAGTACGTCACGAGCGGCTTCGCCGCGACGAGTTCGGTAGTCGTCGTCAGCAGGTCCCAGGCTTTGTAGACGAACAGCGCCGTCCCGACCGCGATCGCGACGAAGAGCCCGACGACGTAGCCGCCGATCAGCCCCAGCAGTCCGAATCCCGACAGCAGGAGCCCCGCGGTGACGGCGAACCGGACCGTCGGCCGGACCAGATCCCGCATGACGACCCGGTACTGGAGCTTCTTGATGCTGTAGTAGGAGGTCAGCAGGACGTTGTAGATCGCCAGCATCGGGATCGTCACCGAGAGCAACAGGAGCGCGATCCGCATCGCCGGCTCCTGGAAGAAGTCACCGACGACCCGCGATCCCGCTGCGAGCGCGAACGCGACCAGCGACGACGTGACGAGGACGGTCGCGGTCACCTGGAGGATGACGCCCTTCGCCTTCCCGCGCTCGCCGTCGTCCAGATACTGCGGCACGAAGTAGTCGATCGCCAGCGGGAGTCCCAGGTTGCCGAAGACCTGGGCGAACAGGATCACCGACGTCGACAGGACCCACAGCCCGTACACCGACGGGCTGACGAACCGGGTCATCAGCATGACGATCGCGAACCCGAACGCGCCGTTGATGACGTTGCCGACGAACGTGATGCTCCCCTGTTTCGCGAGCGTCGTGACGCCTTCGTCGTGTCCCTCGTCGTGCTCGCTCATGTCCGCAGGTCGTACGCGATGCGTTCGCTCCGTCGGCTGTGGCCGCCCGGTTCACGGCGGGACGACAGGGGACGCCGCGTCCGGGTTGCGACGGCGGTGATCACGGTTGGGAGCACGATCAACATCACCGCCTCAGACGCCGGTCGCCGGCTCGAGTTCGTACGTTTCGACTTCGGCGGCGGCCTCGCCGAAGTGCGGATACTCGACCTCGAACGGCCACTCCTCGTCGGCGGAGACGTCCGCGTCGACGTTCTCGATGACGCTCTCGAGTTCCTCGCCCTCGGCGTCGAAGAACGTCGCCCGGAGTTCGACGTAGCTCAGCGTCCGGTCCCCGACGTTCCTGACGATTCCCCAGACCGTAACGCGCTCGTCCTCCGTCCCGGGATCGTCCCGGACGAGGTCCGACCAGACGACCTCGACGTCGCCCGGATCGGTGATCTCTTCGCCGTCGTTCTCGACGAACTCGAGGCAGCCGCCCGCGAGCGCGAGGAGCCCGACCGGGGCCGCGAGGAACGAGCGACGGTGCATCGGTCCGTCGTACGACGGGACGAGCCTTGAGGATTCGGGAAGACGTGGCAGGGGACGGACAGCACGCGCTCGAGTCGACCGCCCGCTCCCGACCGGCGCCGAAACGGGGTCGTTTTACACCTCCGACGGCAACCGCCGATATGGAGTGTCGCCACTGCGCCTCGCCCCTCGAGAAACCCGGCGACTTCTGTCTCGTCTGCCGGGAGCGAAACGCCGAGGCGGTGGTCCTCGAGGCGGGGCGCGAGCGGGCGACGCTGACGATGCTGGCCGGCGAGTCCGACGACGGGGCCGACGGTCACGGCCGGGGCCAGGGCCACGGGCACGGGCACGGCGCGGACGACGATCCAGTTTTGGGGAAAACGACCATCACGACGACGCCCGAGGACGGCGAGAACGAACCCGTCGAACTCCGGAACTTCGCGGGGCTGATCGGCGACGAGATCCGCCGCAAGCGCCCCGAGGAGGTCTACGCCGGCGGCGAGCGTGCGGTGATTCGCGCGGTCCGCGAGGACATCCACCACTCGCTGTACCGCGTCGACGACGAGAACCCCGTCGAGACCGTCATCGACCGTCGCGGCAACCGCGCGCTCGACGTCGTCGAGACGCCGCCGATCGAGAAGATCGGCGGCAGCCACTCGACGCTCATCGGCGGCCGAACGGGGATGGAGGCCATCCGGGCCGTCGCTGGCCATCCGCACGTCAAGAAGGTGATTCCGGGCCCCATCGACGCCGGCGGGAAGGGGTCCCAGTCCGGTTTGCGCGCGAAGGTTACCCGCGCCGACGACGGCGGCAACGTTCGCATGCTTCTCCGAGACGGCTCGAGCGTGCAGGAAAACCGCGTCGTGACGACCGCTCGCGACCGCGAGATGGGCGAGCGGATCCGCGAGGACCTGAACGACGTCCTCAGCGAGGCGGAATTTCAGTGACTCGGTGACGGTGTTCGCGCAAGTATTGTCGCGAGCCGATGGAAGAGACACTCTCTGCTGGCAGGTCCTGCCTTTACGGACCCGGAGTAATTAGATATAATTAGCCATGCTCGAGCGTCCCGACGCCGTCCTGGCTGCCATTCCGCTGCTCGCGCTCAGCGGTCTCGTCCTCCGCTCGGTGATCGCGGTGACGGGCGTGGGGACGGGACTGCTCGCAGCACCCCTCGCACCGGTGGGGTACCTCGCAGCGCTCGCGTTCGTCTTTCGAGAACTGCTGACTGGACCGGTCGCGAAACGGATGCGATGAGGGTTCGCCAGGGCGGGGGCCGAGCGTCCCACTACCGTGCCGGCGCGGATGCGACTCAACAGGTTTAAGAATCCGCTGGCGATAGATATCCCTACTATGGCCGACAAAGGAAGCGTTGGTAGCGCGGGCCGCTTCGGCGCACGCTACGGTCGCGTCGCACGACGCCGCGTCAGCGAGATCGAAGACGACATGGAGAACGCGCAGGTCGACGGCGACGACGTGACCCGCATTGGAACCGGCATCTGGAAGAACGAAGAAACCGGCGAGGTCTTCACCGGCGGCGCCTACCGTCCGGAGACCCCCGCCGGCCGCACCGTCACGCGCTCGATCCGCGCCGCGCTCGCCGAGGACGAATAACCGCACACCCCCGCTCCAGTTTCACGCATGAGCTACAAGTGCTCCCGATGTAAACGCGACGTCCAGCTCGACGAATACGGCGGCGTCCGCTGTCCCTACTGCGGTCACCGCGTCCTGCTGAAAGAGCGCAGTCGCGACGTCAAGGAAGTCGACGTCCAGTAACGTCGTCTCGTCTCCGCCCGTGTCTTCTCACGACGCAACGCTCGAGTTCGACTACGAGAGCGCCGCTCGCGCTCGCACCGTCGCCGAGAGCGTCGCCCGCGAAATCGGCGAGATCGACGACGACCGGTCGCAGACGACGCTCGAGCGCGACGGCGCGACGGTGCAGATTGCGATCGACGCCGCCGACGTCGTCGCCCTGCGAGCCGCGTTGAACACCTGGTTTTCGCTGGTCGACGTGGCCGAACGGACGGCGGCGATCGGCGAGGCGGCGTAGGCTACCGGTCCGTCAGGACGGCGGTCCACTTGCCCATCGAAAGGATCAGCTGCGGCTCCGTCTCGCGGTCGCGAAACTCCGCGGTCCACCGCACCCCGCTTCCCGTACCCGCCGAAAACGAGTACGGCGAGCGCTCGACGGCGTCCGGGGAGGCGGTGAACGCGACGTCTCGCTCCGGGACGCGGATTCTGATCGTTCCGGCGGCCGCCGGTTCGACGGTTGCGGTCAACGCGCCGCGATACGATTCGTAGGTGCCGGCGACGGCGTCGATCGCCTCGCGCACTCGGAGCGCCCGGACGGCGTCCTCGGGCCGCTCGCCGCACAGCGCAGCCAGAATCCCCGCGCCGACCGCCGTCACCGACGGACCGTGCGTGTTGAACGCCAGTGCGACAGCGACATCGTGCTCCCGAAGACATCCCATGTAGGCCCCGGAAACGCCGATGCCGCCGAGGTGAGAGACGAGCGTCTCGTCCAGGAAATCGCGGACTTCCCAGCCGTACCCGTACCCGCGGTACGTCCCGTCGACGGTCGGCAGGGACGGCGATTGACGACCGCACATCGCCTCGACGAGGTCCGGCTCGAGAATCCGCGTCCCGTCGACCGTCCCGTCGTTCAGTACGCAGCGAAGCACCGTCGCGAGTTCCCGCGCGGGGCTGATCAGCCCGCCGGCCGGCCCGGCGCCGCCGTCGTACGCGTCCGGCGAGAGCTCGCCGTCCGCCCTCGTGTAGCCGGTCATCGCGTCGTCGGCTCGAGCGAGCGCGTCGGGATCGTACGTCGATCGGGTCATGCCCAGCGGCTCGAAGATCTCGGTCCGCACGTACTCCTCGTAC
The DNA here is from genome assembly GCF_000217715.1 of Halopiger xanaduensis SH-6. Taxonomy (GTDB): domain Archaea; phylum Halobacteriota; class Halobacteria; order Halobacteriales; family Natrialbaceae; genus Halopiger; species Halopiger xanaduensis. The sequence goes on from NC_015666.1 coordinate 3,016,770, forward strand.
GGTCGCCCGTCGACGGCTTCGACGAGTTCGCCGAGGACGAAGTACCCGCCGTTGTAGTACATGTACCGATCGTCGTCGACCAATCGTCGATCCGCCGCGCCGTCGACGTGTTCGAACAGGTCGAGGTTCCGCCCGTCGTCGATGGCCGGGCGGCGCGCGACGAAGTCCTGCGGCATCCCCGACGAGTGGGCCAACAACTCCCGAACAGTGATCGGCGGTCCCGGAGCCTCGTTCAGGACGGCGACGTACTCGCGGAGCTCGTCCTCGAGGTCGATATCGCCGCGTTCGACCAGTTGCAGGACGGCGATCGCGGTGACGGACTTCGTCAGCGACGCGACCGCGTACAGGGTATCGGGGGTTGCGGGAGCTTCCGATTCGACGTCTCGAACGCCGAAGCCGTTCGCGTAGCGGATCCCGTCCCGATCCGCGACGACGACGCTGGCGCCCGGAATCGATTCGGACTCCATCCACTCCTCGACGAGCGCCTCGATCTCGGTGCGAGTCGACGCCGAAACTGCGTTCTGATCCGGTGCCATGCGACCACTTACACACTCGTCATCGAAACATCACTTCTTCGCGCAATATTCGCAGCACGCCGAACGGGCGGATCAGCGGTTTGAATCGAGATCGACACTGCAACGTCGCCCTGCGAGCCGCGTTGAACACCTGGCTTTCGCTGGTCGACGTCGCGGAGCGGACGGCGGCGATCGGCGAGGCGGCGACGTAGTTAGTCGCCTACAACTATCTTGTTGGCGTCTAATCCGGACACATGGACACGATTCGCTCGTGGTCGTACTCTCGCCCGGACAGTGCGGACGTGTGGGACTGGGAGTCCGGCGATTTCGAGGCGAGCGACTGGCCGCTTCCGGAAACGGGTGCAGACGTCACGTACGAGGACGGCGGCTACCGAGTGCTGGTTCGCGGCGTGATCCACACCCCGCCCCACGCCGAAGCACTCCCACGACGAGTAGCTGCCGACGAGGACGGTCTGCATCTCGAACTCGAGGAAGTACGCGAAGACGTGGACGGTCTCATCCCGGATGTCGAGGTTCACAGACCGTACGAAGTCGTCGTCGAGTTCGACGATCGAACGGAGGAGGCGGATCTTCCGCGGCAAACCGTCGTCGAGTACTATCGTAACGAGACGCCCTTCTTCCGGACGGCCGCCGAGCGCTGATTGAGTCAGCCGACCGATCCCAGCGACGATTGCAGGCCCCGATCCGTCCGTCCCGCCTCGAGTTCGTCGGTGTACTGTCGCTGGTTGGCGTGGTAGACGCCGATGCCGAAGGCGGCGACGACGCCGAAGAGGACGCCGTTGAGCGCGAGCACGTACGGTTTCGGCTCCGACATTACCCGCAGTTAGATCAGGACGACCCACAGGAACAGCGCCGCGATCGCCCCGCCGACCAGCAGGTACCACTTCGCGACCGTCACGACGTAGTCGGTCTCCCAGTTCAGGCGGACGAGCCACGCGCCCGCGAGGACGAGGCCGAACGCGAGCACGAGCAGCGCACTGTTCTCGAGGAGCGTCCACGTCAGCTCCCACGAGAGGTTCCGACGGTCGTCCCAGATGTCGTACAGGGGGACGAGCAAGAGTATCGCGCCGAGTCCGGAGACGCACCCGCTGGCGAGGTATCGACGGACGCGGTCGCTGCCGAGCGACACGCCCGGGCGTACGAGGTGGTGGTCCGAAGAACTAGTCGACCGGCGGCGATTTCCGGTCGTCGTCGAAACCGGGTCGGCGTTACGACCGCGGGCCGCGGCAGTCTAACTGAACGATCCCAGCGACGACTGCAGGCTTCGATCGGTCGCTCCCTCCTCGAGCTCGTAGCCGACCAGATCGCGCATGTCGACGGCGTAGGTCGTCCCGCCGTTCTCGAGGACGAGCAGCCGACCCTTCACGCCGACGACCGTCCCGGACGCGATCGTCTCGCGAACGGGTCGGCCCCGGAGTTCGAGCCCGTAGTCGAACGAAAAGCGGTCGATGACGTCGGTCTTGAGGGACTCGAGCGTTCGTTCCCAGGCCGCTTGATCGACGGTCGCCGCGAGCGAGGCGATCTTCGGCCCGGTGCGGACGCGGTCCGTCAGCCGCCGGGCGATCTCGGCCTCGATTTCGCGGGCGATGCGGCCGTTCGAGACGGTGTGGACGTGGGCCGCGCGGTCGGCCCCCTGCTCGCGGAGGCGGGTCTCGAGGCGCCGCGATTTGGTGACGCCGACCTTGAACGTGTCCGGGGCGAACGCGGCGATGTAGACCGCGTGCTCCTCGTAGCAGTCCATTTCGTCCTTGAGGCAGGTGCCGGTACAGCGGGCGCAGACCCACGTGCTGGTGTGATATTCGCAGTACGGCGCCGCCGGGCGGTCGCAGGCGACGTGCTCGCCGTCGTCGATCGTGCCGGCGCAGCGTCGCTCTCCGAGCGCGTACGAGAGGGCGTCGCCGGACTCGAGTTCGCGGCGTTCGATCGCGCCGCTCTCGTCGGCCAGCAACAGTGCGGACCCGCGACCGCTCGGCTCGTAACCCACCAGTTGCACGGTCCGAGTTGGTAACGAAAACGGATAGCTGTACCGGGATCGGCGGTGTAGGCGACTCTCCGCGATTCCGGAATCCGAAACAAGGACGGGGACGGGAACGGTGGAAACCGACCCCGTCGTCGCGCGGGGCTCGCTGTTCGCTGAAACGGGCCGCGCGAATGGTGGCTCGGCTCCGCACGTAGCACGATCCCGATCCGGCGGAGGCGCGGCCCGTCTCGTCGCGGGTGGCTCGCACGCGATGCGTCGACCAGCCGTTCACCGGGCTTGCTATCGTCCGGTGACGTTCAGTCGTCCGCGGCCGACCCATATAACTGGTGTGCTTGTTATTCCCACGCGTCACTGTCGCTCCCGTCGCGGGCTCCTCACGACCGCCTGTGCCGGCGAACGGTTATACGTCCGACCGGCGAACGTCCCGCCATGACGCTCGAGGGATCGCTCGAGGCGCGGGTATCGACGGACGGGGACGGGACGGGATCGCCGGCGGTCGCGTTCAGGTTTACCGTGACGAATACGGGCGCGGAGCCGCTCGAGTTGCAGTTCTCGGACGCGGCCAAGGCCGAGTTCGTCGTGCAGGACGAGGACCGTGAGGTCTGGCGGTTCACCGAGGGACGGGCGTTCATGCAGATGCTAAGCGCCGAGCGGCTCGCCCCCGAGGAGTCGACGACCTACGACGGCGAGTGGGAACGTCCGCGGCCGGGCGAGTACACCGCCGTCGCCGAGTTGCGCGCGCAGGAGGCGTCCTGCGAGGCCCGAACCGAGTTCATCGTGCCTGACTGACGAGTACGGACCAACGGCGGGCATCAGCGGTGAGCCGTCGGCCGATCGGTTCGTCTAGTCGGCGTTCGACGGAACGTCCCCGTCGGCCGCCGTATCGTCCGTCGGCGGGACCCGAAACTGATCGCGAGCGAACAGCAGGTACGCGAGAACGGCGACCGGGACGACGACGGTCGGAACTCCCTCGGGACCGAAGACGGCCACTCCGAGGAGTCGGTCGCCGAGCAGGAGCGCGTACAGCACGAGCGCACCGATCCAGCCCGCCAAGCGGCCGCGAACGAGGAGGTACGCGACGAGGATCCCGCCCATGCCGGCGACGAACCCCGGTTTGCCGACGGGGGAATAGACGCCCGTAATCAGCCGATAGAGGCTGTATCCCACCGTGAGCAGAGCGACGCCGATGACGCCGTGCGAGGGGGAGGGCCGCGAGTCGTCGTCCATAGCGGCCGTTCGTCCGGCCGGTAAATGAATGTACCCGGATCGAAACCGAAATTAATATCGAACCGGTGAGATAGTTGACCAGTGATGGAACGACCGGCCCGGCGATCCGTCCTCGAGGTGCTCGGCGGCCTGGCGCTCGGCGGCGCGGCATTTTCGGATCGGCCCCGCTGGCCCGGGTTCTTCGGCGGATACGTCGAAGCGACTCCGATCGACCCACTTCTCGAGGACGAGGCGGAAGCCCGGTCGCTGCCCGACGAGTTCGTCACGCCCCGCGACGACGAGTCGATCGCCGACTTTGAACCGCTGCAGACGGCGCTTCGACGTGACGACGAGCGCGTCGAGGTATCCCGACGCGAGTTCGGGGAGGTGTACGATGCGATGGCGGAGCTTCCAGTTTTCAACCCCTATCGCCACGACGGGTACGAGCACTCGGGCATCGCTTCCGGACACTACGTCCGCGATAGCACGGCCACACAGTGGGTCAGACTCGTCCCCTGGTGTAGCGATTCGTGGTGGATCGAGACGAGCGGGTCTCCGACGAACGGAGCCGCCTGCTCCCGTCGATAACGGATCGTCCGGTCGGTCCCTCGTCGTCGCTCGGGGCCGCGACCGACGCCGAACGGTCTCCCGCTGCGTCGCTGTCGAATCGATACCTCGAGTTCTCAATCCGGAAAGCGATTTTCGGAACTGCGGACGATATCTTCGCCGTTGGCGGTGGGTATAAACTGTCGCCAACCCAACGGGCGGGTATGCAAGCGCTGGTCATCGCGGCGCACGGCTCTCACCTCAATCCGGACGCCTCGGACCCCACCTACGCCCACGCGGACCGCGTCCGCGAGACGGGCGCGTTCGACGAGGTCCGCGAGGCGTTCTGGAAGGAGGAACCGCACTTCCGCGAGGTGATTCGCACCCTCGAGTCCGACGAGGTTTTCGTCGTTCCGCTCTTTATCAGCGAGGGCTACTTCACCGAGCAGGTCATTCCTCGAGAGCTTCGACTCGAGGAGTGGCACCCCGAAAAGTGGGACTCCGACGGCACGAGCGCCTCGCAGGTCACGCTCGAGGCGACCGACGTCGACAAGACGGTCCACTACTGCGGCCCGGTCGGCACCCACGACGCGATGACGGACGTGATCGTCCAGCGCGCCGAAACCGTGACCGAGGACCCCGACGTGGGGGAGGGGGTCGGCCTCGCGGTCGTCGGCCACGGCACCGAGCGCAACGAAAACTCCGCGAAGGCCGTCGAGTACCACACCGAGCGCATCCGCGAGCGGGATCGCTTCGACGAGGTGGAGGCGCTGTTCATGGACGAGGAGCCAGAGGTCGACGACGTCACGGAGTACTTCGAGAGCGAGGATATCGTCGTCGTCCCGCTGTTCATCGCGGACGGCTACCACACCCAGGAGGACATCCCCGAGGACATGGGGCTGACCGAGGACTACCGGCTCGGCTGGGACGTTCCCGCGGAAGTCGACGGCCATCGCATCTGGTACGCCGGCGCCGTCGGCACCGAGGGGCTGATGGCCGACGTCATCCTCGAGCGCGCGGCGGATGCCGGCGCAGACCTTGGTGACGCTCTCGAGACCGTCCGGGCGAACGAACGGGTCGCGACCGGGACCGACGGCCGCGAACGCGAGTCTGGAACCGACGCGGGAGCAGGAACCGGCGCCGGCGCGGGTGACTGACCGTGGCGGACGCGACGACCGACGCCGTCGACGCGCTGATCGCGGCGCTCGAGGACGACGAGGGTGAGAGAGGGGACGGCGGCGTCGAGTTCGACGGCCTCTCCCTCGAGCGAGAGCGCGACGGCGACGCCTACGTCCTCGAGACGCCCGAAATTGACCCGCGCCGAGTTGAGGCGGACGACCTCCCGACGGTCCTCGAGACGGTCGCGGAGTACGCGACCAACTGGCGCTACTGGCAGCGGTCGGTCGGCGGCGAGGGAACCTACCGCCGAGCCTTCCTCCGGTGGTGCGAACGGGCCCCGATCGCCGAGGACGGCGCTCGAGAGCCGACCGACGACCCGCTCGCCGTCCCCGAACGGTACGAGGCGCTGCGGGACGGCATCGATCGCGAGTGGGGACAGCTTTCGATCACCGCCCGGTTCGTCGACGTCGCAAACCCCGACGGCGAGCGCGTCTACGACCTCTGGCACGTCGACGACGCCGGCGCGGATCTGGCCGATCTCGAGGTCTACGACGACCCTCGCGACGCTCGCGAACTCGCGACCGACGACGAGGACGGCCGCTACCGGCCGCTGAAGACCGCGCCGACGCTGCTATCGGGGTGGGCCTTCACCGGCCTCTCCGGGGCGGAACTCGTCGAGGCGGTCGAGTTCTTCTACCCGGCGACCGTCGCCAACTGGCACCGCGAACTGCGGGGGAACCTGGACGTCGACCACTGGCGCGAGACCGCCGAGCGACAGACGGGGATCTACGACGTTCTCGACGAACTGCCCCGCGAAGCCGTCGACTGGGTGGCCGAAGCCTGCTGCGTCGACTCCCAGTGTCTCCGCCGCCGCAAGTGGGAGTACGAGGCGGGCGACGACCTCGAGCCCCCGGGCGGCGACGGGCCGTTTCCCTGTCGGGAGCCCTGCTCGCTGGTCGTCGCCGCCGCGCGCCAGTGGACCATCCTCGAGTCCGAACAGGAGCGGACCTACGAACTCGAGCTCACGCCGAGCGAGCGCAACCAGCTCGAGGAGTTGATCGACGCCGTTGCGGAGGACCGGACCGACGAGATCCGCGAGGCCGACGTCGCCGACGGCGCGAACCGCTACCGGGCGCGGTACCTGCGGGCCAAGCGGTTCGACGAGGACGGATCGCTCGAGATTCGAGAGCGGTCCGCAGAGACTGAGTAAGGATTACCACAGCAGCAACGCGAGTGCGATGACGACGCCGCCGGCGACGACGATGAACCCGAACATCGCAGCGAGTCCGCCGATCGTCGCGGCCGTCGCCGTCGCGATGGCGAGCGCGACCAGCCCCAGCGCGAGCACGGCGAGCGTCCCCGTATCGAGGCCGCTCGCGCCGAACAGCCGCTGCAGTACCTTCTCGGCGGCTGTTTGATCGGCCGACTGATCCCGCGACGGCGGTTTGGAGAGCGACTCGTCGACGTCGACCGCGGCCGGCTTCGGTTTGACGGTGACGTCGATCGTCACCGATTCGGAACCGTAGCCGGTTACGACCTCGAGTCGACCCGTGACGGGATCGTCGATCGCTTCGGCGTCGACACCGACCGGAACCTCGATCGTCTCGCCCGCTTCGACGTAGTAGTTCGACTGATCGAGCGAGACGTGCCGGGAAAAGGACGCGTCGGTGTCGGCGTCGGCGAGCCGACAGTGGACGTGCGCGGGCGATTCGTGGCCCCGTAACGCGAGGACGAACGAGCCGCGAGTCGACACCGTAGTCGTCGCTGCCTCGAGCGTATCGGGCGACTCGCGGTTGACGTGGACGGTGACCTCGGTTCGGGACACGATTACGGTGCGCGCACGGGGATGGAGTTAGTCGACCGGTTCAGGCGGGCGTCTCCTCCCGCATGTCCGGCGGGAGCAGGTTCGGGATGCCGTCGTCGACGGGATATCGTTCGCCGCACTCGGTACAGACGAGGTCGCCGCCGACGACTTCCTCGCCGTCGTCGCCGTACTCGGCGTCCTCGAGTTCGAGCTCGTGTTTGTCGAGCGGACAGCGGAGAATATCCAGCAAGGACTCCTTCATAGTACGTAGGCTGGCCGCATCCAGCAAAAGGTTTCGGGAACGAGCCCGCGCTTTCGCGCTTCCGCGTCGACGCGGACGAGCGGTGCGGGAGCGCAAGCGCTCAGCGCGAAACGCCGCGCCGATTACTCGTACGGGTCTTCGACGACGACGGTCTCCTCGCGGCCGGGACCGACGCCGACCGCGTAGATCGGCGCGTCGAGCTCGTCGCTGACGTACTCGAGGTAGGTCCGGGCGTTCTCGGGGATGGCGTCGTAGCCGTCCTCGGCGACCGCTTCCCAGTCGACCTCGTCCCAGCCGTCGAACGTTCGGAGGGTCGCCTCGCAGTCGCCCCACTTCTCGGTGGTCGGCGGCATCGTGAATACCTCCTCGCCGTCGAGTTCGTAGCTGTGGCCGACCTTTACCTCGTCTAAGCCGGCGAGCACGTCGATGTGGTTGATCGCGAGGCCGGTAAAGCCGTTCGCGCGGGCCGCGTGGCGCAACATTGGCATGTCGAGCCAGCCGACGCGGCGCGGACGGCCGGTGACGGTGCCGTACTCGCCGCCCTCGTCGCGGATGTAGGTCGCGAGTTCCTCCTCCTCGTCGCCCGCGCCCTCGTCGGCGTCGTAGTCGGGGGTCTGGCCCTCGACGCCGCCGAGTTCGGTCGGTAGCGGGCCGGTGCCGACCCGCGAGAGGTAGGCCTTGACGATGCCGATGACCTCGCCGTCGCCGACGACCGTCGGGCCGAGGCCGGTGCCGACGCTGGCGCCGCCCGCGGTCGGGTTCGAGGAGGTCACGTAGGGGTAGATGCCGTGGTCGATGTCGATCGAGGTACCCTGCGCGCCCTCGAGCATGACGTTGTCGCCGGCGTCGATACGCTCCTGCAGGAAGGTGCCGCAGTCGACGGTCATGTTCTCCTCGGCCAGGCGCTCGCCGTACTCGCGGTAGGTCTCGAAGAGGTGATCGACGTCGAACTCCTCGCCGGTCTCCTTGCCGAAGACGTCCTCGGCGAGAGCCTTCTTCTGCGGCACGACGTACTCGAGCCGTTCTCGGAGCGTGTCGGGGTCGAGCAGGTCGCCGACGCGGACGCCGCGGCGGCCGGCCTTGTCCTCGTAGGTGGGGCCGATGCCCCGGCCCGTGGTGCCGGCCGCGAGGTCTTCCTTCTCGTTCTCTTCGATGCCGTCGAGCGCGCGGTGGTAGGGGAGAATGACATGTGCGCGCTCGGCGACGCGGACGTCGGGCTTGAGGCCGCGCTCGCGGAGCGTGTCGATCTCCCCGAACAGCGTCTCGGGGTTGACGACGCAGCCGTTGCCGAGGACGCCGATCTTCCCCCGGACGGCCCCGGAGGGGACGAGCGATAGCTTGTACGTCTCGCCGTCGTGGACGACGGTGTGTCCAGCGTTGTCGCCGCCCTGATAGCGGGCGACGACATCGGCGGCGTCGCCGTACAGATCGACGACGCCACCCTTGCCTTCGTCGCCGAGTTGCGACCCGACGATTGTGACGGTCATAACAGCGGCGGGTTCTTGCCCGGCCGATAAACAGATTACGGTATTGCCGGCGGATTCAGGGGCGCAACTCGAGTGTGCGAGCGTTGATATCGTCACCCATGGAAGTATCGCCCACCGATGTTGCGAGCGAGGCGCCGCGGCGCAGGCGGCCCGACCGACGAGTCTATAGGGTTTCAGCGGCGAGACACCGTTCGTCGGACTGTCGGCAGCATCGCGGCCGAATCGGAACGGAATCGTTAACTACTCCCAATAGTAATCAAAACGTTGAGTAAACTGTTCAGCGCTCGAGGGTAACCTTTAAAGGCCCCAAAGACAAGTTAACAAATGCCATGATAGACCGACTTGAGAAGGAAGTCGATATGCTGGAACGTCATCTGCAGGTCCTGAAGATGGTCATCGAAAACGAGCCGATCGGCATCGTCAAGATGTCCAACGAGACCGGCTATCCTCACCACAAGGTTCGCTACTCGCTGCGCGTTCTCGAGGAAGAAAACCTCATCGAGCCCTCGAGCCAGGGTGCGATCAAGACCGAGCGCACCGTCGAATTCGTCGACGAACTCGACGACAAGCTCGACGACATCATCGACAAGCTCGACGGGATGAAGATCGAAGACGTCGCCGAGATCGAAGGCTAACTGTTCGATCGCCGCGGGTTCGCACCGATCGATCATCGCGACCGCTGCAACGACCGGTATACCGATAGGCGAAACGGGTGCGACCGACGCAGTGCGTTCGCGATCTCTTCTCCGACTCCCGCTCGCTATTCGCAGCGACTGTGACTCTCCGTTTGCTGGTTCTCACACTCGAGATACCTCCTCTGGAGACGTAGCGACGACTGCGCGACGTCATCTGATGACTCGCGTTCGAAAATGACACCGCGCAGCCGATAGAATCGCCGTCGATCGGTCCGCCCTATCCGAAGGCGTCCGTCCCGATTACAGCTCGGGAACGGTCATGTGGAACCCTTCCGAGCGCGACTCGACCAGACAGAGGTGGTAGCCCTGCTTCCGCGAGAGGCTGACGTAGCTCAGCTTCGAGCTCCGGCTGAGGAAGCCGCTGCTCGTCGCCTCCTCGGTCACCTCGTGGGCGCCGGACTCGAAGTAACTCGAGGTGACGGCGATCGCGGCTGCGAGATCGGGATAGTTCGCCTTGACCGCGGAGGCGGCCTCCTCGAGGCCCGCGAGGGTATCCTCGCTGAGCGGCTTGCGCGAGTCGTTGAGCATCGCAACCAGCAGCGGGTTCCCCATCTTGTCGAACGCGACGACGTCGAAGGTGACCTCGTCGGGAACGTCGTCGGTGTCGTCGTCCTCGAGCGAGATCGTCGCGTCGAGTTCGGCCCGGTCGATCTGTGGGATGACGTCGTAGAGGTCCGACAGCCCGTTCGCGTGGCCGGTGTCGCGGATCTCGTAGAGCGTCGTGTCGGTCAGCCACTCGACGAACCGGTAGGCCATCGTCCCGGTGAGGAACTCTTCGTACGGCACACCCTCGACGGCCACGTCGGAGGCGTCGAACTCGGTGTGGTGCTCGAGTTGCAGGTTCGACGCGACCTCGTCGCGGTCGGCGTCGCCCCCGTGTGCGGTCTCGAGGGTCGGCTGGCTCTTCGAGCGGTACCGGACGAACAGGTTCGTCCCGGCGAGCGCGCGGTCGGGCGAGAGTTCGGTGCCGGCCGCGGCGCCCGCACCTGCACCCGCGCCCGCTCCGTCGCCGGCTCGCGCCGCCTCCAGTTCCGACTCGAGTTCCTCGATGCGGGACTCGAGGCGGTCGATCGTCTCTGACAGCTGTTGGTTCTTCTCTCGAAGTTGGTCGCGTTCGGCGACGAGGTCCTTATTTTTCGACTCGAGGGCTTCGCGCTGTTCCTCGAGGCGTTCGATGCGGTCGGAGAGCCGTTCGATGCGCTCGCTTTGGTTTCGGTCGGCGGTGGCGCCGCTCGGTGCTGTCGTTCGAGTTCCAGAGCCGGCGGCACCGTCGGCTTGCCCGGATCCGCGGGTTCCGCTCGCGGAGTCCTGCGTTGCCGATCCGGTCGATCGCTGAGCCTCGGTTCGGGCGCCGGCTTCCTTCCGAGTGGACTGGCTCGCGGATTGCGATCCTGACGCTGCCCCCGACCCCGAGACGGCACTCGTCGAGCCGTCCGCGGTCGTCTTCTCCGGGTCGATCGACGGAATGCGTCGCGTTTCCCGCCACTGTTCTTCCTCCTCGAATCGCTCCTCGAGTTGGTTCTCGCCGTCCGCGTCGGCGTCGGCAGCGGGAGAGTCGGCGTCCGCGGCTCCGGACCCCGTTCGCTCGGTCGCACTCGGCGGTCGGACGTCGCCCGCGGTCGTCTCGGGCTGCTCGTCCTCGTCGTCGCCGGTCCAGGAGATGTCGTTCTGGTCGAGCTGTTCGGCGGCCGCCTCGACCTCGGCGGGGTCCGGCGATCCGGAGCCGGTCCCGGTTCCACTTTCAGTTTCGGACGTCCCTGCCGGGGACGCTTCGGAATCGGGGCCGGCCTCGACGGAATCAGCGTCGGCTTCGGCTGCGGTCGACGCGTCAGGTTCGGCCTCGAGTCCGGGTTCGTGATCGGTTCCGGTCTCGAGTTCGACGCCGTCCGGGTCCGGGTCCGGTTCCGGTTCCGGTTCCGGATCCGATTCGGGTTCCGGTTCAGATTCGACGGCGGCGACCGAATCAGCTGCCGCGTCGGCGGAATCGGGATCCGGGTCCGGGGCGGCGTCGGTCGAAATCGAATCGTCGTCCGTGATCCCCGGCGTCGTCGACTCGCGAGCGGTTGCGTCCGGGTCCGTCGCCGTGATCCCCGACGGGCCGTCGCTTCCGGTCACTGCATCGTCGGTACTGCTGCCGGTGTCGACCGACGAGCCGGCGCTCGAGCCGCCGGAGATGTCGATCGGTTCGACGCCCGAAACGCCGCCGACGGACGGCTCGTCGTCCGAGCCGCCGTCGTCGCTGTCGGTCGTCGCGCCCGTTTCCGTGTCCGCGTCCGTGCCCGCGCTGGGCGTGTCGTCCGCGCCCGGAACGTCGGTCACCTCGACGTCGACGTCGACGACCTCGTAGATCCCGACCTCGTCGTCGGCGCGTTCGAACGCCTCGTCGCCGGTAACCAGCCGCTCGGCGTTGCCGATGTAGGCGGCGGCCATCCGGCGCCCGCCGTAGTAGACGGCGTAGTAGTCGCCGCTGAGAACGTTCTCGCTCAGTATGATGTAACCCGTAAACGAACCGCTCTGGAGCGTCTCGTCGACCTCCCGGAGCGGCGTTTCGTTCGTGTAGTACTTGGCCCGGGTGTCGCCCCCCTGTTCCTCCATCGAGCAGAGCAACGGCAGCGACGGATGCGGCGCCTGGTAGACCGTGCCCGAGGCCCCGTCGAAGTCTTCGATCGCCCCCTCGAAGACGCCGACGATACGGCCGTTAAGCATAAAGAGCCAAGTGCCGCCTGTACCCGTCGTTACGGCCCCCGAAAAGCCGCTCTCGGCGAGATCAGAGAGCCCATCGTAGCCGCCGTTGAACGGGCGAGAATCCCATTGTTCGACGCGCTCTTGCGTGCGCGAGTCCATAGTTCAACAAGCGGTAACTGAAACAAATACGTTTCGCCTAGATGTTCGCCGCTATATGTCGTCCGACTAAATCTTCGATTCGGCGTCTTCCGCGAGTTCTTTCATGCGCTTGCCAATTCGGCCGGCGCTCGAGAACTCGTCTTCGCTCATGCCCTTCGCGAGGGCGTTGCCGAGGACGAAGACCGCGTGCTTGTGTTCGCTCTTCGATTTGTGGACGTGCGAGGGGTCGACGTCGAGCTGGCGGTACGGTTCGAAGAGCTCTTCGTCGACCTCCTCGCGCTGGGCGAAATACTCCATAATAGTCACGAGTTCTTCGTGCAGCTCGAGGAGTTCGTCTTTGTGCATACCCGCGTGTATGGACGGTCTGGGCTTAAGGATTGTGTGCATACCCGTCGCAAAATCCGGCGCGAGTCGGGGGACCCCGAGTTACGCCGCTTCTCCGGTGCGTGAGAGTCCCTCGAGATCGACGGCGAGGAAGCCGATCCACGCGCCGAACGCGACGGCGGCGACGAACTCGGGGACGGCGAACCACGCGCCGGCGTCGCCGCCGGCGACGAGGACGAGGAGCCAGCCCAGCCACGCCAGCGGATGGACGATACCGAGCCAGATCGAGACGAGGCCGCGACGGAGCCGCCCGGCGAGCACCGCACCGGTGCCGTAGATCAACTGCGCCAACGGCGCGGCGGCGAAGTACGTCAGCGCGGCCGGGCCGTGGAAACTCCGCTCGAGGTACCAGTCTGCGTGGCCGAGAAAGAAGACGCCGACGCCGATCAGCCCGACCGTCGCGACGACCAGTAGGGCGACGCCGATCCGCTCGAGGATCGTTTCGCTCGCGCGCCAGAGCCGCCAGCCGAAGGGCACGCCGAGCAGGCCGCTCAGGACGAGCCCGCCGTTGAACAGCGGAAACGTGCGGGTTTCGTACCGGCCCATATCGGAGAGGGCGGCGCTGCGCCAGGTGAACGTCTCCGGGGACGCGACGAGGGTCGCGAGAACGATCGCGCCCAGGCCGACGACCGCCGCGGCGAGCCCGCAGTGCGTTGCGACTCGAGTCGCGGTCGAACTGCGGGGCCGGCGTCGGCGTTGGTTTCCTCCCATTCGGTGATCGGTAGCTATCGAACCGCGCCGCTATCAAAGTGTGTGGTCGGACCGCAGAATCGAACGCGGAAGCGGAAGAGCCGTTAGTCGGCGGCGACGTCGCGCTCGCGCTGGCCCGCGGGGAACCACGCGAGCTCGTGGTCGGCGACGACGCGAACGCCGACCCGCTCGTCCAAGTCGATCCGGTCTGAGTGGTTGTGCATGCACTCGACGGTTTCCCCGGAGTCGAGTTCGACGCGGTAGAGAACGGTCGGGCCGAGGTAGCGCCGGTAGACGACGCGGCCGTTCGGCTCCGCAGCCTCGTCGGCCGGCACGGCCACGACGTCGTCCGGACGCACGAGCAGGTCGATCGCCGAGTCGTCGTACTCCTCGGCCAGCCCGTTGACGTCGTCCCGGAGGACGCGGCCGACGGCCGTGTCGACGTGGTCGCCCCGCACCTCGCCCGAGACGAAGCTCGCGTGGCCGAGGAAGCCGGCGACGAACCGCGACTTGGGCTGCTGGAACACCCGTTCGGGCGCGCCGATCTGTTCGATGTCGCCCTCGTTCATCACGGCGACCCGGTCCGAGATCGACAGCGCCTCCTCCTGGTCGTGGGTCACGGAGACGGCGGTGACGCCGGCCTCCTTGATGATCCGGCGCACCTCCTCGCGCATCTCGACGCGCAGGTCGACGTCGAGGTTCGAGAAGGGTTCGTCCAGCAGCAGCATTTCGGGTTCCGGCGCGAGCGAGCGGGCCAGCGCGACCCGCTGTTGCTGGCCGCCCGAGAGTTCGTCCGGGTAGTCGTCGCCGTGGGCCTCGAGACCGACGAGTTCGAGGAGTTCATCGACACGGGCCTCCCGTTCCGCTTCGGACCAGTCCTGCAGGCCGAAGGCGATGTTCTCGCGAGCCGTCAGGTGCGGAAAGAGTGCGAATTCCTGAAAGACGATGCCGACACCGCGATTCTCCGGCGGGACGAACCGGCCCTCCTCGGCGACTGCGACGGGGTCGTCCTGCAGCCGAACCCGACCCGCGTCGGGCGTCTCGAGGCCGGCGATCAGCCGCAGCGTCGTCGTCTTGCCACAGCCCGACGGTCCCAGCAGCGTGAGGATCTCGCCGTCGCGGACCGACAGCGACAGGTCCGGGATGACGGCCTCGCTCCCGTACCGCTTCGCGACGCCGTCGAGCTCGAGGACGACGTCGTCCGTCGCGGCGGGCTCGGGCGCGGACGCGGGCTCGGGCGCCGATTCGTCGGCTGCGGTCGTGAGTAGGTCTCCGTTCGCCATAATCGATTCCGGCCGGACCGGTGCCGGCGCTTGTTCGATTTAGGCACTCCTAAAACACTTATAGTTGCCGGTCAGTTCCCGCCGGTCGGGAGCGGGTAACTGAGTGGCGGCGATCGGCGTTGCAATCGCAGGCGAACCGGGAATGCAACGGGGTGACTAGAGCTCGACGCCGCTCGGGATCAAGCTGTGCTGGCGCAGGAGACTGCCCTCGTCGTCGTAGACGAGAAAGGTCCGCTTATCGTAGGTGACGAACGGCTCGTCGTCCCCCTCGAGGGTGATCTCGACGGTGTAGCGCCCCTCGTCCTCGGTGGCGTCCTCGCCGTAGCCTCGAGCCGCGCGGATGAACTTCAGGACGTCGTCGGCGTCCTCGTTGAGCTCGAGGATGAACTCGCCCGTGATTCTGTTCGTGACGCTGACGACGCCGGCGGTGTCGTTGCCGAGCGGCTCCTGGAGACGGAGTGCGACGTCGGTTTCGTCGGCGTCGAGGAGGTCGCCCTCGGGACCGGTAAGGCGCTCGCGAAGCATCGTCGACGGGCCGGTGAAGTCGATCGATACCGCGGGTTTGCGCGGCTCGCCGTCGGTCTCGACCCAGTCGATGTTAGTAACGTTTAGCGTGAAGTCCTCGCGCCTCATTCCGTACCCACGGATTAGCGCTCCCGCCGTATGAACGTAACGCACAACCGATCTTCGAACGAACATGTCCGGGCCGATCGGCCGTTCGGGTCGGCGCTCGTCGACTGCGTGACTCGCGTCGCCACTGGCGCTTGATCGGCCTGTCGGCAGGAAGCGGCCACAGAGGTAGATTCGGTCGGGATATTTATGATGGTGCGGTTGGGATATGCGACGAACGCTCCCCCCTCTCGGCGGTGAGGGGCCCGTATTGATGTCAGGATGTCAGAACGCACCGATTCAGCTGGGGACGGTTCGGAGAATGACCACGCAGCGTCGCATCCCGACCCGACCGCAGCCCGCGGCGATGCCGCCGATGCTACTACGGACAGCGGTGGTGCTGCCGATGCCGACGCCCCGCCGCTCGAGTCCACGTTCGAAACCGCCAAGCGGACGATCCGGCGGGTCCTCGAGACGCTGCGCGGGTCGACGATCGAGGTCGACGACTACGATCCGCGCGATCACGGCCCGCTGGTCGAGTTCGAGGGCGTCGACGGCCTCGAGGAGGTCGACCGGTACTGGGTCGACGCGCCCTTTTCGTTCGTCTCGATCGGCTACGACGAGTCGGCCAGCCAGCACCGCTACCGCGTCGTCGAACCGCAACTGACCGAGGAGGAACGGGTCCTGCTCGAGACGCTCTTCGAGGACGTTCGCGATCCCCTGCTGTACCGGGCCGACGACGCCGAAGACGTCGAGGGACTGCTGCGGGAGACGATCCACGAGTACCTCGAGCGCTACGGCGCCGAGGTCGACATGGCGACCTTCTACCGGCTCTTTTACTACATTCACCGGGACTTCCGGGGATACGGCCGACTGGAGCCGATCATGCACGACCCCCACGTCGAGGACGTCTCCTGCGACGGCTACGACCTGCCGATCTTCGTCTACCACGACGAGTACACCGACGTCGAGACGACCGTTTCGTTCGGCGCCGACGAACTCGACGGGTTCGTCGTCCGGCTGGCCCAGCACTCCGGCCGGCACATCTCCATCGGCGAGCCGATGGTCGAGACGACCCTGCCGGACGGCTCCCGGGCCGAACTGGCGCTGGGGAAGGAAGTGACGCCGCGCGGGTCGGCCTTCACCATCCGGAAGTACGCCAGCGAGCCGTTCACGCCCGTCGACCTGCTCGAGTACGGCACCTTCAGCGTCGAGCAGATGGCCTACCTCTGGCTGGCGATCGAGCACAACAAGAGCCTGCTCTTCGCGGGCGGGACCGCGTCGGGCAAGACCACGAGCATGAACGCGATCTCGATGTTCATCCCGCCCCGGGCGAAGGTGCTGACGATCGAGGACACCCGCGAACTCGAGCTCTACCACGACAACTGGCTCTCCTCGGTCACGCGCGAGCGCGTCCACGAAGGGAAGGACGTGACGATGTACGACCTGCTGCGCTCGGCGCTGCGTCACCGCCCCGAGTACATCGTCGTCGGCGAGGTCCGCGGCGAGGAGGCGATCACCCTCTTCCAGGCGATGAACACGGGCCACACGACCTACTCGACGATGCACGCCGACTCGGTTCAGACGGCGATCAACCGGCTCGAGAACGAGCCGATCAACGTCCCGCGGTCGATGGTCCAGAGCCTGGACATCCTCTCGGTCCAGACGCTGACCCGCCTCGGCGACAAACGGGTCCGCCGGAACAAGGTGCTGGCCGAGATCGAGGGGATCGACCAACGGACCGGCGAACTCGACTACTCGACGGCCTACACCTGGGACGGCGAAAACGATGCGTTCCGGGGGACCGGCAGCCGCGTTCTGGAGGAGATCCGCGACGAACAGGGCTGGTCCCGGACCGAACTGCTGACGGAACTGCGCAACCGCGAGCGGTTCCTCGAGTACCTGCGGGACAACGACATCTCGGACTACCGGCGCTTTACCGCCCTGGTCAACGAGTACTACGCGGACAAGGAGAGCGTCCTCGAGACGATCGCGGCCGACGAGGATGACGGCGACGGCGCGGACCCGAAAGCGAACGATCCGACGGCCGACGCGATCATCAGCAACCCGCTCGCAGGAGAGGGTGCCGACTCTGACGAGGCGGGTTCCGCAGACTCGAGCGATCGGGACCGGCTCGAGGAGACGGTCGTCGACGAATCCGAAAACGCGGCCGAGGACGGGTGACCGCCGCCGATGCCCCTCTCGAATTTCCTGCCGCTGGCCGTCGCCGCCGGGCTCTGTTCGCTCGTCGTCCTCGCGCAAGTTCATGCCGGACTCGATCGGACGCTCACTCGAGCGGCGATCGGGCTGTTCGGCGGCTACGTCGCCGAGTTCAAGGGCGAACACCCCAACAGACAGTCGGCGCTCCGGGCGGCGCACTTCGCGACGACCTACCGGGAGTACGGCGCGACGACGATGCTGTACGCGATGCTGTTCGCGGTCGCCGGCTCGATCGTCGGCATCTACGTCGTCTGGGGGCTGTTGTTCGTCCTTGCAGTCGATCCCGCCGCCATGCGCGAGGCGCTCCCCGGAACGCTCGCGTTCCTGGCGAACCTCGGCGGCGTGCCGTCGCTGTCGCCGACCGAACTGTTCGGCCTCTTCGCCCTCTCCTGTCTGACGATCGGTACCGTCGCGGGCTTCGGCGCGTACTGGCTCCGCTGGTGGTACCCGAGCTACGTGGCCGACGGCCGCACCCGGCGGATCGAAACCGGCCTCCCCTCGACGGTCGCGTTCATGTACGCGCTCTCGCGCAGCGGGATGGAGTTCCCGAAGATCGTCCGCATCCTCGCGCGCCACGAGGACACCTACGGCGAGGCGGCCGCCGAGTTCGGCGTCGCGGTCCGGAACATGGACACCTTCGGCATGGACGTCATCACCGCGCTCCAGACGACCGGCCGGCGCTCCCCGAGCCCGAAGTTCGCCGACTTCGTCGAGAACCTCGTCAGCGTCCTCCAGAGCGGCAACAGCCTCTCTACCTTCCTCGAGACCCAGTACCGGGACTTTCAGGAGGAGTCCGAGTCCCAGCAGGAGTCAACCATCGAGTTGCTCGGGACGCTCGCGGAGGCGTACGTCACGGTGCTGGTCGCCGGCCCGCTCTTTCTCATCACGATTCTGGTGGTCATCGGCATCTCCGTCGGCAACACGTTCGATCCGCTGCGGGCGTTGATCTACCTCATCCTGCCGTTGGGCAACGTCGCCTTTATCGTCTACCTGAGCATGGTGACCGACACGATCACGCCCGGCGGCGTCGCCGAACCGGATTCAGACGCGGACGAGGCCGCGCCGACCCCTGTCGTCATGGTACGCGAACAGCCGCGGGCCGACGGCGGCCGGAACGCGGCGCGCTCGACCTCGAGCCGACGGGGTCGCGAGCAGCGAAACCTCGAACGGGTGCGCTACTACCGCCGGTTGCAGCGGCTCCGCGAGCGCGTCGGGTCGCCCCTGACGACGCTGCGCGAGCGGCCCCGGCTCTCGCTCGTCCTCACCGTGCCGGTCGCACTCGCCGCAGTTCTGTGGCGGCTGCCGGCGGCGATCACCGATCAGGGGTTCGACGTTACCGCCGTCGACGACGTCGTCGCCGTCGGCGCGCTGTTCGTCGTCGCCGTCTTCGCCGGCTGTTACGAACTCCACCGCCGGCGGATCGAGGCGACCGAGGGCGCGATTCCCGACCTGCTCGAGCGGCTCGCGAGCGTTAACGACGCCGGAATGCCGCTGGTGTCCGCGATCGATCAGGTCCGCGGGTCCGATCTGGGGACGCTCGGGGCCGAACTCGACCGCATCTGGGCGGACGTCCAGTGGGGTGCCGACCTCCAGACTGCCCTCGAACGGTTCGGTCGGCGCGTCCGCACTCGGGCGACGTCTCGAGTCGTCACGCTGGTGACGGAGGCGATGAACGCGAGCGGCAATCTCGCGACCGTGCTTACCATCGCGGCCAGACAGGCGGCGGCCGACCGGCGCCTCAAGCGCGAGCGCAAGCAGGCGATGGTCGAGTACCTGGTCGTCGTCTACATCGCGTTCTTCGTCTTCCTCTTTATCATCACCGTGCTCGCGGCGTTCCTCCTGCCGAACCTCCCCACGGAGGGGATCGAGGCCGCCAGCGGCGGGAGCGGGGGCGGGGGCGGGGGCGGCGGCATCGACGGACTCGGCGGGCTCTCCCAGAACGCCGCCGCGCAGTACAACACGCTGTTCTACCACGCGACGCTGGTGCAGGGGCTGCTCTCGGGACTGATCGCCGGCCAGCTGAGTACCGGCGACGTCAGAGCCGGCGCGAAACACGCGGCCGCGATGCTCGCGCTGTCGGTCCTGTTGTTCGCCGTCGTGGTCTGACTACCGCCGGTGCCGGTGGCGGTGCGAACGCTTTTTGCACGCGCCCCGACCACTCCGAACCAATGGGTACGGGCGACCGCGGTGACGACGAGTCGGACTCGAGCCAGCCGGACCGCCGGAGCGTCCGCGCGACCTACGACCGAATCGCGGACCACTTCGCGTCGACGCGCGAGTACGCGTGGCCCGAGGTCGAATCGTTCGTCGACGAGCGCGCGGCCGCACTCGAGAGCGGGGTCGGGGACGGAGACGGGGCCGAACCCGCCGTGGGCCTCGACCTCGGCTGCGGCAACTGCCGCCACGCCGAACTGCTCGCCGCCGACTGCGAGACCGTCGTCGGACTCGACGCGAGCCGCGGACTCCTCGAGACCGGCCGAGAGCGCGGGCGGGAGCGCGGATTCGACGTCACGCTCTGCCAGGGCGACGCGAGTTCGCTGCCGCTGGCCGCCGACTGCGTCGATATCGCCGTCTACGTCGCGACGCTGCACCACCTGCCGACCCGCGAGGTTCGCCGGGCGAGCCTGAACGAACTCGCGCGAGTGCTCTCGCCGGACGGCCGCGCGCTCGTCAGCGCGTGGTCGACGGCCCACGATCGGTTCGACGCGGACCCCGAGGCGGCCGGGGGGTTCGATACGACCGTCGAGTGGACGCTCCCCGGCGGCGAGGCGGTCGATCGGTTCTACCACATCTACGCGCCCGCGGAGTTCGAGGCCGACCTCGCGGCCAGCGACCTCGACCTGCTCGAGTGGGAGGTCTCGAGCGGGAACTGCTACGCTCATGTGGCCGGTTTAGAGTGAATGCGGCCGTGTTACGGACCTTCAACCCTCAAATGAGGGTATTTTTAAGTAAAATTACTAAAGGTTACTTTCCAGCGGCTAAGGCTATAGTTTCCGATCTATTTCATTATGTATAAGTTAGAAGTAAATCGAATAAAACGTTCGCAAACGGGATCAATCGCGCAAAAAGGCCGCCGACTTTTATTGACATCTCGCTCCCCAGTGCCGGATGCGCTATGACGCGCTTCACGCGACGGACGACGCTGAAGGTCGCAGGCGCATCGCTTGCCGCAGCTACCCTCCCCGCGACGGCCGCCGCCGAAGAGGAAGAATCCACGTGGACGGTCGCCGAATCCCCCATCGACAGCACCGTCCACGACGTCATCCACACGGCGACGAACGCCCACGCGGTCGCGAGCGGGGGTCTCGTCATCGAACGCACCGACGCCGGCTGGGAAGTCGTCCTCCAAGGCGGTCCCACCGGCAACGGGAACGACCTCTACGGCGTCGACACCACCGACGACGGCGGGCGGCTCTGGATCGTCGGCGCCAGCGGCGCGATCGGCGAGTACGACGTGACGACGGGCAACCTCGTCGACCGCTCCGCGCCCAACGACTTCACGGCCAACTTCAACGACGTCGCAGTCACCGGCCCCGCGGGCGACGCGGACGTCTACGTGGCCGACGACTCCGGCTCGATCCACTACAGCTTCGAGAACGGCGAGGAAGGCACCTGGGACTACGAGGTCCCCGGCAGCGGCTCCGGCTTCAACGCCGTCGAGTTCTACGACGACCGCGCCGGCCACGTCATCGACACGAACGGGAAGGTGTTCGCCACCGACGACGGCACCACCTGGAACCCGATCGGCATCGAGGACGCCGGCGTCACGTTCTACGGCCTCGACAGCGACGCCGCGGACGACGTCGTCGTCAGCGGCGGCAACGCCTCCGTCTTCGAGTACGACGGCAGCCGGTGGGTTCCCGAAAGCCTCGGCGACGCCGACCTCCTCGACGTCGAAATCGAGGACGGCGACGGCTACGCCGTCGGCGGTGGCGGCGTCATCTTCGAGCAGACCGACGGCGAGTGGTCGCAGGTCCAGACCCCGACCGGCGAGAACCTCAAGGCCGTCGCCACCGGCGAGACCGACATCGCCGTCGGCGCCGGTGCCGAGGTCCTCGAGAAGTAACGCTACCGCTGTAATCGCGTCCGGTTCCCTCTGGTAAGCCGGCGCACTGCCGGTTCGATCGTCCCCTAACTCCCCCACCCACCGATCGTCTCCGGACGGATCACCCCATCACTCCTGCTTCTTCGTTTTGAACGAGTCTCGAGTCGGTCGTTGAGCGAGCCGGCTCGAGTCAGCGACTCGACCGAATCGATAGACGAAACAGGAAGACCCTTAAACTCGGAGCGAAAATCGGGGAGTGCGCGCGGATGGTCTAGTGGTAGGACCTGAGCCTTCCAAGCTCATGGCCCGGGTTCAAATCCCGGTCCGCGCATTTCTGTGCGCGCAAACCCGCGAGCAACAGCACTCGTATGAGGGATTTGCATTCGGGAAGTCACAGCGCGTGAGCGTAGCGAACGCGACCGTCTTCGCGTGGTTCGAATCCCGATCCGCGCACGTTTCAACAGCCGATCGTTCGCAGCGTTGCCGACAACTCCCGAGTCGACTAGCGATCGCGTTCGAACTCGGCGATCCGCTCGTAGATTTCCTCGAGGCGGTCGTTGCTGCGATACCGGATCGTCTGGCTGCGGACGTCGTATTCGATGATGCCGGCGTCGGCCAGTTTCGGGAGGTGGTGTTGCTGCAGGTCGACCTGGATGTCGTCGTGGTTCGGTTGCGACCCGTATTTCCGTCCGAGTTGCGCGATCGTGTGTTTGGTCGCGGCCTCGAACGAACCGACGCGTCCAGGTTGGTCCCAGAGGAACTCGAGGAGGTAGCGACGCCGCTCGTTGGCCAGAACATCGAGGTGTGCGTCGAGGGAGAGCAGAATGTCCTCGAGCGGATCGGTCGTGGACGACTCGGGAGGGGCCGGCGAGTCCGGCGGGTCTGACTGATCGGATTGCTCCTGCGGGTCGGACTCGTCATCGTCGGTCATTCTGTCACGTGCATCCAATCTATGGCGGTGCGGATAGGTTTGGGCCCGGCAGACTCGGATGGACGGCCGATCGTGACCGAATTTCGGCTGTTCGAATCGACCGCTCGAGACGGATTTGTGACGGCTCGAGCGTCGGTCCGTAACCGTATGTGGCTGCCCTGCCAGAATGAGGGAGGGCGCGAGATGCGCGTCGACTCAGTCCTCGTTTCCGACCGCCGGCAGCGTAAACGAGAACGTCGCCCCCTCGTCCGGTTCGGAGTCGACCCAGATGTCGCCGCCGTGGCGCTCGACGATCCGCTCGCACAGCGCCAGGCCGATGCCGGTCCCCTGGTGATCGCTGTGGCTGTGCAACCGCTGGAAGACCTCGAAGACGCGGTCGGCTTCGTCGGGGTCCATCCCGATCCCTTCGTCGGCGACCGTAATCACCCACCGGTCGCCGCGGCGCTCGGCGTCGATTCGCACCCGCGGCGGCTCGTCACCGCTGTACTCGAGGGCGTTCGAGAGCAGATTCTGGAACACCTGTCGCAACTGACTGGCGTCGCCCTCGACGGTCGGTAGCGCATCCGCGTCAATCTCGGCGTCGGTGTCCTCGATCTGCAGCCGCAGGTCGTCCAGCACGTCCGCGAGCACCGCGTTCAGGTCGATCGGCTCGAGCGGATCGCCCCGAGTTTCGATGCGGGAGTACTCCAGCAGGCCGTCGATCATCTCGCGCATGCGGTCGGCGCCGTCGACGGCGAACGCGAGGAACTCCTCGCCGTCCGCGTCGAAGGCGTCGCCGTACTGCGTGTCGATCAGTCGGAGGTAGCTCGAGACCATCCGCAGGGGTTCCTGCAGGTCGTGGCTCGCTGCGTACGCGAACTGCTCTAACCGTTCGTTCGACTCCTCGAGTTTGCGCTGGTACTCCTTGCGCTCGGTGATGTCCTGGGCGATGGTGATGCCGCTGAACACGTCGCCGTTGTCGTCGGTGATCGGGACGGCGCGGACGATCCACTCGCGACCGGCGTACTCGAACTCGGTCGCTCGGCGCTCGCCCGCGAGGGCAGCCTCGAAGGCCTCCTCGAGCGGCTCTGAGACGTGATCGGGCCAGACGTCGCCGACGTAGGCGCCTTCGACGTCGCTCGGGGAGACCGGCAACTCGTCGAACATCCGTCCCGCGGCGAGGGTGTAGCGCCGCTCCTCGTCGAACATCGTGACGATGCCGTTCGGGAAGTTCTCGGCGAGCGTGCGGTGGCGCTGTTCGGACTTGCGGAGTTGGCGCTCGCGGCGCTTGCGCTCGCTGACGTCGCGGTCCGACACGATGATCGAGACGACGTCGCCGTCGTCGTCGGTGACCGGCCTGAAGGTGCCCTCGAGCGTGTACCGGTTTCCGTCCGGGCGCGTGAGGTCGGCCTCGAACTCGACGTACTCGCCCGCGGCCGCGCGCTCGGTCCACTCCCGGACGTCGTCCCCCACGTCGTCGCCCTCGCCCCACCACGGCGTCTCCCAGAACGGTTCGCCCCTGACCGCCTCGAGGTCGGCGTCGATGTACGCCATCGCCGTCCCGTTGATGTCGATAACCGTCCCGTCGGGCTCGAGCAGGCCGACGAGGATGTTCGGGTCCTCGAAGATCGCTTCGAAGCGCCGCTCCGTCTGCTCGAGTTCGTGCTCGCGCTGGACCCGCTCGGTGACGTCGCGGAAGTACACCGAGAGGCCGGTCTCGGAGGGGTAGGCGTGGACTTCGAACCACGTCTCGAGCGGCTCGGGATAGTAGAACTCGAAGGAGGTCGACTCCTGGGTCTCGAGCGCCCGCTCGTACTCCTCGCGGAGCGTCGAGTCGGCGCCCCACTCGAAGACGTCCCAGATGGTCTCGCCGCGCAGTCCCTCGCCGGTGAAGTCGATCAGTTCCGCGGCGCGATCGTTGAGGTAGGTAAACTCCCAGTCGGCGTTGAGCGAGTAGAAGGCGTCCGTGATGCGGTCGTGGAGCGTCTCGAGTTCGCGTTTCGTCCGCCGGTTCTCGATCGCGGTCGCGAGGACGTTCGCGATGCTCTGGACGAAGTTCGCGTCGTGTTCGGAGACCGCCTGCGGTTCGGTCGCGTACGTGCCGAGCACGCCCCACGGATCGTCGGCGGAGCCGATGCGGGCGCTCACGCCGCTGACCACGCCGTGGTCGGCGAACAGATCCGCGGCGTCGAACCGGTCGTCGGTCCGGCGGTCGGCGACGATCACTGGATCGCTCTCCTCGAGCGCGCGGCCGGGCTGGCAGTCCGACGCGGCCGGGACCGTTGCAGCGCCGACGCGGTCGTCGCTCCAGCCGACGCCCCGCCGTAGAAGGGCGCGCTCGTCGTCGGGATCGAGGTCGAACACGGCCCCGTACTCGTTGCCGAGCGTGTCGGCGATCGTGCTCGCGGCGTCGGCCAGCAACTGCTCGAGATCGTTCGTCTCGAGGGCCAGTTGTCCGAAGCGGGCGACTTCCTCCTGCTGTTGGATCCGACGGCGGAGGGTCGCGTCCCCCTCGGAAGTGGAACTCATGACGTCACGTAAACGCCATGCGCGGCTAAAGTCTTCCGCGTAATGTCATGTTTAGCGACTGTATCGACTACCGCCGGCGACCCTTCGCGCAAGGCGCGTCCCTTCCGACCGCCGTCGATCGGCGGCTCGTGGGAGGCGTGTGCCGATGACATGACCGACGAGTTCGAGGAGGAACGCGCCCGCGACCACTGTTCGGCGATGAAAGACGAGGTGTTGCGGACCCAGCGCTGGCGCAACCGGTTCTACCTGCCGAAGGTCGATACTCTCGAGCGCAGTTTTCGTGCGTGCATTCCCGAGAAATAGTCAACAGTCCAAAACTATTCCTGCTAGAACTACTGATGAAATGATATGAACCGTCGGGAGCGGCCGTCCCTTCTGCTCGGGGTGCTGTGTCTGAGCATTCCGCTCCTGTGGGCGGTCGCAGCGGTGACGATCGACGGCGGGTCGGACATGTTGTCTCCCGTCGACGCAGCCTGCTACTCCGTCGCCGGCGTCTTCGTGATCGCCCTCCGCGTTTCGTCGCGAGTCCGAACCGCCTGTCGGTCCCTCGCGGAAACGACTGTCGTCCAGTTCGGCGGACTCGTATTCGGACTCGGGCTGTTAGCGGTGGCGGGGATCGCGATTTACGGTGTCGCGGTCGCCATCGACGCGGGATCGACCGGGGACTACCTCGGGGCCGCGTTCTGGATCGTCGTCTTGGGTACCGGGGGCATCGGGGTGACCTGTGCGAGTGCTCGAGCGCTTCTCCATCGGTAGTATCGACGGGAGTGCGGAATCGGTTCGAGTCCGATCGAGCAGTCGTCACGGTCAGTGGCTACTATAATCCTCGCGGGCGAAAGCCGGCCGTGGAGTACGAACTGCTCGACTGGCCGCCGGACGGACCGAAACTGCGCCTCGACTACGAGCGGTTCAGCTACGCCGGCAAGTTCGTCATGACGAACACGGGCAAGGCCGTCGCGCGCGAGGGCGAGAGCGATGGCGAGGATGAAGACGGCGAAATCGTCGCCGCCGTCGCGTTCAACGAGGACCGCACCGACGCGGACACGCTCTGGCTGCGCTACGTCACGGTCGCCCGCGACCGCCGCGGCGAGGGCGTCGGCCCCGACCTCTGCCGGCTGGTCCGGAACCGCGCCCTCGAGCGCGGCTACGACCGCCTCCGAATCGCCGTCAACAACCCCTTCGCCTACGAGGCGCTCTACCGCTGCGGGTTCGCTTACACCGGCGAGACGACCGGCATCGCCGAACTCGTCCTCGAGTACCCGCGCCCGGATCCGATCGACGAGGTCGAAGCGCCGGACCGGCACGCCGCCGAGCGGTACCGGACCGGCCTCGAGGAGTTCCGCGAGCGCGATCTGTCCGCGGAAGAGGAAGCGTTTCTCGAGTCGCACCGCGGAAGCGAGCCGCCCGCGGTCGACGAGACGTAAAGTCGAGCCACGCCGGCATGCCGTCAACTGCAGCTACCGAACTACTCTTCTATTGGAATCGGACGCAGGCGGTACGACGCGGCGACGACGAGCGCGTGTGCGGTCCCCGTGACGGTCGCGCTGACGACGGTCCCCGCCGCCGTCCCGAGCGGCGACGCCGGGGCAAACTGCGCGACGCCGGTCAGCGCGTAGCCGACGTACCCCACTCCGAGGAGAAGCACCGGAATCGAAAACGGGTGATCGGCGGCGAACCTGACGCTCTCGCGGATCGCCGCTCGCGGCCGGTGTCCGCCGAGCACGAGCGAGGCGGGCGTCAGAAAGAGCGCGATCGCGACCGGTGCGATCGCGAGGAAGGCCAGTAGCGTGACCCCGGGATTGGACATTCGGCCTAGGACGTACACGACCGCGAACCCCGCGCCGCCGGCCGACGCCGCGTACGCGACCAGCCAGCCGACCCGCTCGAGCGGCGGCACGGTGCCGTCCCTGCCGGCAGCCATCCAGAGGCAGGCGGCCAAGGCGACCCCGACCGCGCCACCGCAGAGAATCTGCCAGCCGAGGAGGACGACGAGAAAGCGCGGCTTCAGGCCGAGGAACAGGGCGGGGGTGAGATCGACGACGGGCTCGAGCGACGGGACGACGGGCAGCCGAAACCGGAGCAGGCCGGCCTCGGGAAACGGCGCGACCCCGACCGGGAAACTCGACTCGCGTCTCGCGATCGTGCTCGCCGCGCCGAGCAGGCTCGCGAGGGCGAAGGGAACGGCCGCGAGCGGCCGCGCGCGACACAGCCCGGCCGCGGTTCGGAGGATGGACGCGAACCCGGGATCGGCACTGAGCCGCTGCCGGATCGGATCCGGCGGGTGCGGTGCGTCGGTGCGGTCTTGGCTTGTCTCGGCGTCGGGATCGGTATCAGTATCGGTCATCGTTACTCGAGTCCGTACAACCGCAGGGTCGCGCCGAGGACGATCCGGTCGTTCGAGACGACCGCCGGCGTGATGCCGGCGCGCTCGTCCTCGCTGCCGCCTGCCGTCGGGACCGTTTCGGTGAACGTCCACAGGCGTTCGCCGCTCGTCCGCTCGAGGGCGTGCAGGCCCTTTCCGGCGGGAACGAGTAGCTGATCGCCGGCGACCGTCGGCGACGGCTGGTTTGTGGCCCAAACACCGCCGCCGGGGTCGTCGTCGAGGACCACCTCCCAGCGAACGGTGCCGTCCTCGCGGTCGACGGCGGCGACGGCGGCCCGCTCGCCGCGGTCGTCCGTCTCGACCGTTCCGAGGTGGTAGACGGTCGTTCCGTCGACGGCGAGGCCGACGTGTGACTCCCGTTCGAGGGACCGGCTCCAGCTGTCGTCCCCGGACGCCGCATTTACTTCGCGGAGCCGTAGCGGGCTCCAGTCCGTCCAGTCGGTGACGTAGACCGACCGGTCGGCGGCGGCCAGCCGATCGTACTCCTCGAGCCGTAGCTCCGGGACGCCGTGGTCGGTCGATTCCGCCTCGGGTGATCCGTTCGCGGCGTCGAGCCACTCGAGGCTCCCGGTCGTAAGGTCGAGGCCGACGAGCGTGGGGGTCCAGCCGACGCGTCCGTAGACGACGACGGTCGCGCTGGCGGGATCGACGACGTACTCGAACGGGTCGAACGAACGCAAGTCGTCGCGGTCCGCATCCGCGAAGGCGTATCGCCAGCGGGGGGTACCGTCATCCGGGGAAACGGCGGCGACGATTCCTCGCGGGTGGAGCGTGATGACGGCACCGTCGTGGACGACCGGGGTGGCGGACCACGACGGCGGCGAGTGACCGCCGGGCGGTCTGCTATCGGCCCGGTCGCCGTCGAACCACCAGCGCGCGCGTCGCTTGCCCCGTCCGGACACCTCGTCGGGCCACCCGTCGGGGGCGGCGGCGTATCCAGCCACGGCGCGGCCATAAGGGACGAGCAATGCGCCGTCCCGGTAGAGCGTCGTCGAGGCGAACGCCATCGGCCCGGCGCCGCGCCCGAACCCGCCGTAAGTCCTGACCTCCTTCCCGTCGCCGCTCTCGACGTCGAGCACGAACAGGCCGTTCGTGTACTGGCAGTAGACGGTCCCGTTCGCGACGACCGGCGGGAGCCAGCCGTCGGCGCTAACCGACCGCTCCCAGGCGACGTCGACGCCGTCGCGCGGCAAGTCGGCGTCCGGAACGTGTCGCGTCCGCCCCGGATCGCGACCGTACATCCGCCAGTCGCCGTCGCGTTCGGGGGGCGTCGGGTCCGCCCCGAGATAGCCGCGGTCGCCGTCTCCCGGGCCTCTCCGACCCGCACCGAGACAGCCCGCGGCGAGTAGCGTCCCCGCCGCAGCGATGGCTTCTCGGCGCCGGAATTTCGGTGTGCGGACCATTCGCAACTCTTGTCGAATCAACACTTACGGCTGAAAGAAATAACCTCCGGTCGGCGGCGACCGCTCGAGACGTCGGGGCGAAGCCAACGATTCAAATCCCGGTCGGCCCAATACCACGGCAATGGGAAACGCTGCACTCCGGGACATTGCGGTCATCGAGGAGATCCCCTTCTCCGAAATCGAGGGCGTCGTCGCCGTCGACGCGCACAACTGGCTCTACCGCTACCTGACGACGACGGTCAAGTGGACCGATAGCTCGGTGTACACGACAGCCGACGGGACCGAGGTCGCAAACCTCGTCGGCATCGTCCAAGGCCTCCCAAAATTCTTCGAGAACGACGTCACGCCCGTGATGGTCTTCGACGGCGGCCCCTCCGAACTGAAGGAGGACGAGATCGAATCCCGCCGCGACCAGCGCCGGACCTACGAGGAGCAACTCGAGACCGCTCGCGAGGAGGGCGACGAGGTCGCCATCGCGCAACTCGAGTCGCGCACCCAGCGGCTGACGCCGACGATCCAGGAGACCAGCCGCGAGCTCCTCCGGCTGCTCGACGTGCCGATCGTCGAGGCGCCCGCCGAGGGCGAGGCCCAGGCGGCCCACATTGTCCGCCGCGGCGACGCCGACTACGTCGGCTCGGAGGACTACGACGCCCTCCTGTTCGGCGCGCCGCTTACCCTCCGCCAGCTGACGAGCAAGGGCGATCCCGAACTGATGGACCTCGAGGCCACCCTCGCACACCACGACCTGACCCTCGAGCAACTGATCGACGCGGCCATCCTCATCGGCACGGACTTCAACGAGGGGGTCTCCGGGATCGGCCCGAAGACCGCGATCAAAGAGATCACCGAGCACGGCGACCTCTGGAGCGTCCTCGAGGCCCGCGGCGACTCGATCGAGTACGGCGACCGCGTCCGGCAACTGTTCCGCGATCCGAACGTCACCGACGAGTACGAGTTCGACACGGCGATGGATCCGGACCTCGAGGCGGCCCGCGAGTACGTCACCGACGAGTGGGGCGTCGCCCCCGACGAGGTCGAACGCGGCTTCGAGCGCATCAAGGAGAGCGTCACCCAGACTGGCCTGGATCGCTGGACGTAAACTCGAAGACGGCGCACCGAGGATCAAACCTGCCGCGTTGCCGGTTGTTCGCGGAGCCAGCAAAACGCTCGTCGGACCGAGGACCGAAGTTCCGCCGGTTCCATTTGTCAGCTGATGAAAGCCTACGAAGTGCAAGAACCCTCGAGCGACTACTCCGGCGTCGTCGAGGTCGAGCGCGACCGTCCCGAACCGGCCGCGAACGAGGCGCTCGTCGAGATGCGCGCGGCGTCGATCAACTACCGCGATCTGGCGATCGCCCACGAAGATCTGGTGTATCCCGGCGCGGAACTGCCCGTCGTGCCGCTCTGCGACGGCGCCGGCGAGGTCGTCGCGGTCGGCGACGACGTCGAGCGTCTCTCCGAGGGCGACCGCGTCGCGACCCCCTTCGCGCCGGACTGGGTCGACGGCCCCGTGACCCCCGAGAAAGTCGCGCGGACGACGGGCGGGAACGTCGACGGGACGCTGGCCGAGTACGCCACCTTCCCCGCCGACTCGCTCGCGGAACTCCCCGAGAACCTCTCCTGCGAGCAGGGCGCGACGCTGACCTGCGCCGGGCTGACCGCGTGGCGCGAACTGATGGAAGCCGGCGATCTGACCGCCGACGAGACCGTCCTCGCACTCGGTACCGGCGGCGTCTCCACGTTCGCCCTGCAGTTCGCGACGATGCAGGGCGCAGACGTCTTCGTCACCTCCTCGAGCGACGCGAAACTCGAGCGCGCCCGCGAGTTGGGCGCGACGTGGACGCTCAACTACGAGGAGACGCCCGAGTGGGGCGACGCGGTACAGGAGGAGGTCGGCGGCGTCGACCACGTCATCGAGGTCGGCGGCCCGGGCACGCTCCAGCAGTCGATCGAGGCTGCAACCTTCGACGGCTACGTCCACCTGATCGGCGTCCTCTCCGGCCCGGAGGGGCAGGTCCACCCCGGGCCGATCCTCCAGAAGGCGCTCACCGTCAAGGGCTCGATGGGCGTCGGCAGCCGCGCGATGTTCGACCGGATGAACAGCGCGATCGAAGCCGCGGCCCTCGAGCCGGTGATCGACCGCACCTTCGGCTTCGAGGAAGACGAGGTCCGCGAAGCGTACCGCTACGTCGACGAGGGCGCGCACCAGGGCAAGGTCGTTATCTCGCTCGAGTGAGCGGAAGCGGCCGTTCTCGGACGCTCACTCGCGATCAAATCGCCCCTCGAGAACCCCGCGATACAAGCGGTCGGTCGCGTTCCCGACTGCGCCGACCGCGGAGAGGTAGCCCAGGCCGACGGTGGCTTTCAGCGCCTTCGCGGGTCGGCCCGTGAGGACGGCGGGACCGATCTGTGCGACGGCGTCGTCGCCGACGCTGACCAGCCAGCCCGGCGAGTCGAACGCGAAGCGCTCGAGGTCGACCTCGCCGTGCGTCGTACCCCCTTCGAGCGCCGTTTCGTCGCCGTCGCCCGCGAGCCGCGAAACGTTCTCCGCAACTGTCCGCGCCTCGCGCACCGCCGCCTGCGCGCTCGCCGGCACCGGCTCCCCGTCGGCGTCGGTCGCGCGAACCGCGTCGCCGAGCGCGAACGTTCGCTCGTCCAGTCGCAGGTCGCTCTCGACGAGCGGTCGTTCACCCGCGAGCGCGTCCGAACCGGCAATGCCGCCGGTCCAGACGAACTGGTCGTACGGGAGTTCCTCGCCCGACTCGAGGTGGACGTGCGTCCCGTCGGCTCGCCGGACGGCCGACCGGGTCCGCACCTCGATCCCCTGCTCCTCGAGCGCCGATCGAACCGCTCGCTGGAAGTTTTCGGGGAAGGTCGGCGCGACGCTGTCGAGTTGCTCGAGGAGCGTGATCGTGACCGTCGCCGTCCCGCGCTCCTCGTCCGCCAGCGCCGCCAGTTCGCCGGCGACTTGGATGC
Source organism: Halopiger xanaduensis SH-6 (assembly GCF_000217715.1). GTDB lineage: Archaea > Halobacteriota > Halobacteria > Halobacteriales > Natrialbaceae > Halopiger > Halopiger xanaduensis. Next base: position 3,048,682 of record NC_015666.1, read on the forward strand.
CGGAGAGGCCGGCGCCGCCGACGACGATGCGGCCGTCGCCGTCTCTGGCGGACCGGTCCTGCAACACCTCGAGCGCCCGCGACCGAATCTGCAGGGCGTGTGAGAGGCGCTTCAGCGGCATCGAATGCTCGCGAACCCCCTCGAGATCGTAGTACGCCGTCCGTGCGCCGAGACAGATCGCCGCGACGTCGTACTCGAGTCGGCCGCTCGAGAGGTCGACGACGCGCTCCTCCCTGTCGATCCCCTCGACGCGAGCGACGCGGACGGTCGCGCGCTCAAGCACCTCCGGGAGCGACACGGTGATCGCCGAGGCGAGTTCGGGTCGGCGCACGACCCGGTGAAGTTCGTGCTGGACGAGGTGATCCGGCGACTCGTTGACGATCGTGATGTCGGCGGCTTCGGGAAGCTTCTCCTCGAGCAGCCGCGTCAGCGTCAGGCCCGCGTAGCCCGCGCCGAGCACGACGACGTGCATGGGTGGTGGTAGGGACTCGAGGCGTATAGAGATGTGCTGCTGACCGACACGTACTTGTGACAATGTTCGAAACGGAACACGAAAATGGTCCTCGACCTCCTCGGCCTCGCGCTGATCGGATTCACCTTCGTCATGGCGGCCGCCTACGCCGGCACGCTTCGGGCGTTAGACGTGTACTTCGATCCGGAACAGGACAGCATCTTCCTCTCGGACGGTGCCGAGCCGCCGAAACGGAACGGCCGGTAACGAGTCCGCAACCGAGCCGACTCGAGCGCTCGCTTTGACGAGTCGTTACGCTCCGGTACGTACCGGAATCGAGAACCGGCACGTCAGTTCTCGCCGCCGGCGGCCGGTTCGTTCGACTCGAGCGAACAGTCAGCACAATCCGGCAAAATCCTCATTTCCGAGTCAGGTGTAGCTCAGTCGAAACCCGCGCCCGTCGCCGATCGCGCGAGGAGATTCCCATCCCATGAGCGAGACACCACAGCGCGAGCGACCGAGCATCGACCCCGAGTACGACCACCGGCGGACCGAGTCCGTCGACGAGGCCGAACTCGAGGCGCTCCTCTCCGAGTACGCGCTCCGCCGGGACGAGCACGAGAACGCGCCGGCGTTCGTCATTCGGCCCGACGACGTCCAAGAGGTGCTGGGACTGTTGCGCGACGAGGCGGGGTTCGACCACCTCTCGTGTCTCACGGCCCAGGAGTACGAGGACCGCTACGAGTCGATCCTCCACCTGACGAAGTACGACGAGCGCCAGCACGAGGTGTCGCTGGTGGTCCAGTTGCCGCAGGGCGATCCGGTCGCCCAGAGCGCCGAACCCGTCTTCCGGACCGCCGACTGGCACGAGCGCGAGGCCTACGACCTCGTCGGCATCGAGTACGAGGGCCACCCCGACCCGCGCCGAATCCTGCTCCCCGACTCCTGGCAGGGCCACCCCCTCTCGCTCGACTACGATCAGGAGAAGCCGCAGGTCGTCAAGTTCGCCGAGCACCGGAACCCGCTCGAGGACGACCGCCGGGTCGAGGGCGACGAGTCCGAGTCGGACACCATGCTGCTCAACATCGGGCCCCACCACCCGGCGACCCACGGGGTGTTGCACCTGAAGACGATCCTCGACGGGGAGACGGTCGCGGACGTCGATCCCGACGTGGGCTACCTCCACCGCTGCGAGGAGCAGATGTGCCAGGACGGCACCTACCGCCACCAGATCATTCCCTACGCCGACCGCTGGGACTACACGTCGAACCTGCCCAACGAGTGGGCGGTCGCCCGCGCCATCGAGGACTTGGCGGACATCGAGGTCCCCGAGTACGCGCAGGTGCTCCGGACGATGTCGACCGAGTTCGCCCGGATGCTCGGCCACTTCCTCGCGCTCGGGACGTTCGCCCTGGACGTCTACGGCGAGTTCACCGCCATCTTCCAGTACGCCTTCCGCGACCGGGAGGTCGTTCAGGACATCTTAGAGGACCTGACGGGCCAGCGGATGATGTTCTACTACTTCCGGCTGGGCGGGGTCGCCTGGGACCTGCCCCGGCCTCGCGAGGAGTTCATCGAGAAGTGCCGGGACTTCCTCGACGAACTGCCGGCGAAGGTCGACGAGTACCACGACCTCATCGTCACCAACGAGATCTTCCGCATGCGGACCGTCGACACGGGGATCCTCGAGCCCGAAGTCGCCAAGGACTACGGCTGTACGGGCCCGGTCGCCCGCGGTTCCGGCATCGACTACGACCTCCGGCGCGACGACCCCTACGGCTACTACGAGAACTTGGAGTGGGACGTCGTCACCCGCGACGGCTGCGACAACCACGCCCGGGTGCTCTGCCGGATCGAGGAGGTCGAGGAGTCGGCCAAGATCATCGAGCAGTGTCTCGACCTGCTCGAGGACTGGCCCGAGGACGAGCGCGAGGTCCAGAGCAACGTGCCCCGGACGCTGAAACCCGACGCCGGGAAGGAGACCTACCGCGCGGTCGAGATCGCGAAGGGCGAACTCGGCGTCTACATCCGCTCGGACGGCACGAACTCGCCGGCCCGGTTCAAGATCCGCAGCCCGTGTTTCCACAACCTCTCGGCGCTGCCGGAGATGTCCGAAGGCGAGTACGTCCCGGACCTGGTCGCCTCGCTCGGGAGTCTGGATATCGTCTTGGGGAGCGTCGATCGATAGCCGTTCTGGCCGGTGCGTCTGCTTTCCGAGCCGGTATCGCGATCTGACGGCGTGGCTGGAGCGTCGAACGGTCCGAAAGCCCCGACGGCTCGAGCCGGGTCGATCCGGCGTGGCGCTGACGGAACGAAACGGAGGCTACCTTTACGGTGTCCGAGCGCCAGCAGGGACGTATGCCCGACGGAAACGGAGAGTTCGAGGGATACGGCGGACGACACGTTCCGGAACCGCTCGAGGGACCGCTTGCCCAACTCGCCGAGGCCTACGACGAGGTCGCGACCACCGACGACTTTCAGGCGGAGTTTCGCGGCCTGCTCGAGGAGTTCGCCGGTCGCCCGACGCCGCTGTACTACGCGCGCAACCTGAGCGAGCGCTACGGCGCCGACATCTACCTCAAGCGCGAGGACCTGCTCCACGGCGGCGCCCACAAGATCAACAACTGCCTCGGCCAGGCCCTGCTGGCCAAGCGCGCGGGACGCGAGCGACTCATCGCCGAAACCGGCGCCGGCCAGCACGGCACCGCGACGGCGATGGTCGGCGCCCTGCTGGGGCTGGACACGGAGATCTACATGGGGAAGAAAGACGCCGAGCGCCAGGAGATGAACGTCTTCCGCATGCGGCTGATGGGCGCCGAGGTCAACGAGGTCACCCGCGGCAACGAAGGACTCGCGGACGCCGTCGACGCCGCGCTCGAGGACTTCGCCGCGAACGTCGACGACACCCATTACCTCGTCGGCAGCGTGGTCGGTCCAGATCCGTTCCCGCGGATGGTCCGGGACTTCCAGAGCGTCATCGGCGAGGAGGCCCGCGAGCAGTTCCGGGAGCGGACCGGCGGCCTCCCGGACGCCGCGGTCGCCTGCGTCGGCGGCGGCTCGAACGCGATCGGCCTCTTTCACGCCTTCCGCGACGATGACGTCGACTTCTACGGCACCGAGGGCGGCGGCGAGGGACCGGACTCGAGCAGGCACGCCGCGCCGCTTTCCAGCGGGACGGACGACGTCATCCACGGGATGAAAACGCGCGTGCTCGAGAACGACGTGGACGTCCACTCCGTTTCGGCCGGGCTCGACTACCCCGGCGTCGGCCCCGAGCACGCGATGTTCCGGGCCGTCGGCCGCTGCGAGTACACGGGCGTCACGGACGAGGAGGCGCTCGCGGCCTTCCGCGAACTGAGCGAAACCGAGGGGATCATCCCGGCGCTGGAGTCCAGCCACGCCGTCGCCCGAGCGATCGAACTCGCAGAGGACGGCGAACACGAGACGATCCTCGTGAACCTCTCGGGGCGGGGCGACAAGGATATGGAGACCGCGGCAGCGAAGTTCGATCTCTGAGCGGGTCGGTACCCGCGTCAGCCGTCCGGACGCTTAGAAGACGGAGGTTCCGATCGTCAGAATCGCGAACCCGAGCACGACGAGCGCGAGCAGTCCGTCGCCGACCGTGCCGTAGCCGCCGGCCGTATCCTTCGTCGTCGCGACCATCGCGCCGATGCTGCCGATCAGGACCGTAAGCACCAGTCCGGCGTAGAGCAGATATTCCATGCCGGGAGACTGTCCGTGTTTCGTACTAAATGTTGTGTGTTCCCGTGCGCGCCTGCGACCGAACGATTATAATGCGTCCATTTGCTACTCCGGCCCATGCGGATGGAACTACGGGTGTGCAAGCACTGCTACAACGGCGAGCACGGGAACCCGCAGAAGACGGCCATCACGAAGGACATGGTCGAGTGTGCGCGTCGAATCCGGGAGTACAAGGACCTCATCGGCATCGACTCGCTGTACGTCTCGATGGTCGAAGAGGGGGATAACGGCGGCGCGGAGGCGCTGTCCGTCTACGTGGCGAGCATCGAGCACAACCAGATCCAGATGAACGACACGCAACTCGTCATGGAGGACGGCGACGGGAACGTCCTCGTGTATCCGGATCCGGACGACATCCTCGAGGTGCTCACGCGAAACATCGACCAGATTCAGGACCAGACGAGGCAGGACGTCACCGTCGAACTCTCCTCGGAAAGCGCCGAACTGCTCTCCTAAACTGTCTCGCGCCTGCTGCCGATTTTGACCCTCGTCGACTCCTTTGTCCCCTTCGTCGATGCGGTGTTTGATATCCACAGCAGTAAGTACAGTCCTGACTGAACGCTGGCACCGAATCAGTTATCGCTCGAGCGGTAAGGTTTTTCTCTGCAGGCTCTATAGGTGTGTGAAGTAATGACATCCGGGAAACGGAGAGTGATATTTGATCTGGAGGGGACGGTCCTGTGAACTACGTGTTGTGGGCACTGCTGGCGATGGGCTGTTATTCGTTTGCGTTCCTGTTTATGAAAATTGCACTGCAAGATCTGCCGGCATTCACCGTCATGCCGATTGCGGTCGGCACACTGGCCGTGGGAGCGACAACTGTGGCGGCCCTGTTCGGTGAGTGGTCAGTTCCGTCGGCGACGAGCTGATCTGTTGGGTTTGCATTCGCAGCAGGCATCTGTCTCGCTGGTGCTGTCGTCGGGTATTTCCGCGCACTCTCGACTGGCCCCGTTAGCACCGTCGTGCCGATCTTCGGGATGTCCCTCGTTGGTGGCGCACTCCTCGGAATCGTCGTATTGGGCGAGGGAGTCACTGCGAAGAAGGTCCTCGGCATCGCGTTTGGTGCTGTTGCGGTCGTCCTCATAGCTACGTGACGCCTCGAGGCTGAGCGTACGTGACCCTACGTGATCCGAGCGTGTTCTAAGAAACGACACAATACGCACCCGTAGTGAGCGGTAGTTCCAGGGGAACGACTCTCTGAAGAATAGGATTTCAATGGAACGACTCCCCTGTGTTCGCCTCGAGCGGATCGAGATGGGACCGCTCAGTGGGTGACGCTGCTCGAGGATCGAACGGAGGTAATCAGTGAAACGGGAATACTGCAAAACTCGAGGAATCGCCGTCAATCACTGGGAATCGCTACCCCGAGAGCCGACCGAAACCGCGGTCGACGTTACTGCGTCTCGCCGCCGTCGGCAGCGATCACGTCCGCGTCGTCGCTCTGACTCTGCTCAGCCTCGCGTTCGCGCTGGGTCTGCGCCTCGCGCTGGCGTTGGTAGCGAACTCGCAGGATGTTCCCGTACATCGAGAGCGCGAGCCCGATGAACAGCACGAGCACGCCGACGTTGATGGCGATCGTGCGGAAGATGTTCCCCTCGTTGAACGCCAGCGTTTCGGGGATCGGGTAGCCGCCGTAGGTCATGCTGCCGGCCAGCACGCCGGCGATGCCGATGATGACCATGGCGCCGAACAGGTTCGTCGCCCACTTCCAGGTCGGCTTCAGCCGCAGGTTCTCGATCCCGGTAGTGTCGTAGTCGTCGGCGTCGCCGTGGAAGTTCGGCGTCTCATCCTTCGGGAGGAACGCCTTCATCTCGACCGGGTAGAAGGCCGGATGACAGGCGTGCTCGAAGGTGTGGAACATCACGCCCATGAACATGATGATCCCGAGGAGGCCGTGGAACGCGACGAAGCCCATGGCGACCGACTGCGTGTTGTAGAAGTCGATCAGCCAGGTCTTCTGCCAGATGAGCAGCCCCGAGATCATCAGCAGGACGAGTTCGACCGCGAAGATGGCGATGACGCCCTTGCCGACGTACGACAGCAGCGGCACCTCGTCGGCCTTGTAGCCGGCGAACTGCTTGGCGTGGGGGTGGCGCTCCTCCGCGTAGCCGAGCGCGAACTTGACGTCCTGGACGAACGCCGCGGTGTCCTGCTTGATGTCGGGAATCACGTCGCCCAGGTTCGACCGGCTCGAGGGGCGCAGCAGCATGTACAGCACCCAGAACACGGTCAGCAGCATGAGGGCGAAGCCGGCGACGCGGTGGATGGTCAGGACCCACTCGTTGCCGCCCATCAGCTCGACGAGCCACCACAGCTCGGCGTTGAACGCGATGGAGTACCCCGTAAAGAACAGGAAGAACACGGTCAACGCGAGCAGCGAGTGGAAGATCGTGGTGACGCGGGAGAACTTCCCGTGGTCGAGGTTGGTCACGCGGCGTCACCCCCGTTGGCGCGGGCGTCCTCGTCGGCGGCGGACTCGACGCCACCGTCGGATCGAAGCTCCGACGAGGATCGCGGTCCGTCGGACCGCTCACCACCGTCGGTCGCGACGTCGGCGTCCGCTCCCGCTCGCGCGTCGGGCTCCGCACCCGCCGGCGGCTGCATTCGGTCGCCGAGCCGGCGGAAGGCCGCCCAGTGGATCGCGACCATCACGATGATGAACGCGCCCATGAGCACGTCGGCGATGTGCAGGAGCGAGACCAACGCGTTGAGCAGCGGCTCGGTGTTGCCGGCGACCCACGCGGTACCGACGCCGCCGCCGGTGACCGTCGGCCGGATGCGTAGGAGCGTCTGGTAGCTCGGCCCCTGCACGAGCCAGATCGAGCCGACTGCGACGGCGGCGCTCGCGACCGCGGCGATCCAGAACGCCGCGGTGTCCGAGAGCCCTCCAGTTTCGGCGTCCGTCGATGTATCTTGCTCGCTCATGATTCGAACAGTTGGGCGTCCTCCTTTCCGAAGATGATCTCCATCGCCTCGTCGTTGAAGAACGGCTGGCTGTCGCGCTTCTCGAGTTCGTCGGCGATCTCGCCGGCCGTTCCGACCAGCAGTGCGTTGGTCGCACACTCGTCGACGCAGGCGGGCCCTTGGTCGGCCATCTGGCGCTCCTTGCAGCCGGTACACTTCTCCATGGTGCCGCCGGTACCGACGATTTCGGCCGAGCCCTCGTCCTCGTTGGGGAACTGCGGCGCGCCGAACGGACAGGCCGAGAGACAGTATTGACAGCCGACGCAGAGGCTCTCTTTGAGGTCGACGAACCCGTCGTCGCTCTTCTGCAGGGCGTCGGTCGGACAGACCGAGACGCAGGGCGCGTTCTCGCAGTGGAAACACTGCATCGGCACGTTCGTCTCGCCGGGGTTGGCGCCGTCGGCCAGCGCCGCGGACTGGCGACCGTTGTAACCCTCGTCGGCCTCCTGCCCCTCGAGCATGTTGACGATGTCGATACGCTCGCGGTCCGGGCCGACGTCCCAGGTGCGTTTACAGGCGACGACGCAGCCGCCGCAGTCGATACACGCTTCCACGTCCGGGAAGAGGCGCATCCCTTCCCCGGTGCTCATGTTCCCGTCGCTGATTCGCGCGGTCTGCTGTTGTTCGTTCGTTGACATTCTTTGTTAGTCGTCTGCGAGCATGTCGTGCTCCCGCACGTCGTACTGTTTCTGGAGTCCGAGTCCCGCCTCGTCCTGCGGGAAGTCGATGAACTCCATGTCGAGTTCCTCGATCCGTTCGGGCGTGGCCTTCTCGACGCGGACCATGCCGACCTTGGTCTCCTGCATCTGGGTCTCG